>NZ_JBHYPZ010000021.1:0-144555 GCF_042746485.1 Streptomyces sp. NPDC058751 | reverse complement strand
GGTGGGTCGGGGCCGTGCCGGTACATCCGCCCGTCGCCGTTGGACGGAGATGTGATCGTCGGTGGCGACGGGCATGTGATGTACCGGCACGGCCCCTCCCGCCGAATCCCGGGTGCGGGTGCGAGATCCATCCCCTTGCGGGCATGATCTTCAGCCCCGGCCGGGAAGATCCAGCCCCTCCGGCGTTTGAGGAGCGGGGGGCCGGGGGCGGAGCCCCCGTTACGGGTCGGGTAGGGGCGGAGGGGGCGAAAAATGCCTGTCTGGTGTTCCGGGCCCGGGCAGCCGGGCAGTCAGGGGTGCCGGGCCGCCCGGAGTCGTTCAGAAGCCCGCCGGCTCCGTGTACACGCCCCACTCGTCGCGCAGGACACCGCAGATCTCACCCAGCGTCGCCTCGGCACGGACCGCCTCCAGCATGGGGGCGATCATGTTCGAGCCGTCGCGCGCCGCGGCCAGCATGGCGTCGAGCGCGCCGCGCACGGCGGCCTCGTCGCGGTCGCCCTTGCGGGAGGCCAGCACCCGCACCTGCTCGCGCTCCACCTCGTGGCTGACCCGGAGGATCTCCAGGTCGCCGGTCACGGACCCGTGGTGGACGTTGACGCCGACGACCCGCTTGTCGCCCTTCTCGACCGACCGCTGGTACTGGAACGCCGACTCGGCGATCTCTCCGGTGAACCAGCCGTCCTCGATCCCGCGCAGGATGCCGGAGGTGATCGGACCGATGGGGTGGCGCCCGTCCGGGTGCGCCCGCAGTCCGCGCTCCTTGATCTGCTCGAAGATCTTCTCCGCGTCGGCCTCGATCCGGTCGGTGAGCTGCTCGACGTACCAGGAACCGCCCAGCGGGTCGGCGACGTTGGCGACGCCGGTCTCCTCCATGAGCACCTGCTGGGTGCGCAGGGCGATCTCCGCCGCCTGCTCGGAGGGCAGCGCGAGCGTCTCGTCCAGCGCGTTGGTGTGCAGCGAGTTCGTGCCGCCGAGGACGGCCGCGAGCGCCTCGACGGCGGTGCGCACGACGTTGTTGTACGGCTGCTGGGCCGTCAGCGAGACGCCCGCGGTCTGCGTGTGGAAGCGCAGCCACTGCGCCTTCTCGGAGGTGGCCCCGTACACGTCCCGCATCCAGCGGGCCCAGATCCGGCGGGCCGCGCGGAACTTGGCGATCTCCTCGAAGAAGTCGACGTGCGCGTCGAAGAAGAACGAGAGGCCGGGGGCGAAGACGTTCACGTCGAGTCCGCGGGACAGGCCCAGCTCGACGTAGCCGAAGCCGTCCGCCAGCGTGTAGGCGAGCTCCTGCGCGGCCGTGGAGCCGGCCTCGCGGATGTGGTACCCGGAGACGGACAGCGGCTTGTACGCGGGGATCTTCTCCGCGCAGTGCTCCATCAGGTCGCCGATGAGGCGCAGGTGCGGCTCGGGCTGGAAGAGCCACTCCTTCTGCGCGATGTACTCCTTGAAGATGTCGGTCTGGAGCGTGCCGTTGAGCACGGCGGGGTCGATGCCCTGGCGCTCGGCGGCGACCAGGTACATGCAGAAGACCGGCACCGCCGGACCGCTGATCGTCATCGACGTGGTGACGTCACCGAGCGGGATGTCCCGGAAGAGGACCTCCATGTCGGCCGCCGAGTCGATCGCGACACCGCAGTGCCCGACCTCGCCGAGCGAGCGGGGGTCGTCCGAGTCGCGGCCCATCAGCGTCGGCATGTCGAAGGCCACCGAGAGGCCCCCGCCGCCGTTGGCGAGGATCATCTTGTACCGCTCGTTGGTCTGCTCGGCGTTGCCGAACCCGGCGAACTGGCGGATGGTCCACGTGCGGCCCCGGTAGCCGGTCGCGTACAGGCCGCGGGTGAAGGGGTACTCGCCGGGCCAGCCGATCCGCTCGAAGCCCTCGTACCCGTCCCCCGGGCGGGGACCGTACACCGGCTCCACGGGATCTCCGGAGAGCGTGGTGAAGTCGGCGTCGCGCTTGCGTGACGCGTCGTAACGGGCCTGCCAGCGTCGGCGGCCTTCCTCGATGGCGTGAGCGTCCATGCCCTCAAATTTACTAGGACGTCCTAGTAAATGTCGACGGCAAACCGCCGTGAGGGGTCACGGCGGAAGGGTTACGCCTTGACGGGAGCGACCTGCACGTCGCCGACCAGCGGAAGCGTCTCGCGGACGATCTTGCGCTCGACGAAGAAGGCGGCGAAGGGGATCGTCCCGGACAGCAGCACCCACAGCAGCTTGCCGAACGGCCACTTGGCCTTGGAGCCCAGGTCGAAGGCGAAGATCAGGTAGATGATGTAGAGGATGCCGTGGGCCTGTGAGACCGCGAAGGTGACGTCCTCACCCATCTTGAACCCGTACTTGAAGACCATGCAGGTACACAGCACGAGCAGCATGACGGCGGTCACGTACGCCATGACGCGGTAGCGGGTCAGCACGCTGGATTTCATGCTGACGAGCGTAACGGTAGGTTCCGGGCGATCTTCGCCCGGGTCGGGAGCCGTCCCCGCCCCTCACTCGTCGTCGAAGTCGTGCGCGGCGACGCGCAGCGGCCGCAGCATGGCGAAGATCTCCGCGCACTCCTCGTCGTCGTAGACCCCGAGCCCGAAGTCCATCGCCATCAGATCGCGGGTGGCCGCGTCGCAGACCTCACGGCCCTTGTCGGTGATGGAGGCGAGGGTGCCCCGGCCGTCGTTCGGGTTCGGCCGCTTGTCGACGAGCCCGGACCGCACGAGCCGGTCCACCGTGTTCGTGACGGACGTCGGATGCACCATCAGCCGCTCGCCGATCTTGGACATCGGCAGCTCGCCCGCCTTGGAGAAGGTGAGGAGCACCAGCGCCTCGTAGCGCGCGAAGGTCAGTCCGTACGGCTTGACGACCGCGTCCACCTCGGCGAGCAGGATCTGGTGCGCGCGCATGATCGAGGTGATCGCGGACATGGACGGCACGGCACCCCAGCGCTGGCGCCAGTGCTCGTCGGCGCGGGCGATGGGATCGAAGGCAAGACTGAGCGGCTTCGGCACGTCAACGACCTTACCGGCCGGTCACATCGTGGTCAGCCCCGTCTCGCTTTTCGGTATCGGCCCGCGCGGGGGCGGTCCCGGGACCGACGCCCCGGGACCGGTGACAGGGGGTGGGGCGGGCTCACCGGCCCCCGGTGTCCCCGCCGTTCTCCCCGGCGCGCGCGGTCCCGTGCCCGGAGCGCCGGGCCGCCACCGCCAGGGCCAGACAGACCGCGCTCCCGAGGACGCCCGCGCCCACGAGCGTCGCCCGCACCCCGGCGAACTCCGCCACCGCGCCCGACAGGACCATCCCCACGCCCTGAGCGGTCATCAGCCCGGCCGAGTTCAACGTCATGGCCCGCCCGAGCAGTTCGTCCGGCACCGCCCGCACGAACCACTGGTCCAGGCCGAGGGTGTACGCCGATCCGGCGCCCGCGAGCACCAGCAGGGCCAGCGTCCAGCCGAGACCGGGCCGCAGCGCGTAGGCGGCGTAGGGCAGCAGCGTGACGCAGACCAGCGGGAGCGTGAGCCTGCGCCGGGTCGCCGGCCGCAGCCGCGAGCCCGCGAACAGCTCCCCCGCGATCGTGCCGACGGGCAGCGCGCACATCAGCAGGCCGAGCCCGGCCGTTCCGGCCCCGAGGCCCTCGGCGTACGGCGCCGCCAGGGCCTCCGGCGCGACGGCGAACATCGGCGGCACCCAGAACAGCAGGAGCAGCACGAGGATCCGCCGGTCGGCCAGCACCCGACGGGCCCCGCGCAGGGAGTCCCGCACGAGCGCCCGCCCCCGGTCGGCCCGCGCGGGCCGCCGGCGGGTGCCGAAGCGCAGCAGCACCGCGGAGGCGAGGAAGGTGCAGACCGTGACGAGGAGCGCGTGGCGCGGGGAGACGACGGTGAGCAGCAGGCCGCCCGTCCCGAAGCCGGCGAGCAGCGCGCTCTGCGACAGGATCCGCAGCAGGGAGCGGCCGAGCACGAACAGTTCGCCGTCGCCGAGGACGTCCGCGAGGGTCGCCGTCCGCGTCCCCTGGAAGACCGGGGCGACCAGGGCGAGCGCGGCCCGCATCGTGAGCAGCACCGCGACGGGCGCGCCCGGCAGCACCATCACGGCCACGCAGCCCGCGCACACCAGGTCGCACACCACCAGGACCCGGCGGGCCGGGAAGCGGTCCGCGACTCCCGCGAGCAGGGTCCCGCCGATCAGATAGGGCAGGAACCCGAGCGCGAACGTCAGGGCGCTCAGCAGCGGGGAGCCCGTCAGACCGTAGACGAGGACGGAGAGCGCGATCTCGCTGACGACGAGCCCGAGCAGCGAGAAGGCGTGCGCCACGAAGACGGCACGGAACTCGGGCACGGCGAACACGGGACCGTACCCGCTCCGCGCGGGTGCCGCCTCCGCGACGGGCGTCGCGGGGCCCGCCGGGTCCTGACCTGCGGCGTCCTGCGGGGCGGGCTCTGGTGCGGGCGCCGTCGTCGGGCCCTTCGTCTCTGCTTCCGGCATGGGCGACAGCGTGCCCGGCACCCGCCGCGACGACGTAGAGTTTCGGCCTCAGCCGAATCTTCCGGGGTCGCTCATGCCGTCACTGCTGCACTTCGGGGAGGACGACCTCCTCAACTGCCGGTTCGCGGTGTCGCCGCTGTGGGAGACGCAGGAGGCGGTACGCACGCTCAACCGGCCCGAGCGGCACGGCTATCACGCACCCTGGCTGCGCCGCATGCGCGCGGCGGCCGCCGGGCTCGACCTCACCCCGCTGTGGCTGCTGATGCCCCGGCGCGGCTACTCCCCCGACTGGCTCGGGCCGCCCCCGCTGGGCCCGGCGGCGAGCTTCGAGGAGGAGATCGCCGCCGTCCGCACGGCCGACCCCGAGGTGGCCCGCGAGGAGAGCGCGCGCTCGCTCGCCGACACCCCCGGCGCCCTGGCCTCGCCGCGCGGCCGGGCCCTGCTGGCCGACCCGGCCCGCCTGGTCCGGGAACTGACGGGCCTGCTGGAACAGGCCTGGCACACCCTCGTCGAACCGGACTGGCCGCGGCTGCGCGCCCTGCTGGACGCCGACGTCGCCTTCCACTCCCGGCGCCTGGCCGAGGTCGGCCTCGGCGGGCTCCTCCCCGAGATCGACCGGCGTTTCGGCTGGCGCTCGCACACGCTGACCGTGGAGGTGGGGGGCCATCACGAACGGCGTCTGGCCGGCGGGGGCCTGGTCCTCATGCCGAGCGTGTTCTCCTGGCCGGACGTGATCAGCGGCTTCGAGCCTCCGTGGCAGGCGACGCTCGTCTACCCCGCGCGCGGCATCGGCGGCCTGTGGGGCGAGCCGGCGGACCGCGCTCCCGACGCGCTCGTACGGCTCCTCGGGCGCGGCCGGGCCGCCGTGCTCACCGCGCTCGACGAACCGGCGGGCACGACCTCGCTCGCGCACCGGCTGCGCCTCGCCCCGTCGTCGGTCTCCGCGCACCTCACCGCCCTGCGCGACGCGGGCCTGCTCGTCTCGCGCCGGTACGGGCACCAGGTGCTGTACGAGCGGACACCGCTCGGCATCGCCCTGGCGTCGGGCGGCTGACCGGGAGCACCGGGGAGGACGGGACCGCCGGCCGCCCCACCGGGCCATGCCGCCTCCCCCGCCGCGACGGCCCGCTGTGCCACGATTGGTGACCGTTCGTCACCTTCGCGCAAGGGAGCGGCATGCCCCGGCTGATCCACGCCCTCGCGGCACTCGCGGTGCTCGGGCTCATGGCGGGCTGCGCGACCGAGCCCGGGACCGGACGGGCCCCGGCCGCCGGCGGCGCCTCGAAGCGGACGGGCCCCGCAGCCCGCTCGCCCTTCTGGGTCGACCCGCGGGGCCCGGCGGCCCGGCAGATCGAGCTGTGGCGCCGGCAGGGCCGTGCCGCGGACGCCGCGCTGCTGAGCCGGATCGCGGACGAGCCCGTCGCCCTGTGGCCGGCGGGCGAGCTCGACCCCGCTCCGGCGGTCCGGTCGGCGATCGCGTCCGCGGCCCGGGAAGGACGGACGGCGCTCTTCGTGGCGTACGACATCCCGCACCGGGACTGCGGCCGGCACTCGGCGGGCGGGGCGGCGGACGCGGACGCCTACCGGTGGTGGATCGACAGGTTCGCCGGCGCCCTCGGTGACGGCCGGGCCCTGGTGGTCCTGGAACCGGACGCGGTCGCCCACGTCGTGGACGGCTGCACGCCGGGCGAGCACCACGCCGAGCGCGAGCGGCTGCTGGGTGAGGCGATCGTCCGGCTGAAGCGCCAGCCGCGCACGAAGGTGTACCTGGACGCCGGGAACCCCTCCTGGATCCCCGACCCGGAGAACCTGGTCGGCCCCCTGGAGCGGGCGGGCATCGCGCACGCCGACGGTTTCTCGCTCAACGTGTCCAACTTCCAGACGGACGCGGTCAGCAGGGAGTACGGCGTGCGCCTCTCCGGCAGGCTCGGCGGCAAGCACTTCGTCGTCGACAGCAGCCGCAACGGCAACGGCCCGCTGGAGGGGGTCTGGTGCAACCCGCCCGGCCGGGCGCTGGGCACCCGGCCGACCACGGCCACCGGCGAGCCCCTCCTCGACGCCTACCTGTGGATCAAGCGGCCGGGCGAGTCGGACGGGGAGTGCGGGGGCGGACCGGCGGCCGGCCGGTGGTGGCCGGAGTACGCCCTGGGGCTGACGCGCGGCTCCGCCGGCTGACGGCCTGCGGCGGCCTGGCGCCGGGCGTCACCCGACGCGGATCCACTTCGCCTCGGACGGCGTGCCGCGGGCGTCCGTCACGAAGAGCATGTACCAGCCGGGCGGCACCAGCGCCGGGTCCCTCGGTACGTCGACGGTGACCGAGTCCGCCGTCTTCGTCAGGCCCAGCTCGATCGACCGCTGCTCGACGTCCGTGGTGTGGGTGACGGCGCTCGGCCGCATCAGCCGGGCCCTGGCGACCCGTTCCGGATGGCCGGTGGCGAAGGTCGCCCGGTGGTTCGCGTCCAGCTCCCCGGGGCCCGCTCCCAGCACCGGGCGCCGGTCGCCGTCGCGGTGCAGGGAGGGCGGGGTGAAGACCTCCATGCGCTGTTCGAAGTGGCCCAGCTTGGTGTTCTTCCGGTCGTCGAAGAGCGGGTCCGAGCCGAAGGTGGCGACACGGCCGTCGGGCAGGAGCAGTGCCTCGGAGTGGTAGTTGCGGCCCACGCGGGGGGAGGCGGCCTCGCGGAAGGTGTTGGTGCGGGGGTCGTAGAACTGCGCCTTGAGGATGTTGCTGGCCCCGCGGCCGCGGTAGTCCCTGGAGCCGTTGGTGGTGAAGACGGTGTCGTCCGGCATGATCACGCTGTTCAGGTAGCGCGTTCCCTGGGGGAGGTCGGGGCCGTCCGTGAAGGCCGGGCTGTCCTTCCTGAGGTCGACGACGGCGGTGCGGGCGGTGGACTTCCCGGACTCGCCGACGCCTCCGCCGCCGAGGACCATCACCTTCTGGTCCTGCGCGGGCGGCAGCAGGACCGACGCGGAGGTCTCCGTCCGGTCGGCGTCCCTGAGGCCGGGCACCTTCTGGAAGGTGTTGGTCCGCGGGTCCCACAGGCCCGGCTCGCGGCCCTGGTCGGCGGGCCCGTACCCGGCGTTGGAGGCCGGGTAGAAGAGTTTTCCGCCCTCGGTGAGGAAGAGGGCCGGGTAGGTGGGGAAGTAGCGGTGGGGTCCGGGGCTCCACCTCTTCGTCACCGGGTCGTAGATCTCGTTGTCACCGGGGTCGACGACCCCGACGTCGTCGAGTCCGGAGACGGCGAGGACGCGTCCGTCGTCGAGTCCCACGAGGGTCGGGTACCAGCGGGCCTTGTCCATCGGGTCGACGGGGACGTACCGCTCGGCCCTCGGGTCGAACTCGTAGGCGGCCCTGATGCCCTGGAAGTCCTGCTTCTCCAGGGTGATCCTCTCCGAGAGGCCGTACGTGTTGCGGGCGTCCTCGCCGCGCAGTCCGACGATCTCGTACTGGGCCCGCCGGTCGGTGACCGACCCCGGCCCCTCCTCCTCGGCCTCGACGAAGACACGGGCCTCCCCCGCGGTGACCTCGGTCCTCCAGGGCTGCATGGCGCCGGTGCGGTCGTAGGTGACGATCTGGTTCCGCCGGGCTCTCGGGACCGTCACGTCCGCCTTGCTGACGTAGTCGACGCCGGCGGGCGAACGGAAGACGGTGCCCTTCTTGAGGACGACGGTCCTGTCGGGGTTCTCGTTCTTCACGCGCATGCCGCCGCCGGCCCGCACGACCTCGCCGTCCAGCTTCTCGTAGCGGGCGGTGCCCCCGGCCACGAGCATCCTGCCGTCGGGGAGCTGGGCGTGTCCGGAGCAGAAGAAGTCGTCCGGTGTGGGGATCTTCTTGAAGGTGTTCCTCACCGGGTCCCACAGGACCGTGTCGAAGGAACCCCGGTCGAACTTCCTCTGCTCGTTGCCCGACCCGGCGACGATGAGCACCTTCCCGGTGTGCAGCAGCGCCGCGTGGATCGCGTTGGTGCGGTACTCCGGGGGGATGTCGACGCCGCTCCAGGAGCCGTACTCCGCCGTGTAGGCGGGCCGGGAGATCTTGTACTCGTGGTACGCCTCACCGGCGAGGCCGAGCGCGGCCGGGGCGTTGAGCGCCGCGAGGACGGCGATGCCCGTGATGCCGAGCGCCGTCTTCTTCGTCTTCTTCGAGGGCCGGCGGGCCATGTCCTAGGTGCCTCCTGTCGGGGAGCCGGTGACCGTGACGGGGGTGCCCGCCGCCGGTTCCCGGCGGTCGGGTACGCGGGCGGGAGCGGGGGCCGCCGACCGGGTCCGGCGCTCCCCGGCGAGGGTGCGGATCCAGACCGCGACCGGGGCCAGGCAGACGCCCATGGCCAGCAGCGCCCAGGTCCGCATGGCCGCGTGGGTGTGGCCGAGGACGGCGGAGGCGCCGAGCGAGACGGCGAGCAGCGCGGCCCAGCCGAGATGGAGCCGGAAGGTCCCCAGCCGGTCGGGGCTCGCGCCGTGCCCCTTGGGGGTGACGACGAAACGGCTGGGGCGCCGGACGACCGCCTCGCCCAGGGCCTTCAGGTAGACGGGGGCGGACAGGGCCGACATCGCCATGCCGGCCAGGCCGCCCGATCCCTCGGGTTCGTGCGGGGAGACGTTGTGCCGCCGGTTCCACAGGTACAGGCAGATCTGCAGGGCGGCGGCGTCGCTGTAGAGCATCAGCCACACGGACGCGGTGACCTCGGTCCCCGACGCCCCGGACCACAGGAACAGGAAGCAGCTCAGGACGCCCAGGAGCCAGTTGACGGCCGTCATCGGGTAGTAGAGGAGCATCAGCGTGTACGAGAGGAGCCGGCCGGGGGGCATGGTGAGCAGCGCCTTCCCGTACTGCTGGAACAGGGTCTCGTAGGTGCCGCGCGACCAGCGCGCCTGCTGGGTGAAGAAGTCGGTCCAGGAGGAGGGCCCCTCGCCGACGGCGAGGACGTCCGGCGTGTAGACGGACCGCCAGTGCCTGCCGGTCCGGGGGTTGCGGTGCCGGTGCAGTTCGAACCCGGTGGCCATGTCCTCGGTGATGGAGTCGTACAGCCCGCCGATCTGTCTGAGGGCCGCGATGCGGACGGCGTTGTTGGTGCCGACGAACATGGGCGAGCCGTAGCGGTTGCCCGCGCGCTGGATGAGGGCGTGGAAGAGGAACTGCTGGGACTCCGCTGCCTTGGTGACGGGGTTGTTCCCGTAGTTCCCGTACACCTGGGGGCCGACGACGAACGCGACGTCGGGGTCCCGGAAGTAGCCCAGCATGCGCTCCAGGAATCCGGGCAGCGGGACGTGATCGGTGTCGACGGAGGCGAAGAAATCGTACGCGTGCCCGTACAGGGCGAGCCACGCGTTGTAGTTGCCGTGCTTGGTGCGGGCCTTGTGGCGGCCCTCGGGGAGGTTCCACTCGGGCACCCCGGACCGGGTGAAGTGCCGGACGCCGAGCTCGGCGCAGAGCGCCCTGGCCCGTTCGTCGTCGCCCTCGTCGAGCAGCCAGACGTCGAGGGGGCCGGCGTGGGTGAGCGCGACCGCGCCTTCGAGGGTGGCGCGGACCGTGGCGAGGGGTTCCTTTCCCGGGACGTAGGTGGTGAGGAAGGCGACCCGGGTCCCCTGGGCGGGCGGGACGGGGACGGGGTCGCGCGCGACCATCGTCGCGTGGGCGATGCTCATGACGTTGACGACCACGAACAGTTCGATCAGCCCGATGGCGACGAGCATCGTGGTGTCGAGGGCGATCAGCCACGGCTCGCCGCCCTCGCGCCGCACCCAGTGGGTGGGCCACACGAGATAGACGAGGAGCGCGCAGGCGAGGACCGGGGCGAGGGCCATCAGCAGGAGGGCGCCTATTCGGTGCGGCTCGCGCGACAGCAGCTTGGTGTACTGCACCCGGTAGCCGGTGGCGGGCGGCTCGGTCAGGGGTCCGGCGAGCCGGCTGTAGCTGTCGTAGTCGTAGCCCGCGGGCCGCACATCGCCCTCCCGTGGTTCGACGAGTCCGGTGATCGTCATGGCGGATACCCACACATAAGTGGAGTTTTCGCGACACGTCGAGCGGGGCGGGTCCGAAGGAGTGCGGCGGCGGGCGGGCGGGTGACGCCGGTGCGGAGCGGGACGCACGAGAACCCCGGCCCTGGGGACCGGGGTTCTCGCTCGGGACCCGCGCCCGAGGTGATGCCGATATGCCGACATACCGTCATGTGGTCATGTCGTCACGCCTTTGCGGGGTCATGGAGCCGTGGACCACGGGGGCACGGAGCCACGGGGTCACGCCGACAGGTGCCGCTCCACCGTCTCCACCTTGGAGGTGAGGCCGTCCGTCACACCGGGACGGATGTCCGCCTTGAGGACGACCGAGACGCGGGGCGCGCGCTCCTCGACGGCGGCGACGGCACGCTTGACGACGGCCATCACCTCGTCCCATTCGCCTTCGACCGAGGTGAACATGGCGTCGGTGCGGTTGGGCAGGCCCGACTCGCGGACCACGCGGACGGCGTCGGCGACGTACTCCCCCACGTCCTCGCCGACGCCGAGCGGTGTCACGGAGAAGGCGACGATCATGCCTTCACGGCCCCTTCCCCGACGGCGCGCGAGGCGACGACCGCGTCCTCGGTCTCGCGCTTGAGCCTGCGGTCGGCGAAGAAGCCGCCGGTGGGCAGGACGGAGAGGACGAGGTAGAGGGCGCCGGTGCCGAAGCTCCACCGGGCGCGGTTCCAGGCGTCCGCCCAGAAGATCACGTACAGGACGAAGAGGAGGCCGTGGACGGCGCCCATCACGGGGACGGCGTTGAAGTCCGTGGTCCGCTTCAGCACCGAGCAGACGAGCAGCAGCAGGAAGGAAACGGCTTCGGGGGCCGAGACCAGGCGGAGCCGGCGGAGTGCGGTGGCGGTCTTTATGTCCACGGGTCACCTTCGGTGGGATTCGCTGTCGGGGGAGACGCTTCTTTGTGAACGCGAGCACAAGCGCCCCGGCCATTGTGGCATCCGGCGTGCGGGGGCCCGGGTCCGGGGGGCCGGGCGGCGCCGGATGGTGCCGGGCGATATCGGACGACACCGGACGACGCGTCCCCTAGGGGGCGGATCAGGGACAGGATCCACCCACGGACCCTGTCCGCGGGCCCGACGCTGCGGCTACCTTCGCAGCGTGGCGATGTTTCGACTTCAGGGCAGCAAGGTGCTGGCCGTCGACATGACCGGGGACGCCGTCAAGGCGAAGAACGGCTCCATGGTCGCGTACGACGGCCAGATGGCCTTCAAGAAGCTGAGCGGGGGCGGTGAGGGGATCCGGGGGATGGTGACCCGGCGCCTCACCGGCGAACAGATGACGGTGATGGAGGTGAAGGGGCACGGCACCTGCTGGTTCGCCGACCGGGCCTCGGAGATCAACCTGGTGGCCCTTCAGGGGGACAAGCTGTACGTGGAGTCGAGCAATCTGCTCGCCACGGACGCGGGTCTGCGCACGGGCACGACGTTCACGGGGCTGCGCGGCGCCTCGCAGGGCAACGGCCTGTTCACGACGACCGTCGAGGGCCACGGCCAGGCGGCGATCATGTCGGACGGCCCCGCGGTGGTGCTGCGGGTCAGCGCGCAGTACCCGCTGACGGTCGACCCGGGCGCCTACATCGCGCACCAGGGGAACGTACGGCAGTCGCTGCAGTCCGGTGTGACGTTCCGCACGCTCCTCGGCGAGGGCGGCGGCGAGGCGTTCCAGATGCGCTTCGAGGGCGACGGGCTGGTCTACGTCCAGCCCAGCGAGCGCAACACGATCGCGGGGGATGTTTGAGATGGCGTTCCGCGAGGTGAACTCGAAGATGGTCGAGGCCACGGTGGTGCCGGGGCAGCGGCTGTTCAGTCAGCGCGGCGCGATGCTCGCGTACAAGGGCGAGGTGTCGTTCACGCCCAACGTCCAGGGCGGGCAGGGCGGGGTGATGTCGATGATCGGCCGCCGCCTGGCCAACGAGGCCACCCCCCTGATGACCGTGGAGGGTTCGGGCACGGTGCTCTTCGGGCACGGCGGCCACCACGTCCACGTGATCACCCTCACCGGCGACACGCTGTACGTCGAGGCGGACCGGCTGCTGGCCTTCGACGGGACGCTCCAGCAGGGCACGATGTTCCTCGGCTCGCAGGGCGGCGTCATGGGCATGGTGCGCGGCCAGGTGACGGGCCAGGGGCTCTTCACGACCACGCTGAAGGGCCACGGGGCCGTGGCCGTCATGGCGCACGGCGGTGTCTTCGAGGTCCCGATCACCCCGCAGCGCGCGGTGCACGTCGACCCGCAGGCGTACGTGGCGCACCACGGAGACGTGCGCAACAAGCTGTCCACGGCGCTGGGCTGGCGCGACATGGTGGGACGCGGCTCCGGCGAGGCGTTCCAGCTGGAGCTGAGCGGCAGCGGTTCGGTGTACGTCCAGGCCTCGGAGGAGAAGCTTTGACTCCTCCCTTTCCTAAAGAAGGAGAGGGATTCCTGGCTCACGCTGGCTGTGGACCGGCGATCCAGCAGCTCTTACACGATCAGCACCAGCCGGGTTGAGACCAGCCCGGACGAGCATCACGCGGGCGGAGTTCTTGTCCCTGGAGGACACGGCTCCGCATGCGGTGCAGGCATAGGTTCGTTCAGAGAGAGGTAGCGCGTGCTTGGTTCTCGCCCCGCACTGTGCGCAGTCCATCGTGGTGTGCGCGGGATTGACGAAGTACAGTTCGCGGCCGTGCTTGCGGGCCATGTGGATCAGTGCCTGCTTGGTCGCGCCGATCGCGGCGTCAGCGGCCTTGCGGGCCATCGTGGTCTTGGCAAGAAACTTCGGGCGGAAGTCCTCGACGGCCAGACGGTCGTGGTCACGCACGACCTTTTTCGCCCACTTGCGGGCGGTGTCCTCGCGTTGTCGGGCGACCTTCTTGTGGAGTTTCGCGGTCTGCTTCCGCGCTTCGCGATACCCCTTCGAACCGGTCTGTCCGCGCTGGGGCTTCCTGCGGGCCGTCATCCGCTGATAACGGGCCAGGCGCTGCGCGGCGTTCCTGCCGTGCTGGGCGTGGGGCAGGTCGTGGGCGTCCGAGGTGGTGGTCGCGGTTTCCCTGACGCCCCAGTCGATGCCGATGTCTCGCCCGGTGACAGGCAGGGCCTGAGCGACGGTCGCGACAACGAACGAGGCGTACCAGTGACCGAGGCTGTCACAGTGGACGCGCACGGAGGACGGTGGCCCAGGCAGGTCCCGCGACCACACCACCGTCACGGTGATGCCGCCCGCGAGGTGCAGGCGCCCGCCCTTAAGGCGGAACCCACGCTGTGTGTAGTTCAGCGACGGGTCGGCCGTGTGCTTCTTCTTGTACCTCGGCATCCCAGCCCGCTGGCGCTGCGGCAGTCCGGCCTTGACATCCTTCAGCGCCTTGGCACGGGACTTGCCGAAGTCGCGGATGATCTGCTGCTGCGGCACCGAGGATCCCTGGCGCAACCACGCGTTCACGGTACGGGCCTCGGTCAGCATCCTGTCCAACCCGGCCGGGCCGCACTTCTCGCCCTCGGCGTACGCCTTCTTCGACCGGGCCACACATTCGTTCCAGATCCACCGACACCGCGCCCATTCCGCCTCCAGCGCCGCATGGGCGGACGACGACACGCGCAGGCGATAGGCATATCGGGCGCACCCGACATCCTTCACCTGTCGTTCTGCTGTCGTCATGACGTCAAACATATGGCAACTCTACGTCACCAGGCAACTACAATGGCGGCATGGATGAAGAGAAACGCATCACCGTGCGACTCCCCAGCAAGCTCCACGACCGCCTCGCCGCACTGGCGAAGCGAGACCGCAGGTCGGTCAACGGTGAAATCGTGCACCTCCTGGAGGTCGCACTCACCCGCCAGCCGGAAGATTCCCCATCGCCCTGACGGCGACCCCGCCTTTCCTACGCCGTTCCACAGGCGTCCGCCCTCTCCCGGACCTGAAGGCCGGGGCACCCCTGGAGGAATCACGTGAGCGGGTACGGAGTTCCCGGCGGTCCCGTGATCCACGATCCGATGTCGCTGCCGGCCGACGACAACGTCAACAACTACACCTTCTGCGTGGAGCTCAAGGGGAGCCAGTGGTTCCTGCAGAAGGGCAAGATGATCGCCTACTACGGATCGATCGAGTTCGACGGCATCGGGCACGGCCGGCTCGACCGTCTCGTCCGTACGTCGTTCCATTCGCCACTGCACGCGAGCGACTGGGTCGTGGCGCAGGGCTCGGGCAAGATGCTGCTCGCCGACCGGGCCTTCGACGTGAATTCGTACGACCTGGAAGACGGCAACCTGACCGTTCGCTCCGGCAACCTGCTCGCTTTTCAGCCAAGTCTCGCGCTCAAACAGTCGATCGTGCCGGGCTTTCTGACACTGATCGGAACCGGCAAGTTCGTGGCGGCGTCCAACGGTCCGGTGGTGTTCATGGAACCCCCGATCCGGGTCGACCCCCAGGCCCTCGTCGGGTGGGCCGACTGCCCCTCCCCCTGCCACCACTACGACCACGGGTACATGACGGGCGTGATGGGCGGTCTACGTGCGATGACGGGCCTCGGCGGGGCCTCCGGCGAGGAGCACCAGTTCGAGTTCGTGGGGGCGGGCACGGTGCTGCTCCAGTCCACCGAGATCCTGATGGCCGAGCAGGCCACGGGGGCGGTCCCGCAGCAGGCGGGAGTGCCGGGCGCGGGAGGGGTGCCCGGTCAGCACGGGCAGCAGGCCGGGGCACCGCGCCTTCCCGGACAGCTGGGGGACCTCCAGCGTCGCTTCGGGCTGTGAGCGGTAGTCTGCGGAGTGTGACGTCGAACGCGCATCGAACGCGTGCGCACAGTCACATAACCCCTCACTAGTTCGCATTTCAACATTTTAGGTAGACTTCATTTATGGAGACCGAGACGGCCACGCCCTGGCTGACCGATGCGGAGCAGTGCGCCTGGCGCACCCACCTGGAGGTCAACAGGCTGTTGACGTACCAGCTTGAGAGGGACCTTCAGCCGTTCGGGCTGACGATGAACGACTACGAGATCCTGGTGAACCTCTCCGAGTCGGAGGGCGTACGGATGCGGATGAGCGACCTGGCCTCCGCCACCCTCCAGTCCAAGAGCCGGCTCTCGCACCAGATCACCCGCATGGAGAACGCGGACCTGGTGCGCCGGGAGAACTGCGAGTCCGACCGGCGGGGACTGTACGCGGTACTCACCGAGCACGGCATGGAGACGATGAAGAAGGTCTCGCCGCATCATGTGGCGTCCGTGCGGCGGCACTTCATCGACCTGCTGTCGCCCGAGGCGCTCGAGGACCTGCACAAGTCCCTGCGCCCGATCGCCGAACACCTGATGGGACAGCGCGGCAAGCCTTAGGAGCGGGGCGCCCTCGCCCGCGGCACGGTCCCGACGGCACGACCCGGCCGGGCTGCCGCGCGCCGCCCGTCACCCCGGACCGCACGCCACCGGCCGCACGGACCCCGCGTCCACCTCCGGACGCGGGGTCCGTGCGCTTCGCACGCGGACCAGGGCGGTCGCCGACCCGGCCGTGGGGAACGCGCCACGACCCCGGCGCACCGCGCCGGGGTCGCTCCACGAGGGGGCGTGCCGGACGGGTGGACGCACTCGCCGGTGTGCGGACGCACCGGGCCGCACACCGGTACGCCGGAGCGCGCCGGGTACGGGGGCACGCGGACCGGCCCCGGAGCGGGGCCGCCCGGCGCCGCGCCGCCCGTCCCGGCTCTCCGCGGCCCTGGACCGGCGGTCCGCTCAGCTCTCCTTCAGGCCCTCGATCAGGGTGTCGGCGGCTTCGTACGGGTCCAGTTCGCCCGCGACGATGCGCTCCGCGAGGGCGCTCAGACGGCGGTCGCCGTGGAGGTCGCCGATGCGGCGGCGCAGCGCGGTGACGGCGATCGTCTCGACCTCCTGGGACGCCCGCGCGAGCCGGCGCTCGGCCAGGACCCCGCGCTCCTCCATCCACGCCCGGTGCTTCTCCAGGGCCTCGACGACCTCGTCGACGCCCTCGCCGCGCGCGGCGACCGTCTTGACGATCGGCGGGCGCCAGTCCCCCGGCCCCCGGGACTCGCCGAGGCTGAGCATGTGGTTGAGCTCGCGGGCGGTGGCGTCGGCGCCGTCGCGGTCGGCCTTGTTGACGACGTACACGTCGCCGATCTCCAGGATCCCCGCCTTGGCCGCCTGGATGCCGTCGCCCATGCCGGGGGCCAGCAGCACCACCGAGGTGTCCGCCTGGGAGGCGATCTCGACCTCCGACTGGCCGACGCCGACGGTCTCCACCAGGACCACGTCGCAGCCCGCCGCGTCCAGCACGCGGATCGCCTGGGGGGCCGACCAGGCCAGCCCGCCCAGGTGGCCGCGCGTGGCCATCGAGCGGATGTACACGCCCGGGTCCGAGGCGTGGTCGGACATCCGGACGCGGTCGCCGAGGAGCGCGCCCCCGGAGAACGGCGAGGACGGGTCGACGGCCAGCACGCCGACCCGCTTGCCCTGCCGGCGGTAGGCCGTCACCAGCGCCGACGTCGAGGTCGACTTGCCGACGCCGGGCGAGCCGGTGAGTCCCACCACGTACGCGTTGCCGGACAGCGGGGCCAGCGCGGCCATGACCTCACGGAGCTGCGGTGCCGCGCCCTCCACCAGGGAGATCAGCCGGGCCACCGCCCGCGGCCGCCCTTCCCTGGCCTGGGTCACCAGCGAGGAGACGTCCTGCATCACAGCTCCGTTCACGAGATGTCGGTCGTGCGAAAGCGGGTCAGGCCTTGGACACCCGCACGATCAGCGCGTCGCCCTGACCGCCGCCGCCGCACAGGGCGGCCGCGCCGACGCCGCCGCCGCGCCGCTTCAGTTCGAGGGCCAGGTGCAGCACGAGACGGGCGCCGGACATGCCGATCGGGTGGCCGAGGGCGATGGCGCCGCCGTTGACGTTCACCTTGTCCGTGGACACGCCGAGGTCCTTCATCGACTGGTACGAGACCGCCGCGAAGGCCTCGTTGATCTCGATCAGGTCGAGGTCCCCGACCTCCAGGCCCTCCTTCTTCAGGGCGTGCAGGATCGCGTTCGAGGGCTGCGACTGGAGGGAGTTGTCGGGACCCGCCACGTTGCCGTGGGCGCCGATCTCCGCGATCCACTCCAGGCCGAGCTCCAGCGCCTTGGCCTTGCTCATCACGACCACGGCGGCGGCGCCGTCCGAGATCTGGGAGGCGCTGCCGGCGGTGATGGTGCCGTCCTTGGTGAAGGCCGGGCGCAGCTTGCCGAGCGACTCGGCGGTGGTCTCGGCGCGGATGCCCTCGTCCTTGCTGAAGACGACGGGCTCGCCCTTGCGCTGCGGGATCTCGACCGGTGTGATCTCCGCCTCGAAGATGCCGTTCTTCTGGGCGGTCGCCGCGCGCTGGTGGGAGAGGGCGGCGAGCTCGTCCTGCACCGGACGCGGGATGCCCAGACGGGTGTTGTGCTTCTCCGTCGACTCGCCCATGGCGATGCCCTCGAAGGCGTCCGTCAGACCGTCGTACGCCATGGCGTCGAGCATCTCGATCGCGCCGTACTTGTAGCCCTCGCGGGACTTCGGGAGCAGGTGCGGGGCGTTCGTCATGGACTCCTGGCCGCCGGCGACCACGATGTCGAACTCGCCGGCGCGGATGAGCTGGTCCGCGAGGGCGATGGCGTCGAGGCCGGAGAGGCACACCTTGTTGATGGTGAGCGCCGGGACGTTCATGGGGATGCCCGCCTTGACGGCGGCCTGGCGCGCCGGGATCTGCCCTGCCCCGGCCTGGAGCACCTGGCCCATGATCACGTACTGCACCTGGTCGCCGCCGATGCCCGCGCGGTCGAGGGCGGCCTTGATCGCGAAGCCGCCGAGGTCGGCCCCGGAGAAGGACTTCAGCGAGCCCAGCAGCCGTCCCATGGGCGTACGGGCGCCCGCGACGATCACCGAGGTGTTGCTGTTCGTTCCAGACATGAGGTGCGATCCCCTTACCGGCTGCACAGCCGAGGAGTGAACGAGGGTTTACTGAGAATGTACTGAGCGGTAGGCCACCCGTCATCCGGCCCGCAGTGTGATCGCGCGCACGTTGCGTAACCACGCCGGGAGCGCTGCACTGACTCCATGCTTACGCGAATCGACCACATCGGGATCGCCTGTTTCGACCTCGACAGGACTGTCGAGTTCTACCGTGCGACGTACGGCTTCGAAGTCTTCCACTCCGAGGTCAACGAGGAGCAGGGCGTCCGGGAGGCCATGCTCAAGATCAACGAGACGTCCGACGGCGGCGCCTCCTACCTCCAGCTGCTGGAGCCCACCCGCGAGGACTCGGCCGTGGGCAAATGGCTGGCCAAGAACGGCGAGGGCGTGCATCACATCGCCTTCGGCACCGCGGACGTCGACGGGGACGCCGCGGACATCCGGAACAAGGGCGTCCGGGTGCTCTACGACGAGCCCAGGACCGGGTCCATGGGGTCCCGGATCACGTTCCTGCACCCCAAGGATTGCCACGGAGTACTGACGGAACTGGTCACTTCGGCGGCGGTTGAGTCACCTGAGCACTGACCTCCGTATATCTGGGCCGGTAGGGTTGGGGTCGGCCGTCGCCTTTTGCGGGAGACGGCCGTGGTCCTGGCGCCTTCCGGCGAGCGGGACCAAGGGCCGGGGTCCAGGTTTCGGGGGGCGAGCGTCGGGGCAGCAGCCCGTGCTCCGCCGTTGATCTGACACCATTCCCCGGGGGCCCCGTTCGGCCGAAGAACGGTGCTCGTTCGGAATTACGTGACCAGGGGACGGATGGGACCGCGCAGTGCGGGGCTACGAACGCCAGGAGCGAGAGCCGGCGGCTGACGTCGACCACCTCTCTCGGTTCGAGGCCGAGATGGAACGGCTGAAGACCGAGCGGGAGAAGGCCGTCCAGCACGCCGAGGACCGCGGCTATCAGGTCGAGGTGCTGCGCGCCAAGCTGCACGAGGCGCGCCGCAGTCTGGCGACCCGTCCTGCCTACGACGGGGCCGACATCGGCTATCAGGCCGAGCAGATGCTCCGCAATGCCCAGATGCAGGCCGACCAGCTGCGCGTCGACGCCGAGCGCGAGATCAGCCAGGCACGGGCACAGACGCAGCGTCTCCTCCAGGAGCACGCCGAGCAGGCCGCCCGGCTCCAGGCCGAGCTGCACCAGGAGGCCGTCACCCGGCGCCAGCAGCTCGACCAGGAACTGGCGGAACGGCGCCAGACCGTCGAGTCGCACGTCAACGAGAACGTGGCGTGGGCGGAGCAGCTGCGCGCCCGCTCCGAGTCCCAGGCCCGGCGCCTGGTGGACGAGTCGCGTGCCGAGGGCGAGCAGGCGCTCGCCACGGCCCGCGCGGAGGCCGAGCGGATCGTCGCCGAGGCGCGCCAGCGGCTCACCAACGACGCCGAGGCCGCCCGCGCGGAGGCCGAGGCGCTGCTGCGCCGTGCCCGCACGGACGCCGAGCGGCTGCTGAACGCCGCCTCGACGCAGGCCCAGGAGGCCACCGACCACGCCGAGCAGCTGCGCAGCTCCACGGCGAACGAGTCGGACAACGCCCGCCGTCAGGCCGCCGAGCTCAGCCGGGCCGCCGAACAGCGGATGAGCGCCGCCGAGACCGCGCTGCGCGAGGCCCAGACGGAGGCCGACAAGGTCCTCAACGAGGCCAAGGAAGCCGCGGCGAAGGCGATCGCCAGCGCCGAGTCGGTCAACGAACAGCGCACCCGGACGGCGAAGGAGCAGATCGCCCGGCTGGTCAGCGAGGCCAACCAGGAGGCCGAGACCACCAAGTCCGACGCCGAGCAGATCGTCGCCGACGCCCGCAGCAAGGCCGAGACGATCGTCGCGGAGGCCGAGGAGAGCGCGCGCAGCCTCACCGCCGAGGAGACCGCCTCCCAGCTCGCCAAGGCGGCCCGTACCGCCGAGGACGTGCTGAACAGGGCGTCCGAGGAGGCCAAGCGGACCACGAAGGCGGCCTCCGAGGAGGCCGAGCGGATCCGCACCGAGGCGGAGACCGAGGCCGACCGGCTGCGCGCCGAGGCGCACGACATCGCCGAGCAGCTCAAGGGCACGGCGAAGGACGACACCAAGGAGTACCGCGCCAAGACGGTCGAGCTCCAGGAGGAGGCGCGGCGGCTGCGCGGTGACGCGGAGACGCTGCGTTCGGACGCGGTCGCCGAGGGCGAGCGCATCCGTGCCGAGGCCCGGCGCGAGGCCGTCCAGCAGATCGAGGAGGGCGCCCGGACCGCCGAGGAGCTGCTCGGCAAGGCGAAGGCGGACGCGGACGAGCTGCGCCAGGCCGCCACGGCGGACAGCGAGAAGGTCCGCACCGAGGCCATCGAGCGCGCCACGGCGCTGCGCCGGCAGGCCGAGGAGACGCTGGAGCGGACCCGTGCGGAGGCCGAGCGGCTGAAGTCGGAGGCCGAGGAGCGGGCCGAGGCGATCGCGGCCGAGGCCGAGCGGGCCGCCGAGCGGCAGCGCGAGGAGACCGAGCGGGCCGTGGAGGCACGCCAGGCCGAGGCCGCCGAGGGCCTGGCCCGGCAGCACTCGGAGGCCGAGGAGCGTCTGGCCTCCGCCGAGCAGGCGCTGACGGACGCGCGCGCGGAGGCCGAGCGGATCCGCCGCGAGGCTTCCGAGGAGATCGACCGGCTGCGTTCGGAGTCCGCCGAGCGGATCCGTACGCTCCAGGAGCAGGCGTCGGCGGAGGCCGACCGGCTGCGCGACGAGGCCGCGGCGGACGCGTCGGCGTCCCGTGCCGAGGGCGAGTCCATCGCGGTCCGGCTGCGTTCGGAGGCCGCGGCGGAGGCCGAGCGGCTGAAGTCGGAGGCCCAGGACAGCGCCGACCGGGTGCGCAGCGAGGCGCAGGCCGCCGCCGAGCGTCTGGCGGCCGAGGGCGCCGAGACGCTGGCCGCCGCCCAGGAGGAGGCCGCCCGGCGCCGCCGTGAGGCCGAGGAGACCCTCGGTTCGGCGCGCCAGGAGGCCGACCAGGAGCGCGAGCGGGCCCGCGAGCAGAGCGAGGAGCTCCTCGCCTCCGCGCGCAAGCGGGTCGAGGAGGCCCAGACCGAGGCCGTACGCCTCGTCGAGGAGGCCGAGCGGCGCGCGACCGAGATGGTCTCGAACGCCGAGCAGACCGCGCAGCAGGTGCGGGACTCGGTGGCCGGGCTGCACGAGCAGGCCCAGGAGGAGATCACCGGGCTGCGCTCGGCCGCCGAGCACGCGGCGGACCGTACGCGCACCGAGGCGCAGGAGGAGGCGGACCGGGTCCGCGCCGACGCGTACGCCGAGCGCGAGCGGGCCGGCGAGGACGCGGCGCGGCTGCGGCGCGAGGCGAGCGAGGCGGCGGAGGCCGCGAGCGCGCTCGCGGAGCGCACGGTCACGGACGCGGTCGCGGAGGCGGAGCGGATGCGCTCGGACGCCGCCGACCACGCCCAGCGGGTGCGCACCGAGGTGTCGGACGCCATCGCGAACGCCGACCAGGACGCCGCGCGCACCCGCGCGGACGCCCGGGAGGACGCGAACCGGATGCGTTCGGACGCGGCCACCCAGGTGGACACGCTCATCACCGAGGCGGCGGCGGAGGCCGAGCGGCTCGGGAACGAGACCGCGGCCGAGGCCGAGCGGGTACGCGCGGAGGCCGTGGCGAAGGCCGAGAAGCTCATCTCGGACGCGACCGGTGACGCGGAGCGGCTGCGCGCCGACGCCGCCGAGGCGGTCGGTTCCGCCCAGCAGCACTCCGAGCGGATCCGCACCGAGGCCGAGCGCTTCAAGGCGCGGGCGACGGAGGAGGCCGAGCGGCGTACCGCGGCGGCGCGCGAGGAGGCCGAGCGGCTGCTGGACGAGGCGCGCCAGGAGGCCAACAAGAAGCGCTCCGAGGCGGCCGAGCAGGTCGACACGCTCATCACCGAGACGGCGGCCGAGGCGGACAAGCTGCTCTCGGAAGCACAGCAGAGCGCGCAGAAGACGACGGCGGACGCCGAGTCGCAGGCCGACACGATGGTCGGTGTGGCGCGTGGCGAGGCCGAGCGGCTCGTCTCGGAGGCGACCGTCGAGGGCAACACGCTGGTGGAGCGGTCCCGTGCGGACGCGGACGAGCTGCTGATCGGCGCGCGCCGCGACGCCACGGCGATCCGGGAGCGTGCCGAGGAGCTGCGCGACCGTGTCACCTCCGAGATCGAGGAGCTGCACGAGCGGGCGCGCCACGAGTCGTCCGAGGCGATGAAGAACGCGGGCGACCGGTGCGACGCGCTCATCAAGGCCGCGGAGGAACAGCTCGCCGAGGCCGAGGCGAAGGCCAAGGACCTGCTGGCGGAGGCGAACTCCGAGGCGAGCAAGGTCCGTATCGCCGCCGTGCGCAAGGCCGAGGGGCTCCTCAAGGAGGCCGAACAGAAGAAGTCCTCGCTGGTCGGCGAGGCGGAGAAGATCAGGTCCGAGGCCATTCAGGAGGCGAAGGCCGCCGTCGAGGAGGGCAAGCGCGACCTGGAGGTCCTGGTCCGTCGGCGCGAGGACATCAACACGGAGATCTCCCGTGTCCAGGACGTCCTGGAAGCGTTGGAGTCCTTCGAGGCCCCCGGTGCCGGCAAGGACGGCGGGATGAGGGCGGGCGCGTCCGCGGGGTCGGCCCGGTCGGGTGGCAAGGGGTCGGAGAGCTAGGACCGGCCGTCCGGCGGACCGGGTCGGCTCTCCGACGTGATCCGCCGGACAGACCGTCGGCGACAGGTGCGGGCAGGCCACCGGCCATCGGTGCGGACAGGCCACCGGCCATGGGTGCGGACAGGCCACCGGCCGCAGGTGCGGGCAGGCCGTCGGGCATAGGTGTGAATTGCGTGTTTTCTGGGACGTTTGTCACAGGTTCCGGCAAGTGTTCCCAGGGGTGGCCACCCAAAAGGGGTGTCATTCTCCAGATCAAACACGTATCCGCTCGATGACACACCGCATTGCCCCCTAGGATTCCACCTATCACCTCACCGGTCTCATTCGACAGGAACCCCATGAGCGACACTTCCCCCTACGGCTTCGAGCTTGTGCGGCGTGGATACGACCGCGCTCAGGTGGACGAACGCATCTCGAAGCTCGTCTCCGACCGTGACAGCGCTCTGGCCCGTATCACCGCCCTTGAAAAGCGCATCGAGGAACTCCATCTCGAAACGCAGAACGCCCAGGCCCAGGTCAGCGACGCCGAGCCGTCGTACGCCGGGCTCGGCGCGCGCGTCGAGAAGATCCTCCGCCTCGCCGAGGAGGAGGCCAAGGACCTGCGCGAGGAGGCCCGTCGCGCGTCCGAGCAGCACCGCGAGCTCGCCGAGTCGGCCGCTCAGCAGGTGCGCAACGACGCAGAGTCGTTCGCCGCGGACCGCAAGGCCAAGGCGGAGGACGAGGGTGTCCGGATCGTCGAGAAGGCCACGAGCGAAGCCGCTCAGCTCCGTTCCGAGGCGCAGAAGGACGCGGCGTCCAAGCGTGAGGAGGCGGACGCCCTCTTCGAGGAGACCCGCGCCAAGGCCGCCCAGGCCGCCGCCGATTTCGAGACGAACCTCGCCAAGCGCCGCGAGCAGTCCGAGCGGGACCTCGCGGCGCGGCAGGCCAAGGCCGAGAAGCGCCTCGCGGAGATCGAGCACCGCGCGGAGCAGCTCCGTCTGGAGGCCGAGAAGCTGCGCACGGACGCCGAGCGCCGCGCCCGCCAGACGGTGGAGACGGCTCAGCGCCAGGCCGAGGACATCGTGGCCGACGCGAACGCCAAGGCCGACCGCATCCGCTCGGAATCCGAGCGCGAGCTGGCCGCCCTGACCAACCGCCGCGACTCGATCAACGCGCAGCTCACGAACGTCCGCGAGATGCTCGCGACGCTCACGGGCGCCGCGGTGGCCGCCACCACCAGCCCGGTCGAGGACGAGCCGGTCTCCCGCGGGGTCCCGGCGCAGCAGTCCCGGTAACCGCACGGCACGACACCGGGGCCCGTTCCCTCTGCCGAGGGCGCGGGCCCTTGTCGCGCCCTGCCCCTGTCCGCCCTCCTCCCACCCGCCTCGCCCCCGTCCGTCCCGATCCGATCCGGTCGTGCCGTGCCGTGCCGGCGGGGCCCTCCCCCGCCAAGTGGCAGGCCCCCGGGGGCCGTCTTAGCGTGGCCGCATGATCGAGCTCGAGGGGCTGACGAAGCGGTACGGCGAGAAGGTGGCGGTCAACAACCTCACCTTCGCCGTCAGACCGGGCATCGTGACCGGCTTCCTCGGCCCCAACGGCGCGGGGAAGTCCACGACGATGCGGATGATGCTCGGGCTCGACCGTCCCACCGCGGGCGACGTACGGATCGACGGACAGCACTACGAACAGCTCAGGGACCCGCTGAAGTACATCGGCGCGCTGCTGGACGCGCAGGCCGTGCACGGTGGCCGCAGCGCCTTCAACCATCTCCTGTGCCTCGCGCAGAGCAACGGCGTCCCGAGGGCACGGGTGCACGAGGTCCTCGACACCGTCGGCCTCACCGCGGTCGCGCGGAAGAAGACGAAGGGGTTCTCGCTGGGCATGGGCCAGCGGCTCGGCATCGCGGGCGCGCTGCTCGGCGACCCGCGGATCCTGATGTTCGACGAGCCGGTCAACGGTCTCGACCCCGAGGGCATCCACTGGATCCGCAATCTGATGAAATCACTCGCCTCCCAGGGCCGTACGGTCTTCGTCTCGTCCCACCTCATGAGCGAGATGGCGCTGACCGCCGACCACCTCGTCGTCATCGGCCAGGGCAGGCTGCTCGCCGACACCTCGATGGCCGACTTCATCCGGCAGAACTCGCGCAGCTACGTCCGTGTCCGCTCCCCCCAGCGCGAGCGGCTGCTCGACGTGCTGAGGGGCGCGGGGATCACGGCCGTCGAGACGGGCGGCGGGGCGCTCGAGGTGGACGGGGGGAAGCCGGAGCGCATCGGGGAACTGGCCGCGCAGCACCGCCTCGTGCTGCACGAGCTGAGCCCTCAGCAGGCATCGCTGGAGGAGGCGTTCATGCGGCTGACCGCGGAGTCGGTGGAGTACCACGCGCACGACGGAATGCCGGAGCGCGACCTCGCGCCGGCCCCGTCGTCCGCGCCCCCCGCCCCTCGGTGGGGCAGCGACTGGAAGAAGGGCTGACCGTGGCGGTCGCCCAGGTCCTCAGGTCCGAGTGGACCAAGATCCGTTCCGTGTCGTCGACGGTGTGGACGCTGAGCCTCGCGGCGGTCGTCACGATCGCGCTCGGCCTGCTCATCTCGGTCCTCTCCGCGAACGAGTGGGACAACATGAGCGCGCGGGACCAGCTGGTCTTCGACCCGACGTTCATCAGCTTCGCGGGCATGACCCTCGGCCAGCTCGCGATGATCGTGTTCGGGGTGCTCGTCGTCGGCAACGAGTACAGCACCGGCATGATCCGCACCTCGCTCTCGGCGGTCCCCCAGCGCGGCACCTTCCTGTTCAGCAAGGTCGCGGTGGCGGCCGGTCTCGCGCTGGCCGTCGGAATGGTCACCAGCTTCGTCACGTTCTTCGTGGGCCAGGCGGCGCTCGGCACGCACAGCGCGTCGATCGGCGATCCGGGGGTGCTGCGCGCGGTGATCGGCGGAGGGCTCTACATGACGCTCATCGCCGTCTTCTCGATGGGTGTCGCGGCGATGCTGCGCTCGCCGATGCTCTCGCTCGGCATCCTGATGCCGTTCTTCTTCCTCATCTCCAACATCCTGGGCGCGGTCTCCGCGACCAAGAAGGTCGGCCGCTACCTCCCCGACCAGGCCGGCAGCAGGATCCTGCGGGTGGTGACGCCCCTCGACGACACTCCCTACGGTCCCTGGGGCGGCCTCGGCATCATGGTGCTGTGGGTGGCCGTGGCCCTGGCGGGCGGGTACGCGCTGCTCAGGAAACGGGACGCGTAGGACGGCCGGAGGGCTCGTTCCCCTCCTCGTCCGGGGGCTCGTTCCCGTCCGGGCCAGGGGGTTCGTCACCGTCCCGGCCGGGAGGCCCGTCGCCGTCCGGGCCGGGGTGGAGCAGCCCGTCGAACTCGGACCAGCCCTCCCACTGCCACACGTCCCTGCCGAGGTCCGGCCGGAGGGGCACGAAACGGCCGAGTTCGAAGTCCCCGGCCTCCAGGTCGAACCAGCGCTCGTCGGCGACCTCGGTGCCGAGGCCGACGGTCCGCGCGGTCAGCCGGACGAGCAGCTTCACCCCGGACGAGCGGGACAGGTCCTTGCCCTGGATCCGGCGGAACGGCAGTTCGGGCACCGGTGCCTCGACCGGTATCCAGACCGTGAAGGGCGCCCCCCGCTCGACCGCGAGCCAGCTCCGCTCGTCGGCCGGTACGCCCTGCGCGTCCAGGACCTTCAGCCACTGCTTGTAGATGACGAGACTGCCGTCGTGCGGGGAGCGCTCCAGATAACGCAGATGGGCGCGGGCCCGCAGGTCGACGACCGAGAGGTTGTCGAAGCGGTTGTAGAAGCGGACGGCGATGATGGCGTGGTCGCTGTCCGCGTGGCTCCGCGAGTAGCCCGGGAAGTCGGCGGTCCAGGCGTGCGAGATGCTGGCCCGCCGCCGCCAGACGAAGGGCCGCAGCGCGAACAGCTTGATCAGGGCGATGCCGAGCAGCACCGCCGGCACCATCGCGCCGGTCACGGAGGCGAGCGTGGCGAGGAGCTGGTGGGCGGTGCTGTCGGATTCGGGGGAGAGACTGTCGGTGCCGACGCAGGCGCGCAGCACGCTCAGGCTGAGGTCGAGGAACCGCTCCCCGTCCGAGAAGCGCTCGGCCGTCGACCGCTTCGAGTCCTCGGTCAGCGTCCACGCCGCCGCCACGACGACCGAGAGCGCTGCGAGCGCGCCCAGCGCCATCAGCAGCAGGGCGTGGAGGGTGCGTCCGGCGATCCACCAGCGAACGGACATGCGATAGCGCGGATGCGACGGCCCTCGCCCCGGCCGTCCCGGACCTCGCCTCATCAGCCTCAACTCGCCTCCCCCGTAACCGATTTCACCCGCCCCCATACAATAGGGGCGACATCATTCCCGGTGTCGGTTCAGGCCAACCGCGCCCAGCCGGGGAGACCGGGTCCCGCGCCGGGTAGACATCGGGTGAGGGACGAGGTCCATCTCGCGTGAAAGGCTGTGCCCGCATGCGCGCGACACCACCCCGGGAGGACGTCACCGTGACGACGACGGACCGAAGCCTCGAGGCACTGGGCCTGAGCGACGTGCCCGCGAAGGAGCCCCTCACCTATCCCGGCCGGCCCACCACCGAGCCGTCCCTGCTGACCGGTGACGAGCTGCTCCAGCTCGACGTGCGGCCGCTGCGGCTCGGCGAGTGGTACGTGGAGGAGCGCCAGGAGCAGCGGCGGCTCGACGAGGCGCTCGCCGGCCTGGGGCAGGTGGGCACCGGGCGGCGCCACCCGGTCATCGCCGTCGGTTCGAACGCCTCCCCCGGGCAGGTCGCCCACAAGCTGACCCGGCTGGGCCTCCCGGCGACGGTGCCGATGGTCCCGGTGCGGGTGCGCGGGATCGGCGTGGGCTGCTCAGGACACATCAGCCCGGCGGGTTACGTGGCCGGGACGCCGTACGTGGACTCGGACGCGGAGACGACGCTCGTGGTGACCTGGCTGGACTCGACGCAGCTCAAGGCCGTCGACGACACCGAGTTCCCCGACTACCGGCGGGCGATACTGCCCGGCGACGCGTTCGCGATGACGATGCCCTCGGGGGAACGGCTCGGCGGCGCGTACATCTACTTCAGCGCGCACGGCGTGCTCGCCGAGCCGGGGACCGGGCGGCCCCGTCCCGGTGGCGGCGACCAGTCCGAGCTGCTCGCCGCCCTGCTGGCCGGCTCCGGGCGCCTGCGGGACCTGCTCGGGCCCGATCCCGCGACCTGGGTGCGCCGCGCGGGCGCCGACCGGTCGCTGCGCGAGGCGGGCACGCTGGTCTTCGGCGAGGAGGGCTGGGTGCTGCCGCAGACCGACTTCCTGCCCTACCTCGACGATTCGGCCGAGCTGCGGCTCTACGACGATCTTCCGCCGCTGGACGATTCGCTGCCGGACCGCCCCTGAGACTTTCCCGTCGGCGCGATGGCGTGAATTCCCTTTTCCCGCCCACCCGGAAAGACGGGTACCTGACAGAACGGTCGTACGAAACTTCGCGCTCTACTGGATCTTTCACCTGCCGATGGGCGTGACTTTACTTCCCCTTGAGTGGAACCGTCGGCGCCCGGATATCCTCCTAACCCTTACGGGGGCGTGCGCCCCGAGGTCCTGAACCTTCCGATGGGTGCGGAGAATGATCGAGGCAGTCGGCCTGACGAAGCGCTACGGCGCCAAGACGGCCGTGTACAACCTTTCCTTCCAGGTCCGGCCGGGTGCCGTCACCGGGTTCCTCGGGCCCAACGGCTCGGGCAAGTCGACGACGATGCGCATGATCCTCGGCCTCGACAACCCGACCTCCGGGCAGGTGACGATCGGCGGGTTCCCCTACCGCAAGCTGCCGAACGCGCCCCGCCAGGTCGGCGCGCTCCTCGACGCCAAGGCCGTCCACGGCGGCCGGAGCGCCCGCAGCCACCTGCTGAGCCTGGCCCAGCTCTCGGGCATCCCGGCCCGCCGCGTGGACGAGGTGCTCGGCGTCGTCGGCCTCCAGGACGTGGCGAGGAAGCGCTCCAAGGGTTTCTCCCTCGGCATGGGCCAGCGCCTCGGCATCGCCGCCGCGCTCCTCGGCGACCCCCAGGTGCTGCTCTTCGACGAGCCGGTCAACGGCCTCGACCCCGAGGGCATCCTCTGGGTGCGCAACCTGATGAAGTCCCTCGCCGCCGAGGGCCGTACGGTCTTCGTCTCCTCGCACCTCATGAGCGAGATGGCGCTGACCGCCGACCACCTCATCGTGATCGGCCGCGGCCAGCTCCTCGCCGACCAGAACATCAAGGACTTCATCTCGCACAACTCGGCCGACTTCGCCCGGGTGCGCACCCCCGAGACCGAGCCGCAGCAGCGCGAGAAGCTGACCGCCGCGCTGACCGAGGCCGGCGGCCAGGTGCTGCCCGAGCAGGACGGCGCGCTGCGCGTCACCGGCCTGCCGCTCCCCCGCATCAGCGACCTCGCGCACTCCGCCGACGTCCGGCTGTGGGAGCTGTCGCCGCACCAGGCCTCGCTGGAGGAGGCGTACATGCGGATGACGCAGGGCGCCGTCGACTACCGCTCGACCGCCGACCAGAAGGCCGGGCTCCAGCAGCAGCTGCCGCCGGGCGCCGTGCCGCCGCCGCAGATGCCGGTGGCGGGCCAGGGTCAGCCCGGCTGGTACGCGCCGCCGCCGCCCCAGCAGGGCGGGCAGCCCTTCGCCATGCCGCAGACCGGTCCCTACGGCGCTCCCGCGGCCCCCGGCCCGTACGGCGCTCCGGCCACCGCGCCCGGCGCCCCGGACGTCAACCCGTACGCCCAGGCCCCCGCGAGCCCGCCGGTGCCCGCCGCCGCGCCCGAGCCCACGACCGCGCCCGCCGCCGACCTGACCAAGCCCGAGGACGCCCGATGAGCACGCCCCAGCCCCCGATGCCGCAGCAGGCCGCCGACCCCGCCTGGCAGGCGGCGCCCGGCGGTTCGTACACCTCGCCGATCCCCGTCACCCGCACCCACATCGGGCACGCGCTCCACTCCGAGTGGACGAAGATCAAGTCGGTGCGCTCCACCATGTGGACGCTCGGCATCTTCCTGCTCCTGGTGATCGGCATCGGCTTCCTGGTCGCCTCGCAGACCTCGGACGAGGAATTCGGCGACGTGCCGTTCACGATCCCCGCGTTCTTCGGGCTGATGCTCGGACAGATCTGCCTGATCACCCTGGGCGTGCTGGTGGTCTCCTCCGAGTACGGCACGGGCATGATCCGTACGACGTTCACGGCCTCGCCGCAGCGCCACCGGGTGCTCGCGGCGAAGATGGTCATCTTCTTCGCGGTCGCGTTCGCCGTCTCGGCCTTCTCGATCGGACTCGTCGGTCTGTTCACCTCGACGCTGCACAGCGACGACCCCGACCAGGTCCCCTGGGGCAGCAGCGTCGTGATGGGCGCGCTGTACGTCTCGCTGCTCGGGGTGCTCGCCCTCGCGGTGGGCTCGATGCTGCGTCACTCGGCGGGCGCGATCACCACGATGCTCGGTGTCGTGCTGGTGCCCGCGATCATGCCCGCGTTCCTGATGATGTCCGACAGCCTGCGGACGATCGGCGAGAAGATGCAGGAGTACAACGCCCCCAACGCCCTCGCCCAGGTCTTCCAGCTGGACGCCGACAACGGCCACGGCGGCGCCCAGCTCGGTCTGCTCGCCGGAGTGACGGCGGCGGCGGTCGTCGCCGCCTTCGTGCTCCTGGACCGCCGGGACGTGTGACGGCCGCGCCCGGCCCGGGACCCGAGGCCGGAACGGCCGAAGTCGCCTAGAACCTGGGCGCGTTACGGGACCGCTGCACCCGCGAGGTGCGGCGGTCCTTCGCGTTCCAGCAGGCCTTGTGCCAGTGCCGCCGCTCGTCGACGCCCGAGTGCTCCGGCCAGGCCACCACGTGCGGCACCCCGGAGGGGATCAACTGGTCGCAGCCGGGGCAGCGGTAGGTCTTGCCCTGCGCGCTCGCGCCCGCCACCTGACGCACGCTCCACTCGTCGCCCTGCCAGCTCTCCGTGGACTGCCAGCCGCCGTAACGGTCCGACGAGTCCTCCTCGGGGCTCCTGCCGGACGAGCCGGAGTCCTTCGGACGGTTGCGACGCGGGGACAAGGGACACCTCACGGAGCTATACAGGAAGCAGGGGCCGACCCCAGCCTACGCGGGACGCACACGGGTACGCGTAATCCGCCAACCCGCACAGATCCCCCTTCGGACACTCCTCGGGCGGTCTTCGGACAGCCCAATTCCCAGACAATCCGCAAATCTCCCCGCAAGGCCGTGTCTTCGGCACGTGTCAGGCGGTTATGCCGGGTGGGGGAGCTCCGTGTCGGAGCCGAGGAAGCAGGAAGTTCGATGCACGTTGGAAGTTTTGTACTCGCCGCCCAGTTCCCCGGACAGGGCCAGGGAGAGGCCCTGCACCGCGCGGTGCGGTCGGCCGAGGTCGCCGAGGAGGCCGGGCTCGACGCGGTCTGGCTGGCCGAACACCACTTCGTGCCGTACGGGACCTGCCCGTCGGCCGTCACACTCGCCGCGTACCTGCTCGGCCGCACCGACCGGATCCGCGTCGGCACGGCGGTCAGCGTGCTGCCCACCGTCCACCCCGTGGCACTCGGCGAGCAGGCCGCCCTGCTGCACCTGACGTCCGGCGGGCGGTTCTCGCTCGGGGTCGGCCGGGGCGGCCCCTGGGTCGACCTGGAGGTCTTCGGCGCGGGCCTTTCGGCATACGAACACGGGTTCCCGGAATCACTCGATCTGCTGATCCGCTGGCTGCGCGATCCGTCGGTCTCCGCCGCCTCCGAGCGGTTCTCGTTCCGCGAAGTCCCCGTCGTACCACGCCCGTCGGAGGCGCTGAGCGGCACGCCGGGCCCCGAGGTCGTCGTGGCGTGCACCTCGCCCGCGAGCGTCCGGCTCGCCGCCGAGCGCGGGCTGCCGATGCTCCTCGGCATGCACGTCGGGGACGAGGAGAAGGCCGAAATGGTCGCACTGTGGAGGCGGCACGCGCGCGCGGCGGGCCGCCCGGCCGACGAGATCCGCACGGCCGCCCATGTCTCCGCCGGCGTCTGCCAGATCGCGGACCGCAGGACCGACGCCGTCGAGACGCTCGTCAAGGCGATGCCGGGCTGGCTGAAGCAGGGGCTGGACGCCCACGTGACGGTCGACGGCCGCGCCCGCTCGATGCGCGACCCGGTGGCGTACACCGAACTGCTCTGCGGGCTGCACCCGGTGGGCACCCCCCGGCTGTGCGCCGACCGGCTCGCGGCGACCTCGGAGCGGACCGGCATCGCGCGGTTCGCGCTGCTGGTCGAGGGTTCCGGCGACCTGGCGGCGACCGAGGAGAACGTACGGCGACTGGGGGCCGAGGTGCTGTCCCAGCTCGGGTGACCGCACAGGTCCGGCCCCGAGGGGCCGGACACGCGGGGAGCTTGCCGCCCCAGTACCAATGCACCTCCCGCGTACGGAGCGGCAAGCAATGCGGCATCGGTGCGTCAGCAGTCCCTGAACTCCGGGGACTGGTTGAGCACCTGACTGCGGACCGAGGTGAAGCGTGCCAGCGTGTCGTCCACCGAGTCGTCCAGTGGGAACACCGCCACCCGGTGGCAGTTCTGGAAGGCCAGCCGCACACCGAAGTGCCGCTGCAGCGCACCGCGTATCGCGTCACTCGCGAGCGCACGCAGCAGCTGGCCACGTGCCTGCTCGTCCGGCGGGGGCGTCTGGTTGTCGGCGAAGTTGCCGCCGTCCACCTTCAGCTGGGCCACCAGGGAGCTGATCATCTCCCACGCGTAGGGCAGGGAGGTCCGGACGCAGTCGACGAATTCGGCTTCATCGACCTCGCCTCGCTCGGCCTGTTCAAGTAGGGCCGGTGAGACGTCGAGCGACATGGGTACTCCTCTCGCACCCCCACACCTCGGGGGTTGCCGGACAGAAACGGGGACCGCGATATCGAACACGCTGAGTACACGCATCACGACCTCCCGTTCATACGGTAAGCATCGGCAGGTAACGGCACCAGGAGAATGGGCACATGGCGAGCGCCCGGTAGGCCCACAATCGGCCACGGCAGAACAGGGAACCTTCAGGATCAATGGGGTGACCCGCGAAAACGCCGGCCGGGCCGGGCGGCGCCGGCCCCGGGAACAAACAGGACGAACCCCGGGTTCCGTCCTGGGGCGGGTGCGGAAGGGGGTGCGGGACGGGCGCGAGAATCGCGTGCACCGCCGCCGGTCGAGTAGCGTTGCCGACCATGCGTCTCGTCATTGCCCGCTGTTCCGTGGACTACGCGGGCCGGCTCACCGCCCATCTCCCGTCGGCCCCCCGTCTGATCCTCGTGAAGGCGGACGGCAGCGTCTCGATCCACGCGGACGACCGGGCCTACAAGCCCCTCAACTGGATGTCGCCGCCCTGCACACTGAAGGAGGGCTCGGGCGACGACGAAGGCGTCTGGACCGTCATCAACAAGGCGGGCGAGAAGCTCATCATCACGATGGAGGAGATCCTCCACGACTCCTCGCACGAACTCGGCGTGGACCCCGGCCTGATCAAGGACGGCGTGGAAGCGCACCTCCAGGAGCTGCTCGCCGACCGCATCGAGACCCTCGGCGAGGGCTACTCGCTCATCCGCCGCGAGTACATGACGGCCATCGGCCCGGTCGACATCCTGTGCCGGGACGCCGAGGGACAGACCGTCGCCGTGGAGATCAAGCGGCGCGGCGAGATCGACGGTGTGGAGCAACTCACGCGCTACCTGGAGCTGTTGAACCGCGACCCGCACCTCGCGCCGGTCCGCGGCGTCTTCGCCGCCCAGGAGATCAAGCCGCAGGCCCGCGTCCTCGCCACCGACCGCGGCATCGGCTGCACGGTCCTGGACTACGACGCCCTGCGCGGCATCGAGGACGACAAGCTGCGGCTGTTCTAGGCCCCTCGGTTTCGTATACGGCAGAGGGCCGGGTCCGATGACGGATCCGGCCCTCTTTTCCTTCCGCGGGGTCCGGCCGTACGTCCGGACCCCGCGGTCAGATCGCCGTGCCGCCCTGCGTCCGCGTCGGCGCGCGGCTCGGCACGGGGCCGCTCGCGGAGTCCGAGGTGGACGGGGTCGTCGACGTACTGGCCGACGGTGACGGGGACGGCGAACCGCTCGGCGACGACTTCGAGGGGGACGGGGACGGCGAACCGCTCGGCGACGACTTCGACGGGGACGGGGACGGCTTGTGCGTGGGCCGCTTCGAGGGCGACCCGGACGGCGACCTCGACGGGGTGCTCGTGCCGGTGCGCGTCCCGCTCGGCTCGCCGGAGGGCCGGACGGCCGTGGCCGTCGGCGTCGGGTCGGCGGGCGAGGCCACCGCGCCGGGAGAGGGGTCGTCGTCGCCCTTCTCCGGCGTGTCGGCGCCCAGGCTGTCGTCCTGGGCGTCCTGGGTGGCCGAGGGGTTGACGCCGACCTTCTCGGACGGGGTGTCGGTGTTGTGCTCCGAGGTCGCGCCGAGGGTCACCACGGTCCCGAGGACGGCGACGAGGAGCGCGCCCGCGCCCGCGGCCACCAGGTTGCGCCGGGTGCCGGTGACCAGCCGCCCCGCCATGCCCCGGGGCCCCGCGGCGGGGGCGGCGGCGCCCACCGGGTGGGCGAGCATCGTGACGGTGTCGCTCGAGGGGCCGGTGCGGGAGGGGCTGGAGGGCACACCGCCGGGAGGCGGCACGGACTCGTCGTGACGCGCGTCGGACACCTCTTCGCCCGCCGGGGTGCGCCCGCTGGTGAGCTGCAGGGTTCCGGAGCGGTCGGTGACCAGCGCGAGGGCGCGGCGGCCGACGGTGGTGCCGCGCTTGTCGGCGAGTTCGCCGCGCGTGGCGACGGAGGCCTCCAGCTCGGCGCGGGCCCGGTCGAGCTGGTTGCCGCAGAGCGCGAGGACGCCCAACTCGTGGTGGAAATAGGCCTGTTCCCCAAGGTCCTCGGCCAGCTCGGAGGCTTCGACGCCCAGCCGCAGGACGCGCTCCCAGGCGCTCCAGTGCAGTCCCGCCGCGAAGGCGGGGGCGGCCGTGCGGGCGAGCTGGACGGAGACGCTCTCCTCGTCCTCGTCCTGCGGGGCGGTGGTGACCGGGACGAGCACGTCCAGGGCGGCGAGCACCGCGTCGGCCTCGGCGCAGACCCGCTCCGGGGTGACCGAGGGGTGCCCGGCCCACCAGGTGTAGTGCCGGGCGGCGGCCAGCGCGTTCTCCTGGAGGGCGTCCGCGTATCCGGAGAGCTCCAGCTGGGCCTGTACGCCGGCGGCGAGCCGGTAGCGGGAGCCGACCGGGGAGACCAGGGCGGAGGCCGCGAGTTCGGCGAGGGCGGCGTCGGCGTGGGTGTCGCCCACGAGCGCGGGCAGATGGGCCTGGTGGGGCACCTCGCCGCCGAGCGCGACGGCGAGGCGCAGGGTGGCGCGCGCCGACTCGCTGAGCCGGGAGGCGAGCAGCGCGGCGGGCGCGGCGCCCTCGGCGAGGGAGGGCAGCGGCCTGTCGGCGCCGTCGCCGGCCTCGAAGGGCGCGTCGGCCGGGGCCGCCTGGAAGACGCCGTAGTCGTCGAAGGCGTCCTCGGCCGTCCGGACCCGGTCGCGCTGCCTCAGCAGCGCTCCGGCCTGGATGAAGCGCAGCGGCAGTCCCTCGGACTCGAACCAGAGGTCGCCGGCCCAGTTCGACTCGTCCTCGGTCAGGACGCGTCCGACGGAGCGCTCCAGCAGTTCGAGGCTGCCGCTGCGGTCGAGGCCGCCGAGGAGGACCTCTTCGACGTCGGCGCGGGCGGACGGGGCGGGTATGTCGGGGGTCGCGGCTATCAGGAAGGCGCACTCGGGGGTGGCGTCGAGCAGCACGTCGAGGGGGTTGCCGCCGATCTCCGCGTCGTCGAGGACGACGACCGCGCCGATCTCGCGGACGAGCCGGAGCAGTTCCTCGTGGTCCGGGCGGTACAGCGGGGCCTCGTAGACGGCGGCGAAGAGGTCGTACAGCACGTCGCTCGCGGTGCGTCCGTAGCCGGAGAGGCGGACGACGCCGTCGGGGGCGAGGTCCGCGCAGTCGTCGGCGACGGCGTCCAGCAGGACGGTGCGGCCCGATCCCGAGGGGCCGGTGATCCGTACCGAGCGGCCGCGCGCGAGGAGGCGTACGACCCGCTCGCGCTCCTCGTGGCGTTCGAGGAGCGGCAGCCGGGGCTGGGTGGGGCCGGGCGGGGCGGGCGGCCGGGCCGCGCGGGCCAGTTCGGCACGTTCGTCGGCGCCGTTCCTGGCCGGGGGCTGCGGCCGCTCGTGCGGCGGGCAGTTCTCGATCTCGCTGCCGTCGACGGGATTGACCGTGAGCGCGAATTCACCCGTGACGAGCCTGACCGTGCGGACGGGCGCGGGTTTGGACTGTCCGAGGTCGGCCGCGAGCGGGTCGCGCGGCGGGCGCGGGCGAGTCACCTGGCCGTCGTCGTCATGGCCGTACTCTTCGGGTCCCCGGTTGATCGGGTCCATGTTCCAAGCCCCCCACAAGCGTCGTGTGCCGATGCCCTCCCGGCCTGGCCGCACACCGCTTCGTCGCTTCTGGTCCGGTGCCCCCGCGCAGGTTTTCGGTCGGCGGGCAGCCGAACCCTAAACCTTCGCACAGTATCTATGAACAGGCGGGGTACCGCGCCGTCCGAACCGTCACAGCTTCGTGAGGATTGTGCACGTGGTGGGCCCTGCGAGCCCGGTCGGGGCGCGTGCGCGGCCGCGCGGGGCAGGGGCGCGCCGGGGTCACACCCGGGGCAGTGACTCGACCCCGATGCCGCCCTCGATCGCCAGGATCCGGTGCAGCCGGGTGGCCACCAGCAGGCGCTGCATCTGCGGCGGCACTCCGCGCAGTACGAGCCGTCGGCCGCACCGCCCGGCACGCCGGTGGGCCCCCATGATGACGCCGAGTCCGGTGGCGTCCCAGGAGTCCAGCTCGGACAGGTCCAGCACCAGGTCGCCGGCCCCGTCGTCGACGGCCGAGTGCAGGACCGTACGGGCGTCCGCCGCGCAGCGTACGTCGAGGCGGCCCCCGACGACCAGCTCGGCGTGGTCGCCCCTGATGTACATATGCGCTCCCCGAGAATGCGTCTCGTAACTCCGCGTGTGTCTGTTTCCGCGTCTTCGCGTCTGCATGTTGTGCATGGTCTGACTGCCTGAGAGCCGTGGAGGTTGCCGTCCGTAAGCGAACCGATACCGAATTCACCTCATGGGGTGACATCGGGGAGGCGTGCACGGCGTCCGTGGCACATGCGGCGACCGGGTCCCGGTCGCCGCATGGTCTTTCAGTGCTTGTAGAAGCCCTGCCCGCTCTTGCGCCCGATGTCACCGGCGTCAACCATCCGGCGCATCAGCTCCGGCGGGGCGAACTTCTCGTCCTGGGTCTCGGTGTAGATGTTGCCGGTGGCGTGCAGCAGGATGTCGACGCCCGTGAGGTCGGCGGTGGCCAGGGGGCCCATGGCGTGGCCGAAGCCCAGCCGACAGGCGAGGTCGATGTCCTCGGCGGTGGCCACGCCCGACTCGTACAGCTTCGTCGCCTCGACGACGAGGGCCGAGATGAGACGGGTGGTCACGAAGCCGGCGACGTCGCGGTTGACGACGATGCAGGTCTTGCCGACGGACTCGCTGAACCGTCGCGCGGTGGCGAGCGTCTCGTCGCTGGTCTTGTAGCCGCGGACCAGCTCGACGAGCTGCATCATCGGCACCGGCGAGAAGAAGTGCACGCCGACGACCCGCTCCGGGCGCTCCGTGGCCGCCGCGATCTTGGTGATCGGGATCGCGGAGGTGTTGGAGGCGAGCACGGTGTCGGGGCGGACGATCTTGTCCAGCGCCTGGAAGATCTCGTGCTTGACCTCGAGCTTCTCGAAGACCGCCTCGACGACGATGTCCGCGTCGGCGGCGGCGTCCAGGTCGGTGGTCGCCGTGATGCGCGCGAGCGCGGCGTCCGCGTCGGCGGCTTCCAGCTTGCCCTTGCTCACGAACTTGTCGTACGAGGTCCTGATGCCGTCGAGGCCGCGGTTCAGCGCCTCGTCGGTGACATCGCGCAGAACGACGTCCCAGCCCGCCTGCGCGGAGACCTGGGCGATACCGGACCCCATCAGTCCGGCCCCGATGACGGCGAGCTTCCCAGCCACTCAGACTCCCTTAACACGCTGCTTGTGTATGCCTCTTCGGCGGAGAGTAGCGTTCGGAAGGGGGCGTGAAACCCGTAAGTAACGCGTGTCACGGTCTCAGGGCGTGAGACACCCGTCACGTCGGGTCCGGCGGCGGGCGGCACTCCCCCTCGCCCCCGGCGCGCCCTCCGTGACGGTGGGCACACGGGCGCTCCGCGGGAGCGGAGCGTAATTAGGCTGGCCCCATGGTCAATCTGACGCGCATCTACACCAGGACCGGCGACCAGGGCACCACCGCCCTCGGCGACATGAGCAGGGTCGCCAAGACCGATCTGCGGATCTCGGCGTACGCCGACGCCAACGAGGCGAACGCGGTGATCGGCACGGCGATCGCGCTGGGCGGTCTGGAGGACGAGGTCGTGCGGGTCCTCACCCGCGTCCAGAACGACCTGTTCGACGTCGGCGCGGATCTGTCGACGCCGGTGACCGAGGACCCGAAGTTCCCGCCGCTGCGGGTCGAGCAGTTCTACGTCGACAGGCTGGAGGCGGACTGCGACCTGTTCAACGAGCGGCTGGAGAAACTCCGCTCCTTCATCCTGCCCGGCGGCACCGCGGGCGCCGCGCTCCTGCACCAGGCGTGCACGGTCGTGCGCCGGGCCGAGCGCTCGACCTGGGCCGCGCTGGAGGTCCACGGCGAGGCGATGAACCCGCTGACCGCCACCTACCTCAACCGGCTCTCCGATCTGCTGTTCATCCTGGCGCGCACGGCGAACAAGGACGTGGGCGACGTGCTGTGGGTCCCGGGCGGGGAGCGCTGAGCGGCTCCCGGCCGCACCCGCCGAACCGGACGAAGGGCGTCCGCGCCGGGCCCGAAGGTCACTTCGGGCCCGTTGCCGCGGGCGCCCTTCGGCGTTCCCGCCACGCACTCCGGCCGATCATGAACGGGGACGCGAAGGCCCACGTCAGCCGCCCGTCCGCCCGTCAGGAACGGGCGCGCGATCATCAATGCACCGCCTGCTCAACGGAGTTGATGTGCCATCACGAGAGCGAAACAGTGGTCCAGACCTATTGACCTGTGGTCCAGACCTTCCTATTCTCGCGGCACCGTGGGTGTGAAGGCTCAGTCACGCCCCTCTCCCCCAACTCCCCCCGAGGAGGCGCGGAATGCGCTTCAGACAACGAGCGACGGCAGGGCTTGCGACCCTCCTGCTCCCCCTGGCCGGCCTGGTCGGTCTCGCGAGTCCGGCCCACGCCGCCGACAGCGCCACCGCCACGTACGCCAAGACCCAGGACTGGGGCACCGGCTTCGAAGGCAAGTGGACCGTCAAGAACACCGGTACCACCGCGATCAGTTCGTGGACGATCCAGTGGGACTTCCCCTCCGGCACCTCCGTCACCTCGGCCTGGGACGCGGACGTCACCAGCTCGGGCAACCACTGGACCGCCAAGAACAAGTCCTGGAACGGGACCCTCGCCGCGGGCGCCTCCATCTCCTTCGGCTTCAACGGTTCGGGCTCCGGCTCCCCGTCCAACTGCACCCTCAACGGCGGCAGTTGTGACGGCGGCCCCACCGTCCCCGGTGACAGCGCGCCCTCCGCGCCGGGCACCCCCACCGCCTCCTCGGTCACCGACACCTCGGTGAAGCTCTCCTGGAGCGCGGCCACCGACGACAAGGGCGTCAAGAACTACGACGTCCTGCGCGGCGGCAGCAAGGTCGCGACCGTGACGACGACCTCGTACACGGACACCGGCCTGACCGCCGGCACCGACTACTCGTACACCGTCCAGGCCCGTGACACCGCCGACCAGACCGGTCCGGTCAGCGGCTCGGTCGCGGTCCGCACCACCGGCGGCACCACGGACCCCCCGCCCACCGGCAACAAGGTCAAGCTCGGCTACTTCACCGAGTGGGGCGTCTACGGCCGCAACTACCACGTCAAGAACCTGGTGACCTCCGGCTCCGCGTCGAAGATCACGCACATCAACTACGCGTTCGGCAACGTCAAGAACGGTCAGTGCACCGTCGACGACACCTACGCCGCCTACGACAAGGCGTACACCGCCGACCAGTCCGTCAGCGGCACCGCCGACACCTGGGACCAGCCGCTGCGCGGCAACTTCAACCAGCTGCGCCAGCTGAAGGCCAAGTACCCGCACATCAAGGTGCTGTACTCCTTCGGTGGCTGGACCTACTCCGGCGGCTTCGCGCAGGCCGCGGCCAACGCGACCGCCTTCGCCAAGTCCTGCAAGGCCGTCGTGGAGGACCCGCGCTGGGCCGACGTCTTCGACGGCATCGACATCGACTGGGAGTACCCGAACGCCTGCGGTCTGACCTGTGACACCAGCGGTGCCGCCGCCTTCAAGACCCTGATGTCGGCACTGCGCACCGAGTTCGGCTCGAACTACCTGGTCACCGCGGCCATCACCGCAGACGGTTCCTCCGGCGGAAAGATCGACGCGGCCGACTACGGCGGCGCCTCGGCCTCCGTCGACTGGTACAACGTGATGACGTACGACTACTTCGGCGCCTTCAACGCGCAGGGCCCCACCGCCCCGCACTCGCCGCTCACCTCGTACTCCGGCATCCCGCAGGCGGGCTTCAACTCCGCCGACGCGATCGCCAAGCTGAAGTCGAAGGGCGTTCCCTCCGCCAAGCTCCTGCTCGGCATCGGCTTCTACGGCCGCGGCTGGACCGGGGTCACCCAGTCCGCCCCCGGCGGCACGGCGACCGGTGCCGCACCCGGCACCTACGAGGCCGGCATCGAGGACTACAAGGTCCTCAAGACGTCCTGCCCGGCCACCGGCACCATCGCAGGCACGGCGTACGCCTACTGCGGCAACAACTGGTGGTCGTACGACACCCCGGCCACCATCGGGACGAAGATGACCTGGGCCAAGAACCAGGGCCTGGGCGGCGCCTTCTTCTGGGAGTTCAGCGGCGACACCGGCAACGGTGAACTGGTCAGCGCCATCAACAGCGGCATGAGCTGACCACCGGCCTGAAACGGACCTCGCTCCACCCGCAGGAACGAGCCGCGGGCAGACTCCCTCAAGGGTCTGCCCGCGGTTCGCTGTTTGGGGCCGGGAGAGCGGTGTCCGGGGCCGGGAGACCCCGCTGTCCGGCCCGGGAGACCGGTGTCCGGGCCCGGGCGCAGGCCCGTACGGCACCGCCGAGCCGGCCGCTCCCACCCAAGGGAAAGGGCCCGTACGGCGACGAAGCCGACGGGCCCGGCAGTAGATGCCTCAGGCGACGTTCACCCCCGAGGGGGCCATGGACGCCGCTACCGAGATTCATTCGCAGTGCTCCAGCCTTCAGGCCGAAGGGGAAGCGAATCCTGTGTTCGCGGCGCGGAGCGTGGCGGTGGCGTCCCGGCGGAGCCGGACCCTGCTTCGTGTCGGTGACAGGCCGCTCGCATGTTCCCGGTGACGATGTGGGTTCGACTTGCCTAGTGTGATCGTCGTGCAGCTCCGGTACTCCTTCAGGCTGTACCCGGACGCCGGTCAGCGGACCGCGTTGGCGAGGGCGTTCGGGTGCGCCCGCGTGGTGTTCAACGACGCCGTGCGCGCCCGCGAGGACGCCCGCAGGGCCGGGCAGCCGTTCCCGGCGGCGGGCGAGCTGTCCCGGAAGCTGATCACCGAGGCGAAGCGGACGAAGGTGGGGGTCCCCCCGGACGGAGTCTGGGGGAGGTGCTGGCTGGGTGAGGTCTCTTCGGTGGTGCTCCAGCAGGCCCTGCGGGACGCCGAGGCCGCCTACCGCAACTTCTTCACCTCCCAAGGGCCCGAAGGTGGGAGCACCACGGTTGAAGTCCCGCAAGGACACCCGCCAGTCGGTCCGGTTCACCGCCAACGCCCGCTGGAACATCACCGCCGACAGCCGGCTGAGCCTGCCGAAGATCGGCGCGGTGAAGGTGAAGTGGTCCCGCGCCCTGCCCACCACCCCCACCTCCGTCACCGTGATCAAGGACAGTGCGGGACGGTACTTCGCCTCCTTCGTCATCGACACCGACCCCGCCGAAGACGCCGCCCGGATGCCCGACACCGGCCAGACGGTCGGCATCGACCTCGGCCTGACCTCCTTCGCTGTCCTCTCGGACGGCACGAAGATCGACTCCCCGCGGTTCCTGCGCCGCGCGGAGAAGAAACTGAAGAAGACCCAAAGGGAGCTGTCCCGCAAACAGAAGGGATCGAAGAACCGGGCCAAGGCCCGCCTGAAGGTCGCCCGCGCCCACGCCAAGGTCACCGACGCACGCCGCGATTTCCTCCACCAGCTCTCCACCAAGCTGATCCGCGAGAACCAAGCGATCGCCGTGGAGACCCTGGCGGTGAAGGGACTCGCGCGCACCCGGCTGGCCAAGAGCGTCCACGACGCGGGCTGGGCACAGTTCATCGGCATGCTGGCGTACAAGGCCACCCGGTACGGGCGCACCCTGGTCAGGATCGGCCGGTTCGAACCGACGAGCCAGGTCTGCTCCACCTGCGGCACCGTGGACGGGCCCAAACCCCTCAGCGTGCGGGAATGGACCTGCACCACCTGCGGCACCCATCACGACCGGGACCACAACGCCGCACTCAACATCAAACAGGCCGCCGGACTGGCGGTGACGGCCTGCGGAGCGCCGGTAAGACCAGAACCCGTTCTGGCACAGCGCGAAGAAACAGGAAGCCACGGAATCCCGACCGGAAACCGTGCCGCATAGGAGCACAGCAACCAGTCAAGGAAGGCCAGAATCCTCACCCATCAGGGCGAGGAGCATGTCAAGCGACGTTCACCCTCTGTCCGGGCGGGGCCGCCTCAAGCCAGGCGAGGAAGCCCGTGAGCGCGTCCTCGCTCATCGCCAGTTCCAGGCGCGTCCCGCGGTGGAGGCAGGCCAGGATGATCGCGTCGGAGAGCAGCGCGAGCTCCTCCTCGCCCTCGGCCACGCGGCGGCCGGCCACCTCGATCGCCGAGCGTTCGAGCAGGCGGCGCGGGCGGGGGGCGTACGAGAAGACGCGGTACCACTCGACCCGGTCGCCGTTGTAGCGGGCCACCCCGTAGCTCCAGCCCTTGCCGCTGGGGTCACCCTTCTCGGGGACGTCCCAGCGCAGGCTGCAGTCGAACGTTCCGCCGGAACGCTGGATGAGCCGGCGGCGGAGGCCGAAGACGAACAGCCCCACCACCACGAGCGCCACTACCACTCCGCACACAGTCAGAGCGAGGACCATCGACACCGACCTCCTCGTCTCCTAGGTAACGGAAAAGAAAAAACTTCCGGATTTGCCTCAGCCGCGGCCAGGGCCGGTGTGATCCGGTCCCAGCCGCGGCTGAGTCGAGCCTTGCACAGTGCTCCCCCAGCGCCAAAAGGGCTGGGGTCGCACCGATGATCAGCGGTTCGCCACCGCACGCAGACGGACGTCCGCGCGACGCTCGGCGGACGCGTCGGCGTCCGACTTCGCGCGCTCGAGCGCCCGCTCCGCACGCTGGACGTCGATCTCGTCCGACAGCTCGGCGATCTCGGCCAGCAGCGACAGCTTGTTGTCGGCGAACGAGATGAAACCGCCGTGCACCGCGGCGACGACCGTTCCACCATCACTCGTACGAATGGTCACCGGGCCCGACTCCAGCACACCGAGAAGCGGCTGGTGACCGGGCATGACGCCGATGTCGCCGGACGTGGTACGCGCGACGACCAGGGTGGCCTCGCCGGACCAGACACTGCGGTCCGCGGCGACGAGCTCGACGTGCAGCTCAGCAGCCAAGGTGGGCTCCTCGGGTCACCACCCGGCGTTGCTGCCGGGTGTTGGGTCAAAGTCTAGTAGGCGTACGGAGGGAGAAGGACCGCGCCCCGCGAGGCGCGGTCCCGCCCCCTCACTTCAGAACCGAGGTTCAGGAGACGCCGAGCTCCTTGGCGTTGGCCTTGAGGTCCTCGATGCCACCGCAGAGGAAGAACGCCTGCTCCGGGAAGTGGTCGTACTCACCGTCGATGATCGCGTTGAAGGCCGCGATCGACTCGTCCAGCGGGACGTCCGACCCGTCGACGCCGGTGAACTGCTTGGCGACGTGGGTGTTCTGGGACAGGAAGCGCTCCACGCGACGGGCACGGTGGACGGTGAGCTTGTCCTCCTCGCCCAGCTCGTCGATACCGAGGATCGCGATGATGTCCTGGAGGTCCTTGTACTTCTGGAGGACCGACTTGACGCGCATCGCGGCCGCGTAGTGGTCCGCCGCGATGTAGCGGGGGTCCAGGATGCGGGACGTGGAGTCCAGCGGGTCCACGGCCGGGTAGATGCCCTTCTCGGAGATCGGACGGGAGAGAACCGTCGTCGCGTCGAGGTGGGCGAACGTGGTGGCCGGGGCCGGGTCGGTCAGGTCGTCCGCGGGGACGTAGATCGCCTGCATCGAGGTGATCGAGTGACCACGGGTCGAGGTGATGCGCTCCTGGAGGAGACCCATCTCGTCGGCCAGGTTCGGCTGGTAACCCACCGCGGAGGGCATACGGCCGAGCAGGGTCGAGACCTCGGAACCGGCCTGCGTGAAGCGGAAGATGTTGTCGATGAAGAACAGCACGTCCTGCTTCTGCACATCGCGGAAGTACTCCGCCATGGTCAGACCCGCGAGGGCCACGCGCAGACGGGTGCCCGGGGGCTCGTCCATCTGGCCGAAGACGAGGGCGGTCTTGTCGATGACGCCCGAGTCCGCCATCTCCTCGATGAGGTCGTTGCCCTCACGCGTGCGCTCACCGACACCGGCGAACACGGAGACACCGTCGTGGTTGTTGGCGACGCGGTAGATCATCTCCTGGATGAGCACCGTCTTGCCGACGCCGGCACCACCGAACAGACCGATCTTTCCACCCTTGACGTACGGGGTGAGAAGGTCGATGACCTTGACGCCGGTCTCGAACATCTCGGTCTTCGACTCGAGCTCGTCGAAGCGCGGGGCCTTGCGGTGGATGGACCAGCGCTCGCCCGAGTACTTCTCGTCCGAGTTCAGCACCTCACCGAGGGTGTTGAACACCTTGCCCTTGGTGAAGTCGCCGACGGGGACGCTGATGCCCGTGCCGGTGTCGGTCACCACGGCCTGGCGGACCAGACCGTCGGTGGGCTGCATGGAGATCGTACGGACCAGGCCGTCACCCAGGTGCTGGGCGACTTCCAGGGTCAGCGTCTTCTTCTCGCCGGCGTTGGCCGGGTCGGCCACCTCGACGTGAAGGGCGTTGTAGATGTCCGGCATCGCGTCGACGGGGAACTCCACGTCGACGACCGGGCCGATGACCCGGGCGACGCGGCCCGTGGCAACGGCCGTCTCTGAAGTCGTCGTCATTACTTGTCACTCCCCGCGGTCGCGTCGGCAAGGGCTGCGGAGCCACCGACGATCTCGCTGATTTCCTGGGTGATTTCGGCCTGGCGGGCCGCATTGGCAAGTCGGGAGAGCGTGGTGATCAGGTCTCCCGCGTTGTCGGTGGCCGACTTCATCGCGCGGCGCGTGGCGGCGTGCTTGGAGGCAGCCGACTGGAGCAGCGCGTTGTAGATACGGCTCTCGACGTAGCGCGGCAGCAGGGCGTCAAGGACGTCCTCCGCCGACGGCTCGAACTCGTACAGCGGAAGGATCTCGCCCTTGGGCGCTTCCTCCGCCACCTCTTCGAGGCGAAGCGGCAGCAGTCGGCCGTCGATGGCCGTCTGCGTCATCATCGAGACGAACTCGGTGTAGACGATGTGGAGTTCATCCACGCCGCCCTCGGCCGTGTCCTTCTCGATGGCCTCGATCAGCGGACCCGCGACCTTCTTCGCGTCCGCGTAGGTGGGCTCGTCGGTGAAGCCCGACCACGACTCCACGACCTTGCGCTCGCGGAAGTTGTAGTGGGCCAGACCGCGGCGGCCGACGATGTACGTGTCGACCTGCTTGCCCTCGGCCTCGAGGCGGGCGGTGAGCTGCTCCGCCGCCTTGATGGCGTTGGAGTTGAAGGCGCCGGCCAGTCCGCGGTCGCTCGTGAGGAGCAGCACCGCGGAACGGGTCGCCGTCTCCGCCTCCGTGGTCAGCGGGTGCTTGGTGTTCGAACCGGTGCCGACCGCCGTGACCGCGCGGGTGAGCTCGGTCGCGTACGGCGTGGAGGCCGCCACCTTGCGCTGCGCCTTGACGACGCGCGAGGCGGCGATCATCTCCATCGCCTTGGTGATCTTCTTGGTCGCGGTGACGGATCGGATGCGACGCTTGTAGACCCGGAGCTGGGCTCCCATGAGTCAGGTCCCTTCCTTACGTCACTTGGCGGCGGCCGGAGCGTCCTCGCCGAGAAGCTTCCCGTCCGAGGTCTCGAACTGCTTCTTGAACTCCGTGATGCCGTCGGCGATGGCGGTGAGCGTGTCGTCCGACATCTTGCCGCCCTCCTTGATGGAGGTCATGAGGCCCTGCTCCTTGCGGTGCAGGTACTCCAGGAGCTCCTTCTCGAAGCGGCGGATGTCGGCGACCGGGACGTCGTCCATCTTGCCGGTGGTCGCGGACCACACGGAGACGACCTGGTCCTCGGTCGGCATCGGCTGGTACTGAGCCTGCTTGAGCAGCTCGACCAGACGCTGACCGCGCTCCAGCTGCGCCTTCGACGCGGCGTCCAGGTCGGAACCGAAGGCGGCGAACGCCTCCAGCTCGCGGTACTGGGCCAGGTCGAGGCGAAGACGGCCGGAGACCTGCTTCATCGCCTTGTGCTGGGCGGAGCCACCGACGCGGGAGACCGAGATACCGACGTTCAGGGCCGGACGCTGGCCGGCGTTGAACAGGTCGGACTCCAGGAAGCACTGGCCGTCGGTGATGGAGATGACGTTGGTCGGGATGAACGCCGACACGTCGTTCGCCTTGGTCTCGACGATCGGCAGACCCGTCATCGAACCGGCGCCCAGCTCGTCGGAGAGCTTCGCGCAGCGCTCCAGCAGACGGGAGTGCAGGTAGAAGACGTCACCGGGGTAGGCCTCGCGGCCCGGCGGACGGCGGAGCAGCAGGGACACGGCGCGGTAGGCGTCGGCCTGCTTCGAGAGGTCGTCGAAGATGATGAGGACGTGCTTGCCCTCGTACATCCACTGCTGACCGATGGCCGAACCGGTGTACGGCGCAAGGTACTTGAAGCCGGCCGGGTCGGACGCCGGGGCGGCGACGATGGTCGTGTACTCCAGCGCGCCGGCCTCTTCGAGGGCGCCACGCACGGAGGCGATGGTCGAACCCTTCTGACCGATGGCGACGTAGATGCAGCGGACCTGCTTCTTGGTGTCGCCCGAGCGCCAGTTGTCGCGCTGGTTGATGATCGTGTCGACGGCCAGCGCGGTCTTGCCGGTCTGACGGTCGCCGATGACCAGCTGACGCTGGCCGCGGCCGATCGGGGTCATCGCGTCGACGGCCTTGTAGCCCGTCTCCATCGGCTCGTGGACCGACTTGCGGACCATGACGCCGGGGGCCTGCAGCTCGAGGGCGCGGCGGCCGGACGTCTCGATCTCGCCGAGGCCGTCGATCGGGTTGCCGAGCGGGTCGACGACGCGGCCGAGGTAGCCCTCGCCCACGGCGACGGACAGCACCTCACCGGTGCGCTGCACCGGCTGGCCCTCTTCGATACCGCTGAACTCGCCGAGGATGACCGCACCGATCTCGCGCTCTTCCAGGTTCAGCGCGAGACCGAGGGTTCCGTCCTCGAACTTCAGCAGCTCGTTCGCCATGGCCGAGGGAAGACCCTCGATCTTGGCGATACCGTCGCCGGCGACGGTGACCGTACCGACTTCCTCGCGCGAGGCCGCGTCCGGCTGGTACGACTGGACAAAGTTCTCCAGTGCGTCCCGGATCTCCTCCGGCCGGATCGTGAGCTCCGCCATCTGGGTTCCCTGCTCTCCTTGTTGGGCCCGAAGTTTCACTTTGGGGGGATGGGGGACTCCCCCCGATGAGAGGTGAATCCTCTGCACGGCCCAACCAGGGCCGTAATTGCCTACTGCTTGTGAAATTGCTAGCTCGCCATGCGGCGGGCGGCGTCCTCGAGACGGTCCGCGATGGAGCCGTTGATGACCTCGTCGCCGACCTGCACCCGGATCCCGCCGAGGACATCGGGGTCCACGTCGAGGTTGAGGTGCATCGGACGGCCGTAGAGCTTGGCCAGGGCGGCGCCGAGGCGCTGCTTCTGTCCGTCGCTCAGCGGCACCGCGGAGGTGACCACGGCGACCATGCGGTCGCGGCGCTCGGCGGCGAGCTTGGACAGGGACTCGAGTCCCGCCTCCAGGCTACGTCCGCGGGGCGCGGTCACGAGACGCGTCACCAGACGCACGGTCGTCACGTCGGCCCGGCCGCCGAGCAGGCCGCGCAGCAGCTCGCTCTTGGCCGCCGTGGTGGCGGCCCGGTCGGTCAGCGCGGCGCGCAGCTCGGTGTTCGAGGCGACGATCCGGCCGAAGCGGAACAGCTCGTCCTCGACGTTGTCGAGCGTGCCCTTCCGCTGCGCCTCCGTGAGGTCGGCGGTGGCGGTGAGCTCCTCGAGGGCGTCCACCAGGTCGCGGGGCTGCGACCAGCGGGAACGCACCATGCCGGACACCAGGTCGGCGGCGGCGCCGCCCACCTGGCCACCGATCAGGCGCTGGACCAGCTCGGCCTTGGCCTCGCCGGGCTGCGCCGGGTCGGTGAGGACCCGACGCAGCGACACCTCGCGGTGCAGCAGCGCGGTGACCGCGGCCAGCTCGTCGGCGAGCTGTGCCACGTCCACGGACGTCGAGTCCGTCAGCGCGTCGAGACGCTCACGTGCGGCTGCGGTTGCCTCGCGGCTCGCTCCGTGTGCAGTCATCGAGCCGCCTCGGCCTTCTCCTCAAGCTCGGAGAGGAAACGGTCGATGACGCGGCTCTGGCGGGCGTGGTCCTCGAGGGACTCGCCGACCAGCTTGCCGGCCAGGTCGGTGGCAAGCGTGCCGACGTCCTGACGCAGCGCCGAAGCGGCGGCCTTGCGGTCGGCCTCGATCTGCGCGTGACCGGCGGCGACGATCTCCTCGCGCTGCCGCTGGCCTTCCGCGCGCATCTCGGTGATGAGCGTGGCGCCCTGCTCCTGTGCCTCCTGGCGCAGGCGCGCGGCCTCGTGACGGGCTTCGGCGAGCTGAGCCTTGTACTGCTCGAGAACGCTCTGGGCCTCGGTCTGCGCGGCCTCGGCCTTTTCGATACCGCCCTCGATGGCCTCGCGACGCTGCTCCAGAACCTTGTTGATGTTCGGGAGGAGCTTCCAGGCCAGGAAGCCGAAGACGATGACGAAGGCGAGCAGGCCGATGACAAGCTCGGGAATCGGCGGGACGAGGGGGTTTTCGGCTTCCTCGGCCGCCAGAATGAGCAGCTGGCTCATGTCAGTGCCTTTCGTCTAGTGGGCTGTCGTGGATCCGAAGATCACTTGCCGTAGACGAACGGCATGACCAGACCGATGAGGGCGAGCGCCTCACAGAAGGCGAAGCCGAGGATCTGGTTGGCGCGGATCAGACCGGCGGCCTCGGGCTGACGGGCGAGGGCCTGGGTGCCGTTACCGAAGATGATGCCGACGCCGACGCCGGGGCCGATGGCCGCGAGGCCGTAACCGATCGAGCCGAGCGAGCCGGAGACAGCGGCAAGGGTCTGGGACATGCCAGTTCTTCCTTTTCTTTACGGACCGGTGGGGGTTGGCCACCGGACGAGTGCGGGGGTCGAGGAGGGGCGCTCAGCGGTGCTCAGTGGTGCTCGGCCAGCGCGCCCTGGATGTAGGTGCAGGTCAGCAGCACGAACACGTACGCCTGCAGGGCCTGGATGAAGAGCTCGAAGGCCGTCATCACGATGGTCATGATGAACGAGACGCCCGCGTAGGCGATGCCCACGCCGTTGAGCAGGTACCAGCTCGCGATCGTGAACAGCAGCAGCAGCGTGTGGCCCGCGAACATGTTCGCGAAGAGTCGCACGGCGTGCGTGAACGGGCGGACGAGCAGGTTCGAGAAGAACTCGATCGTCATGGCGAGCGGGAGGACCGGGCCGAGCGACTTGTCGTAGCCCGTGACGTTCTTGAAGAAGCCCACGAAGCCGTGGCGCTTGAAGGTCAGGGAGACCCACAGAACGTAGACGATCAGGGCCAGCACCAGCGGGTACGAGATGATCGCGGTGACCGGGAACTGGGCGATCGGAATGATCGACCAGAGGTTCATCATCCAGACGAAGAAGAACAGCGAGACGATGAGCGGAACGTACTTCTCGCCCTCCTTCTTGCCGATCGTCTCGTAGACGACGCCGCGGCGGACGAAGTCGTAGCCGGCCTCGGCGACCATCTGGAGCTTGCCCGGGACGATCTTCGGCTTACGGAAGGCGGCCCAGAAGAAGCCGACGATGACAATCGAGCCCAGCAGTGCCAGGAGCATCGTCTTGTTGAAGTACAGGTTGCTGTCCGCGTCGCCCCAGATGGGCTCGAACAGGAACGAGTGCAGGCCGGGTGCCGGGAAGCCACAACCGTCGAAGATGTGGCAGTCGGTCTCGAAGGCGAGCACCTGCGTCGGGTCAGCACTCACCGCGGGCTCCTTCAGCGTGGCGCATAGGTACGGCATCCTCGTTGTGTCGGCGCGGCGTGCGGCCGCGGTTCGGCACTGGGCTGGTGTTACGGGTGTGGGGGCGGCAGAGGGGCATCAAGCCTCGCGATCGAACAGGCGTCAGCTCAGATGCCCGCGCCCGCGATGCCGCAGTTGGCACCGGACGATAGCAGGATCTCCTGCGTGCACTTATCCCGGCCCTACCTTTCACGACGACGGGCCCTTGTTCTCGGGCTTTTCGGCCTTCGAGGACTCGGGTTCGACGTAAAGGATCTTGGCCTTCATATGGGCACGTGCCTGTGCGCCGATCCACGCGAGGGTGGTGGCGACCAGGGTGAGCGCGAAGGACTTGGGATTGAACAGCGATGTGTTCTTGAACGCGGCGACAAAGATGAAGAGCAAAAGAATCTGCGCCGTGTAGAGCAGGAGACCCATCGCCTGGAACAAGTGCGGAAGCGATTTGGCAGTGCGCTGCAGGACGTAGAGGCCCAGCCCCATGAAAAGGAGCACCACCAGCGTCGCGACGACCGCCCCGAGCGCTCCCTTGCCGCCGGCGACCGCACCGCTGACGACGGCGGCAATCGCGCCGACGGCAGCTGTGGGCACAGCGGCCTGAAGGAGGATCCGGGCGTCATTGGACGGCATGGCGGCAACTCCGCTTGCTAAGGGGGGCGTGTCGTCATGGACGAGCGTAGTCCCGGGCCGAGAGAGAACCTCACGCCAAGGGACCGTCGTACGAGGGTCCTTCGGCTCTGCCCTGGGTTCTCGTGAACCGTATCACAAACTATTTGATGAGGTCTTTACCTGGTTGGTGTGCTGACTGTCACACGTGAGAGTGAAGCTGCACGTCTGTGCATTCCCAGCACCCCTTTGTCTGATATTGGGGTGCTTCGCTCCACCATGGTTTGGTCACGCGTTAGTCAGATTCTTACCTTCGGATCAGCGCGAGGACTCGGCCTCGCGCCGGTCCAGCAGTCGCGGACGCGTACCGATCGCCGTCGCTCCATTGACTCCCGAGACTCCGACGACCGCCGGAGCGGCGTGCTCACGGGCCCCGTCCGGCTCGCCCGCGGAGGCCGTCTCGTGGGTCACGGGCACCGCGTCCCCGGCGGCGGCCGCGGCGGCCCTGCGGCGGCGGTAGCGCGGCGGCAGGAGGAACTCGGCCCAGCGCGGGGCCCGCGGGGTGAAGCGCGGCAGCAGGAGCAGCACGAGACCGACGGCGCTGAACGCCGCGATGATGAGCACGCTCCACATGGCCCCGGAGTTGACCGAGTACGCGAGGGCGCCGAAGGCGATCAGCGCCGACCAGAAGTACATGATCAGGACCGCGCGGCTGTGCGAGTGGCCGACCTCCAGGAGGCGGTGGTGCAGATGCCCCCGGTCGGCGGCGAACGGCGACTGCCCGCGCCAGGTGCGCCGCACGATCGCGAGCACCAGGTCGGCGGCCGGGATCGCGATGATCGTCAGCGGCAGGAGCAGCGGGATGAACACCGGCACCGTCTGGTGCACGGTGTTGCGCTCGGAACCGGAGAACAGGTTCATCACGTCGGGGTCGATCTGCCCGGTGATGGAGATGGCGCCTGCGGCCAGCACGAGACCGATGAGCATCGAGCCGGAGTCACCCATGAAGATCCGCGCGGGGTGCATGTTGTGCGGCAGGAAGCCCAGGCACATGCCCATCAGGATCGCCGCGAACAGCGTCGCCGGGGCGGCGGCCTCGATGCCGTACGAGTACCAGATCCGGTAGGCGTACAGGAAGAACGCGGCGGACGCGATGCACACCATGCCGGCGGCCAGCCCGTCGAGGCCGTCCACGAAGTTGACCGCGTTGATCGTGATGACGACGAGCGCCACCGTCAGCAGCGTGCCCTGCCACTGGGTCAGCGCGACCAGGCCCACCCCGGGGATCGGCAGCCACAGGATCGTCAGACCCTGCATGACCATCACACCGGCGGCGATCATCTGGCCGCCCAGCTTGATCAGGGCGTCGATCTCGAACTTGTCGTCCAGCACGCCGATCAGCCAGATCAGCGCGGCGCCGGAGAGCAGGGCGCGCGGTTCGTTGGAGTTCTGGAAGACCGCGTTGAGGTTCTTCAGGTGGTCGGCGACCAGCAGACCGGCGCACAGGCCGAAGAACATGGCGATGCCGCCGAGCCTCGGCGTGGGTTCACGGTGCACGTCGCGCGCCCGGATTTCCGGCATGGCTCCGGCCACGATCGCGAATTTCCGTACCGGCCCTGTCAGCAGGTACGTCACCGCGGCCGTGATGCAGAGCGTCAGCAGGTATTCACGCACGGGCTTCCCCACAGGTCTCGCTGGCCATCACAGCCCCACACCCTAGCGATGCACGCATATGGTTGAGGACTTTCGGGTAGCGACGATGGTTGCACGTGTGGCTGTGCGGCTCGGTACGCGTACCCCCGCTCAGTCCGGATGGGGCGGAAATCTTCCGGTCAGTTCCCGCACTTCGTCCCGTGCCGTCCGGCTGTCGACCTCGTCCCGCAGCACCCCGGAGAACAGGGCCGCGACCCGTGCCATCTCCGGCTCCCCCATCCCCTGGGTGGTCAGCGCCGCGGTGCCGAGCCGCAGACCGCGGGTGTCGCCGTGAGGCAGAGCACAGGTGTCGAGGACCATACCGGCGGCCGCCAGCCGGCCCCGCGCGGTGCGCCCGTCGACACCCAGCGGCGCCGGATCCGCCACCAGCAGGTGCGTGTCGGTGCCGCCCGTGGTGACCGCCAGCCCCTCCGCCTCCAGTCCCGCCGCCAGCACCCGCGCGTTGGCGATCACCTGGTGGGCGTACGCCGTGAAGGCCGGGGTCGCCGCCTCGCCGAACGCGACGGCCTTGGCCGCGATGGTGTTCATCTGCGCGCCGCCCTGGGTGAACGGGAAGACGGCCCGGTCCACCCGCTCGGCCAGTTCCGCGCCGCACAGCAGCATGCCGCCGCGCGGCCCCCGGAGCACCTTGTGCGTGGTGGCGCACACGACGTCCGCGTACGGCACCGGGTTCGGCGCCGCTCCCCCCGCGACGAGCCCGATGGGGTGGGCGGCGTCCGCGATGAGGCAGGCGCCGACCTCGTCGGCGATCTCCCGGAACAGCGCGTAGTCGATGTGCCGGGGATACGAGATCGACCCGCAGACGACGGCCTTGGGACGACGGGCGCGGGCCAGGGTGCGCACCTGCTCGTAGTCGATCAGTCCCGACTCCGCCTCGACGCCGTAGCCGACGAAGTCGAACCAGCGGCCGGAGAAGTTCGCGGGCGACCCGTGGGTGAGATGACCGCCGAAGGGCAGGCCCATCGCCAGGACGGTGTCACCGGGGCGCAGCAGGGCGGCGTACGCGGCCAGGACGGCCGAACTCCCGGAGTGGGGCTGCACGTTGGCGTGATCGGCGCCGAAGAGGGCCTTGGCGCGGTCGACGGCGATCCGCTCGGCGGCGTCGACGATCTCGCAGCCGCCGTGGTGGCGGGCGCCGGGATAGCCCTCCGCGTACTTGTTCGCCAGCGGCGAGCCGAGCGCGGCCAGCACGGCCGGCGAGGTGAAGTTCTCGGCCGCGACGAGTTGCAGCGTGGTCGACTGCCGGTCCCGCTCACCGAGCAGGATCTCGGCGAGCTCGGGATCCTGGCGGCTCAGGACATCCGTCTCGGGCACGGTGGCGACCGGCATGGTGGACTCCGGACATCTGCGGGGGACGCTTACGTCCAATGTAGGACCGGTGCCGTTGGCCCGCCCGGTGTCAGGTCCGCGCGGGTACCCCCGTCAGAGCGGTGACGACCGGGTCCAGCGCCTCGTTGATCTCGTCCCCGATGGACCGGAAGAACGGCAGGGGCGCCCCGTACGGGTCGTGCACCTCGTCCGCCTCCGCGGTCGGGGCCAGCAGCCAGCCGCGCAGCGCGGCGGCGGCCCGCACCAGGGCCACGGCCCGCTCGACCACGCCGTCCTGGAGGGGCGGCAGGGTCGCGGTGTCTATGGCGCGCACCAGCCGGGTGAACTCCTTCAGCGTGAAGGTGCGCAGGCCGGCGGAGTGGCCCATGGAGATGACCTGGGCGCGGTGGTCACGGGTGGCCGTCAGGACCAGGTCGGCGCGGATGACGTGGTCGTCGAGGAGTTCGCGGCCCACGAAGCCCGAGGGGTCCGCGCCGAGGTCGGTCAGGACGGTGGCGGCGTTGGCCTCCATGGGCGCGCCCTCGTGGCCCCACGTGCCGGCGCTCTCCACGATGAGACCGCCCCACAGCGGGTCGCCGAGCCGGTCCGCCAGGGCGTGCCGGGTCAGCCGCTCGGTGATGGGCGAGCGGCACACGTTGCCGGTGCTGACGTGGAGGATGCGGAAGGACCCGCTCGGGGATCCGCCGGCCCCGGTGATCCCCGGGCCTATGCCACGCATGGGGCTGCTCCCTGCTCCGGCCGAGCCGGGAGCCCGGGGGACTGGGGGGCTGTCAATTCGCCACCTCGAGGTCGGGTACGACCTTCCGGAGCTCCTCCGCCGACAGGGCTCCCGCGCGCAGCAGGACGGGCACCTTGCCGGTGACGTCGACGATCGAGGAGGGCACGATGCCCGGGGTCGGACCGCCGTCCAGGTAGACGGAGACGGAGTCGCCGAGCATGCCCTGGGCGGCGTCGCAGTCCTCCGGCGCGGGGTGGCCGGTGAGGTTGGCGGAGGAGACGGCCATCGGGCCGACCTCCGTGAGGAGCTCGATGGCGACGGGGTGCAGCGGCATGCGGATCGCCACCGTGCCCCGGGTGTCCCCCAGGTCCCACTGGAGCGAGGGCTGGTGCCTGGCGACGAGGGTCAGGGCGCCCGGCCAGAACGCGTCGACGAGCTCCCAGGCCATCTCGGAGAAGTCCGTGACGAGGCCGTGCAGGGTGTTCGGGGAGCCGATGAGGACGGGGGTGGGCATGTTGCGGCCCCGGCCCTTGGCGTCGAGCAGGTCGGCGACGGCCTCCGAGGTGAACGCGTCGGCGCCGATGCCGTAGACGGTGTCGGTGGGGAGGACCACCAGCTCGCCACGGCGGACGGCGGACGCCGCCTCACGCAGACCTGTCGCGCGGTCGGTCGCGTCGTTGGTGTCGTATCGCCGTGCCATTTAGCGGGCCTCCTCGTACACGTACTGCTGGCTGGGGGTGCGCAACGCGATGCGGTCGAGCGTGACACGGCGGGCGGACGCGGTGCGCCGACGCGCGGCGGCGCCGCCGTGCGCCGCGGCCTCGTGCGCCGCGGCCTCGTGGGCCGTGCTCACGGCATCGCCTTGCGGGCGGTCGCGAACCGCGGCCGTTTGTTGAGGTCCGGGTGGTCGGCCGCGTCGGCCCAGCCCCGCTCCTCGGTGAAGATCCAGGGCACCTGTCCGCCCTGGGTGTCGGCGTGCTCGATGACGACGACGCCGCCGGGGCGCAGCAGCCGGTGCGCGGTGCGCTCGATGCCCCGGATGAGGTCGAGTCCGTCCTCGCCGGAGAACAGGGCGAGCTCGGGGTCGTAGTCCCGGGCCTCCGGAGCCACGTACTCCCATTCGGTGAGCGGGATGTACGGAGGGTTGGAGATCACCAGGTCGACCTGGCCGTCGAGGTCGGGGAACGACGTGAGGGCGTCTCCCTGGCGCAGGTCGACCCTGGACCCCTCGACGTTCTTGCGCGTCCACCGCAGGGCGTCCTCGGACAGCTCCACGGCGTGCACGCGGGAGCGCGGGACCTCCTGGGCGAGGGCGAGCGCGATGGCGCCCGAGCCGGTGCACAGGTCGACGATCAGCGGTTCGACGACGTCCATCGCGCGGACGGCGTCTATGGCCCAGCCGACGACCGACTCGGTCTCCGGGCGGGGGACGAAGACGCCGGGCCCCACCTGGAGTTCGAGGTAGCGGAAGTAGGCGTGCCCGGTGATGTGCTGGAGCGGTTCGCGGGCCTCGCGGCGCGCGGTCACCTCCCAGTAGCGGGCGTCGAAGTCCGCGTCCTTGACGGTGTGCAGCTCGCCCCGCTTCACGCCGTGCACGAAGGCGGCGAGCTCCTCCGCGTCGTTGCGCGGCGAGGGCACGCCGGCGTCGGCCAGCCGCTGGGTGGCCTGGGCCACTTCCGCGAGCAGCAGGTTCACGCTGGTCCTCCGGGGCTGAGCTGTTGTCGTGGGTTATGCGGCGGCGAGCTTGGCTGCCGAGTCCGCGTCGACGCAGGCCTGGATGACGGCGTCGAGCTCACCGTCGAGGACCTGGTCCAAGTTGTACGCCTTGAAGCCGACGCGGTGGTCCGAGATGCGGTTCTCCGGGAAGTTGTACGTACGGATCTTCTCGGAGCGGTCGACCGTGCGGACCTGGCTGCGGCGGGCGTCGGCGGCCTCCCGCTCCGCCTCCTCCTGCGCGGCCGCGAGGAGCCTGGAGCGCAGGATACGCATCGCCTGCTCCTTGTTCTGCAGCTGGCTCTTCTCGTTCTGGCAGGAGGCGACGACTCCGGTGGGAATGTGCGTGATGCGCACGGCGGAGTCGGTCGTGTTCACGGACTGGCCGCCGGGACCCGAGGAGCGGTAGACGTCGATGCGGAGGTCGTTCGCGTGGATCTCGACGTCGACCTCCTCGGCCTCGGGCGTGACGAGGACACCGGCGGCGGAGGTGTGGATGCGGCCCTGGGACTCGGTGGAGGGCACGCGCTGCACGCGGTGCACGCCGCCCTCGTACTTCAGGCGGGCCCAGACGCCCTGGCCGGGCTCGGTGGCGCCCTGGCCGCCCTTGGTCTTCACGGCGACCTGGACGTCCTTGTAGCCGCCGAGCTCGGACTCGGTGGAGTCGATGATCTCGGTCTTCCAGCCGATGCGCTCGGCGTAGCGCAGGTACATGCGCAGCAGGTCACCGGCGAACAGGGCGGACTCGTCGCCGCCGGCGCCCGCCTTGATCTCCAGGATGACGTCCTTGTCGTCGCTCGGGTCGCGCGGGACGAGCAGCAGGCGGAGCTTGTCGGTGAGCTCCTCGCGCTGCTTCTCCAGGTCCTTGACCTCTGCGGCGAAGTCGGGGTCGTCGGCGGCGAGCTCCTTGGCCGTGCCGATGTCGTCCCCGGTCTGCTTCCAGGAGCGGTACGTCGCGACGATCGGGGTCAGCTCGGCGTAGCGCTTGTTGAGCTTGCGCGCGTTGGCCTGGTCGGCGTGGACCGACGGGTCAGCGAGCTTCTTCTCCAGATCGGCGTGCTCGCCGATCAGTTCCTCGACCGCCTCGAACATCTCCGGCTCCAATGGACTGTCCCCAGCTCCGTGCGGGCGCGGGGGCGTAGGTACGGCATGGGTTCCCCTGCTCGAACGCGTCGAGAGCCCGGGGAGGGGGCTGGACCGCAAAGCGCCGGTCCCGGCGTCCCCGTACGGGGGACTCCGAAGACCGGCGCTGTGGGCTCGCTACTTGCTGGAAGCGGCAGCCTTGCCGAAGCGGGCCTCGAAGCGGGCCACACGGCCACCGGTGTCGAGGATCTTCTGCTTGCCCGTGTAGAACGGGTGGCACTCGGAGCAGACCTCGGCGCGGATGGTGCCGCTGGAGATCGTGCTGCGGGTGGTGAACGACGCGCCACAGGTGCAGCTGACCTGCGTCTCGACGTACTCGGGGTGGATGTCGCGCTTCAAGGTGTCTCCTAGTTTCGGGAGGGCACCGGGTCGCCGCCGCGGGATGCGGATGCGTGAACCGGGGCCGACGTACCAGTTTGCCAGCACTGGCCGTATCCCCCAAAACGGGGGGACGCGGCGGTCTATTCCCCGAGGTCCGCGCACGGCCGACCGAAGCCTGCGCGCGGGCCGTCCGGGGTCCGCGCGCGGGCCGGCGCCGCCCCGCGCGCACGCACGCCGGGGCTCAGCCGGGGGTGACGACGCCCTTCGCGGCGCCGGTGGCGGTTCCCTCGGTGGCCGCCTCGGGGACCGGCTGGTCGGCCTTCAGCGCCTTCCACACCAGCTCGGCCTTGGTCTTGTCGACCAGGACGCGGTTGGCGTCGGCCGGGTCGTACTGGACCGGCATCGTCACCATGGTCATGTGGGACGAGCCGATGCCCTTGAGGCCGCTCGCGAAGGAGGCGAGGTCGGTGACGCTGCCGAGGCCTGAGTCGGTGGTCACCGTCTTGGTGGCGGTGTCGGCGAGGTCGTACAGCCTTTTCGGGTTGGACAGGAGCCCGATGTCCTTGACCTTGTCGACCATGGCCTTCATGAACGCCTGCTGGAGCTGGATGCGGCCGAGGTCGGAACCGTCGCCGACGCCGTGCCGGGTACGGACCAGGCCGAGCGCCTGCTTGCCGTCGAGCTCGTGGGACCCGGCCGGCAGGTTCAGATGGCTCTCCCGGTCGGAGATGGCCCTGGTCGTGGTGACCGTGACGCCGCCGAGGTCGTCGACGAGCTTTCGGAAGCCGCTGAAGTCGATCTCGATGTAGTGGTCCATGCGGATGCCGGTCATGGACTCGACGGTCTTCACCGCGCAGGCGGCGCCGCCGGTGGAGTAGGCGGAGTTGAACATCGCGCCGGAGACCGCGCGGTGGACGGTTCCCCCGGAGTCGGTGCAGGAGGGCCGCTCGACGAGGGTGTCCCGGGGGATGGAGACCACGCTGGCCCTCTTGTGGCCCTTGTGGACGTGGACGACCATCGCCGTGTCGGAGCGGGCGCTGCCGTCGTCGGTGCCCCCGCCCAGCTTCCTGTTGGTGCCGGAGCGGGTGTCGGAGCCGAGGACCAGGATGTTCTGCGAACCGTTGTCGACCTTGAGGGGCCGGTCGCTGCCGAGCGCGTGGTCGATGTCGACGCTCTTCAGGTTGCCGTTGAGCTTGAAGAACAGGTAGCCGGCCCCGGCACCGCCGAGCGCCACGACGCCCGCCGCGGTCCAGGCCGTGACGAGCAGGGCCTTGCTGCGCCTGCTGCGGGCCTTGCTGCGGCCGCCCCCGGGGCGGGGCGGAGTGCTGTCACCGGGGTCACCCGGTATCGCGGGCTCCGGCGTGCTCTCGGCGGGCATGCGTTCCTCGGCTTCCTCTTCGCGGTCGGTTACCCCCTGCTTTCAGGGCCAAGCCCTGTGGTCGTGACGAGGCGTACCGCTCCATGGTCACTCCGTACGGTCAGACGGGTAAACCCGGCGAAGGGTTGCACGGCACAGGGTGCCCACCGCGCGACGCGGTGGACACCCTGTGTGTTCGGCCCGAGCGGGAAGGACCCGCTCGCCTGCCGTGTCAGCCGAAGATGTCGTACTGCTTGAAGTCCGTACCGACCGAGATCCTCGTGGCGAAGATCTCGCTGGTGGCCTTTCCGGTCCCCTTGTAGAGGTAGAGCGTGCCGCCGGGGGTGCGGGCCAGGAAGTCGGCCTTGCCGTCGCCGGTCACGTCACCGGGGGCGTCGAAGGCGTTGTAGTCGGCCCACGTGCGCACCTTGATGCGGGTGGAGAAGGCTCCGCTGCCGGTCTTGCCCGTGCCCTTGTACAGGTAGACGTACGAGCCGGTCTTGCTGCGCGCGATCAGGTCGGCCTTGCCGTCGCCGGTGAAGTCGCCGTGCGCGCGCACCGAGTTGTACTGGCTCCAGCCGGTGCTGACCTGGACCCGCGCCGAGAAGGTGCCGTTGCCCTTGCCCGGGTACTCCCACATCACTCCGGCGGAGTCGACGGAGAGGATGTCGGGCAGGCCGTCGGTGTTGAGGTCGCCGGGGGCGATGATCCGCTGGCGGGTTCCCCAGCCGCTGAAGATCTTGTCGTTGGCCCAGTCCCCGACCGACGGCAGCCAGTGCATCCAGTAGACGTCGCCGCTGGCGCTCTCGCGGACCACGAAGTCCTGGTAGCCGTCACGGTTGAGGTCGGTCTGGAGCACGACGTTCACGCCGGCCCACGAACCCCACGACTGACGGGCGCCGAACGAGGTGCCGTTGGAGTCCTTCTCGTAACCCGTCTTGGTCGACGCGTTGCGGACCCACAGGTCGGCCTTGTGGTCGCCGTTCAGGTTGGTGTCCTCGACGCGCGGGTAGGCGGCGCCGACGTAGGTGCTGACCTTCGAGAAGACGCTGTACGCGCCCTGCGCGACGCAGTCCTCGACGCCCCAGGACACCACGCCGACGATGCGGCCGTTCACGACCAGCGGGCCGCCGGAGTCGCCGTTGCAGGCCGTGGTGGTGCCGGCGTCGGAGCCGGTCGCCTTGGTTCCCGCGCACACCATGTGGCCCTTGACGAAGTCACTGCCGTAGGTGTTGCCGCACGTGGTGTCCGAGTTGATCGGCAGCGTGGCCGTCTTCAGCGCCGGGGAGATGTCGTCCGAGGTGGACGAGGTGCGGCCCCAGCCGTAGACCTTCGCCTGGGTGCCGGACGCGTACGACGCGGTGTCGCCGGACGTCGTCATACGGATCGGCGTGGCCTTGACCGGGCTCGCCAGCGTGATGACCGCGATGTCGTTGTCGATGGTCGTCGAGCTGTACGACGGGTGGTTCCACTGCCGCAGGGGAGCGGTGACCGTGGCCCCCGACGGCAGCGTGCTGCCGCTCGCCAGCTGGGCGGTGCCGGTGACGACGGCGCCGTTGGCGCTCCAGTCGTAGCCCTTGACGCAGTGCGCGGCGGTGAGGATCTTCGTCGGCGACACGACGGAGCCACCGCAGAAGAAGCCGATGCCGTTGGCCTCGTCGTAGTACCAGAGCTGCGCCATCCACGGGGCCGTGGAGATGGTGGTCGTGGTGCCGCCGATGATCTTCGGGTCGACCTTCGCCGTGTTCGTACCGGCGCTCAGCGACGTCTTCTGGGTCGTCCGGCCCGCGATGTCGTCACCGGCGACGGCACCCGCGACGCGCTTCTCCAGCTCGGCCAGGGACGGCGTCGCGTGGGTGGGCCGCACGGTGGGCGTGGGCAGCGTCGGGCTGGGCGCGGCGTTCGCGGACGACACCAGGAGCGCTCCGGCGACGGCGGCGGCGATGCCGGCCGCGGCGACCGGTACGGCGATCCGTATGCGGCGCCGGTGCCTACCGCCCCCGGACGTGGACGTATCCACTCAAGTCCCCCCTCAGAGATTAAGAGTTCAGATCTGCTTCAGCAGTAGTTCAAGGGCGAGATCGTACACGTGTCCCGGACGGCGCAAAGGGCCGCCCCCGTCACCTGGGTGACGGGGGCGGCCCTTTGCTGTTCTGCTCTGCGAACTCCGGTCGTCCGGGCCTCGCTCGTGAAGACGTCAGTCGTTGCCGTTGCCCGGCGACGGCGTGGTCTTCTGGATCTGGAGCAGGAACTCGGCGTTCGACTTCGTCTGCTTCATCTTGTCGAGGAGCAGCTCGATCGCCTGCTGCTGGTCGAGCGCGTGCAGCACGCGGCGCAGCTTCCAGGTGATGGCGAGCTCGTCGCTGCCGAGCAGGATCTCCTCCTTGCGGGTACCGGACGCGTCGACGTCCACCGCGGGGAAGATGCGCTTGTCGGCGAGCTTGCGGTCGAGCTTGAGCTCGGCGTTGCCGGTGCCCTTGAACTCCTCGAAGATGACCTCGTCCATGCGCGAGCCGGTGTCGACGAGCGCGGTGGCCAGGATGGTCAGCGAGCCGCCGTCCTCGATGTTGCGCGCGGCACCGAAGAAGCGCTTCGGCGGGTACAGCGCGGTCGAGTCGACACCACCGGACAGGATGCGGCCGGAGGCCGGGGCGGCGAGGTTGTACGCACGGCCCAGACGCGTGATCGAGTCGAGCAGCACGACGACGTCGTGGCCCAGCTCCACCAGGCGCTTGGCGCGCTCGATGGCGAGCTCGGCGACCGTGGTGTGGTCCTCGGCCGGACGGTCGAAGGTCGAGGAGATGACCTCGCCCTTGACCGACCGCTGCATGTCGGTGACCTCTTCCGGACGCTCGTCGACCAGGACGACCATCAGGTGGCACTCGGGGTTGTTGTGCGTGATCGCGTTGGCGATCGCCTGCATGATCATGGTCTTGCCGGTCTTCGGCGGGGCCACGATCAGACCGCGCTGACCCTTTCCGATGGGCGCGACGAGGTCGATGATGCGGGTCGTCAGCACACCCGGGTCGGTCTCCAGGCGGAGCCGGTCCTGCGGGTAGAGCGGCGTGAGCTTGTTGAACTCGGGGCGGCCGCGACCGGAGTCGGGGGCCATGCCGTTGGTCGAGTCCAGGCGCACGAGCGCGTTGAACTTCTCGCGGCGCTCGCCGTCCTTGGGCTGGCGGACCGCGCCGGTGACGTGGTCGCCCTTGCGCAGACCGTTCTTGCGGACCTGGGCGAGGGAGACGTACACGTCGTTGGGGCCCGGCAGGTAGCCCGAGGTGCGGATGAACGCGTAGTTGTCGAGGATGTCGAGGATGCCCGCGACGGGGATCAGCACGTCGTCGTCGGCGACCTGCGGCTCGGCGATCTCGTCGCGTCCACGACGACCACGGCGGTCCCGGTAACGGCCGCGACGGCCGCGACGGCCGCCCTCGAAGTCGTCGTCGTCCTGCGGTCCGTTGTCGCGCGGCTGCTGGCGGTCCTGACGGCCGCCGCCCTGCTGCTGACGGTCCGGGCGGTCCTGGCGCTCCTGACGGTCCGGACGCTGCTGGCCGGCGCCCTGGCCGCCCTGCTGCTCGTCGCCCTTGGCCGGACGACGGTCGCGGTCACGGCCGCCCCGGTCGCGGTCACGGCGGTCACGGCGCTCACGGCGGCCCTCGGCGCCCTCGGTGTCGCCCTGCGTCTCGGTCTTCGCCTCGGCGGTGACCGTCTCGGGGCTGCCCGCCTCGGCGGTGGCGCGGCGACGGCGGCGCTCGGCGGGGGCCTCGTCCGCCCCACGCTCGGCCTCTGCCCCGCGGTCGGCCTCGCTCGTGCGGGAGGGACCGCCGGCCGGCTGGCCGGGGATGTCGATCTGCTGCTGGGCCACGGCCTTCTCGGCGACCTTCTCGGCCTTGTCCGCTGCCGGGGCCGCGGCCGCCTCGCCCGTACGGGCCTTCGAGGTGGTCCGGCGCTTCGGCTTGGTCTCGGCGGCGTCGGACGCGGCCTTGGCCGGAGCGCCCCCTCCGGCCTGGGCCTCCTTGATGACCTCGATCAGCTGGCTCTTGCGCATGCGCGCGGTGCCCCTGATCCCGAGGCCGGATGCGACCTGCTGCAGCTCGGCCAGCACCATGCCCTCGAGGCCGGTACCGCGGCGTCGCCTGGAGCCGGCACCGGTGGCAGGCGCGGAGGCGTCCGTGGCGGGCGCGGCAGCGGTCTCCTCGACACGCGCGCCCATCAGATCGGTGGTGTCGCTCACGAAGGGTCCTTCCCTGGAGCGGACGTCGGCCTGTCTGGCTCGGCGACCGGTTGTGCTGTCCGGCATTGGCCCTTGCTGTGTGGACCGTGCCGGGGCGGTGGTCCGCCAAAGCGGCGGAAGACATTGCTGGTGATGACGGTTCCGGAGCCGTGGCACTGAGGTTCGGTGTCATCGGCTCGGTCACGCCGGTTCCGGAGCGTGCTCAGCACTGCTCAGCGCATGGCACCCAATGCAAGGCACGTAGCAGTTTGGGAGGCTCCCGGAAGAATGGGTGTCCCGGACAGGGACGCGAAGCACCTCGCCATGGTGGGGTCGGGTGCAGACTTGAGGTTAACACTACCGGATCCAACAAACATTCCCCCTCTCCAAATCCGGCAATCGTGCGTCGTCAATCGACCTCGACAGGTGCGAGGGGCAACACGCACGCCCCCTGGGCGTCGAGGTCCAGACGGTTGGCGGCCCAGCCCTGACCTGCGAGATCGGCCACCTTGTCGGCCGACGCGCGGTCCGCGAGCGCGAGGACCGTGGGTCCCGCGCCGGAGATGACAGCCGGGATTCCGTCGGCGCGCAGACGGTCCACGAGCGCGGCGCTCTCCGGCATCGCCGGGGCGCGGTACTCCTGGTGCAGCCGGTCCTCGGTGGCGGGCAGCAGCAGCCCGGGGCGCCGGGTCAGCGCCTCGACGAGCAGTGCGGCGCGGCCCGCGTTGGCGGCGGCGTCGACGTGCGGGACGGTGCGCGGCAGCAGACCGCGCGCGGTCTCGGTGAGCACGGGCTTCCCGGGGACGAAGACCACCGGAACGATGGAGTCCGCGGGGTCCATCCTGATGGCCCGGGCGGCACCGGACTCCATCCAGGAGAGGGTGAATCCGCCGAGCAGGCAGGCCGCGACGTTGTCGGGGTGTCCCTCGATCTCGGTCGCGAGCTCCAGGAGCGCGGTGTCGTCGAGCCTGCTTTCCCCGCCTATCGTCACCGCGCGGGCGGCGACGATGCCGGCGCAGATGGCGGCCGACGAGGAGCCGAGGCCCCGGCCGTGCGGGATGCGGTTGGCGCAGACGATCTCAAGACCGCGCGGCTGTCCGCCGAGCAGGTCGAAGGCGGTGCGCAGGGAGCGTACGAGGAGATGCCTCTCGTCGCGGGGCAGCGTCTCGCTGCCCTCACCCGCGATGTCGATGTGCAGTCCTGAGTCGGCCACCCGGACGACCACGTCGTCGTAGAGCCCCAGTGACAGGCCGAAGGCGTCGAAACCCGGGCCGAGGTTGGCACTGGTGGCGGGGACGCGCACCCGGACGGCGGCGGCGCGAAACGCTGGACCGGCCATCGCTCGATGACTCTCCTTGAGCTGCGTGACGTACGAGATGTCGAATGGACGGGGACTTCGGGACGGACCGCGACGGACGGGTACGGGACCCGGAGTCCGCGAAGACCGCGCGACGCCGCGGCATATGCGGCGGGCGGGTTCGGTACAGCCTATCGAAGGAAGGTTCTGTGGCGACATAGGGCGCACAGGAGGCGCACGATGCGTGTCGTAAGCCCCTCGTGCACCCCCTGTCGGGTCGGCGTGGGGATGACCCTCGAGAACGGCCGGTTTCCGTCGGTTTTCCGACGGTTTCCCGCCCGTCGGTGGCGAGTTCCTCCCCTCCGGACGCTCCCGCCGGGTCCGGACGGGGGAGGCCGGCCCGGCCCGGCGAGTCACCCCCGGCATGTCCGCCACCGATGGATTCCCGCCGGAAAAGCCTGACTTCACGCCAATCCGGGTCTGCCCCGCCGCACCGGACCGGTCGCGGCTCCGACCGGATCGGGTACGGCTTCGAGCCGAAGTCCCGCACCGGACCCGGGCCGGACCCGACCCGGACCTGGCCTGAACCCGCGCCGGGTCCGGACCGGACCCGACCGGAGCCGGGCCTGACCCGATCCGGGCCCTGCCCGATCCTGACCTGGCCTGAACCGACCCGGCCCGAACCGAACCGACCCCTGCCCGAACCGGACCGCCCGGCCTACGCCAGACCGAGCCGCTCCGCCGCCGTCGCGGCGTCCACCGGGACCGTGACCGGCTGCGGAGCGCCCGCGACGGCCCAGTCGGGGTCCTTGAGACCGTTTCCGGTGACGGTGCAGACGATGCGCTGGCCCGGGTCGACCTTGCCCTGCTCGGCCGCCTTCAGCAGACCGGCGACGGACGCGGCGGACGCGGGCTCGACGAAGACGCCCTCCTGCGACGCCAGCAGCCGGTAGGCGCGCAGGATCTCACGGTCCGTCACCTCGTCGATGAGACCGCCCGACTCGTCCCGCGCGGCCAGCGCGAACTGCCACGAGGCCGGGTTGCCGATCCGGATCGCGGTGGCGATGGTCGACGGGTCCTTGACGACCTCGCCGCGCACGATGGGCGCGGAGCCGGACGCCTGGAACCCCCACATGCGCGGGGTCTTCCCGGCCACGCCGTCGGCGGCGTACTCCGTGTACCCCTTCCAGTACGCGGTGATGTTGCCCGCGTTGCCCACCGGAAGGACGTGGATGTCGGGCGCGTCGCCGAGCATGTCCACGATCTCGAAGGCCGCGGTCTTCTGGCCCTCGATGCGCACCGGGTTGACCGAATTGACCAGCGCCACCGGGTAGTTGTCGGACAGCGAGCGCGCCAGCGTCAGGCAGTCGTCGAAGTTGCCGTCGACCTGGAGGATCTTGGCGCCGTGCACGAGGGCCTGGCCCATCTTGCCGAGCGCGATCTTGCCCTGCGGCACGAGGACGGCGCAGACCATCCCGGCGCGTACGGCGTAGGCGGCGGCGCTCGCCGACGTGTTGCCGGTGGAGGCGCAGATGACGGCCTTCGCGCCCTCCTCCTTCGCCCGCGTGATGGCCATGGTCATGCCGCGGTCCTTGAAGGAACCGGTCGGGTTGGCGCCCTCCACCTTGAGGTGGACGTCGCAGCCCGTGCGCTCGGAGAGCACCTGCGCGGGCACGAGAGGCGTACCGCCCTCGCGGAGCGACACGACCGGCGTGCTGTCGGACACCGGAAGCCGGTCCCGGTACTCCTCGATGATTCCGCGCCACTGGTGGGTCATTGCTGGTTACTCTCCTTCAACCCGCATGATGCTGGAGACACCCCGCACGGTGTCGAGGCCGCGCAGCGCCTCGACCGTTCCGGCGAGGGACGCGTCGGACGCGCGATGGGTGACGACGACGAGGGAGGCCTCGCCGTCCTTGCCCGACTGGCGCACGGTGTCGATGGAAACCCCGTGCTCGGCGAAGACGGTGGCGACCTGGGCGAGGACACCGGGTTTGTCGGCCACGTCGAGGCTGATGTGGTACCGCGTGACGACCTCGCCCATGGGCGAGACGGGCAGCTGCGCGTACGCGGAGTCGCCGGGGCCGGTGGAACCTCCGAGCCTGTTGCGGCACACGGCCACCAGGTCGCCGAGGACCGCGGACGCGGTCGGGGCGCCGCCGGCGCCCGGACCGTAGAACATGAGCTGGCCGGCGGCCTCCGACTCGACGAACACGGCGTTGTACGCGCCGCGCACGGAGGCGAGGGGGTGGGTCAGCGGAATCATCGCGGGGTGGACGCGCGCCGTCACCGAGCCCCCGTCCGCGGCCCGCTCGCAGATGGCGAGCAGCTTGATGGTGCAGCCCATCCCCTTCGCCGAGGCGAAGTCGGCGGCGGTGACCTCGGTCATGCCCTCGCGGTAGACGTCGTCGAGGCGCACCCGCGTGTGGAAGGCGATCCCGGCGAGGATGGCGGCCTTGGCGGCGGCGTCGAACGCCTCGACGTCGGCGGTGGGGTCGGCCTCGGCGTACCCGAGCGCGGTGGCCTCGTCCAGGGCCTCCTGGTACCCCGCGCCCGTGGAGTCCATCTTGTCGAGGATGAAGTTGGTGGTGCCGTTGACGATGCCCATCACCCGGTTGATCTTGTCGCCGGCGAGGGACTCGCGCAGCGGCCGGATCAGCGGGATGGCGCCGGCGACGGCGGCCTCGTAGTAGAGGTCCCTGCCGTGCTCCACGGCGGCCGCGTGCAGGGCCGCGCCGTCCTGGGCGAGCAGCGCCTTGTTCGCGGAGACGACGGAGGCGCCGTGCTCGAACGCGGTGGTGATCAGCGCCCGGGCGGGCTCGATGCCGCCGATGACCTCGACGACCACGTCGATGTCCCCGCGTTTGACGAGGGCGGTGGCGTCGGTGGTGACCAGGGCGGGGTCGATGCCCTCGCGCACCTTGGAGGGCCGGCGGACGGCGACACCCGCGAGTTCGACGGGGGCGCCGATCCTGGCCGTGAGGTCGTCGGCGTGCGTCGTCATGATGCGCGCCACCTCTGAGCCGACAACCCCGCAGCCCAGCAGCGCCACCTTCAGCGGACGCGTACGCATCATCCGACCTCGTTTCCTCATACCGTCTTCGGTTGGACCAGTCTCACTCACCGGACGGGACTTTCTACCCTTAGTCCGGATTGTGAGACGTCCATTTCATTTTCCTTGCAGGCGACGACAGGAGATCTTCCGCCCCGGTCCCCGTACGGCCGATCCGGTCCATCCGATCACCTGAAGTCACCTCTTGTCACCCGATGTCATCCGACGTCGAGACGCAGGATGTCCTCCTCCGTCTCGCGGCGGACGATCACCCGGGCCTCGCCGTCCTTCACGGCGACGACCGGCGGGCGCAGGGCGTGGTTGTAGTTGCTGGCCATGGACCGGCAGTACGCGCCGGTGGCCGGCACCGCGATCAGGTCGCCCGGCGCGAGGTCGGCCGGCAGGAAGGCGTCCTTGACCACGATGTCCCCGCTCTCGCAGTGCTTGCCCACGACGCGTACGAGCATCGGCTCGGCGTCGGAGGTGCGCGAGACGAGGGAGACGCTGTACTCGGCGTCGTACAGCGCGGTCCTGATGTTGTCGGACATGCCGCCGTCCACCGAGACGTAGGTCCGCAGCCCGTCGAGCGGCTTGACCGTGCCGACCTCGTACAGCGTGAACGCGGTCGGCCCGACGATGGCGCGCCCCGGCTCCACGGAGATGCGCGGCGTGCTGAGCCTCGCGGCCTCGCACTCCCGCGTCACGATCTCGCTCAGCGCCTTGGCGATCTCGTGCGGCTCGCGGGGGTCGTCGTCGCTGGTGTACGCGATGCCGAGACCGCCGCCGAGGTCGATCTCGGGCAGCTCGATCCCGTGCTCGTCGCGCACCGCGGCCAGCAGCGCGACGACGCGGCGGGCGGCGACCTCGAAGCCGGCCATGTCGAAGATCTGCGAGCCGATGTGCGAGTGGATCCCGACGAGTTCGAGCGCGTCGAGCGCGAGCGCCCGCCGTACGGCCTCGGCGGCCTGCCCGTCGGCGAGCGCGATCCCGAACTTCTGGTCCTCGTGCGCCGTGGCGATGAACTCGTGCGTGTGCGCCTCCACGCCCACGGTCACCCGGATCTGCACCCGCTGCCGCCTGCCCAGGGACTGCGCGATGTGCGCCACCCGCACGATCTCCTGGAAGGAGTCGAGCACGATCCGTCCGACACCGGCCTCGATGGCGGTACGGATCTCGTGGACGGACTTGTTGTTGCCGTGGAAGGCGATGCGGTCGGCGGGCATCCCCGCGGACAGGGCGGTCGCCAGCTCACCCCCGGAACACACGTCCAGGTTGAGCCCCTCCTCGTGCAGCCACCGCACGACGGCGCGCGAGAGGAACGCCTTGCCCGCGTAGAAGACGTCGGCGTCGTGCCCGAACGCGGTGCGCCAGGCACGCGCCCGCTCCCGGAAGTCGCTCTCGTCGAGGAAGTAGGCGGGAGTGCCGAACTCATCGGCCAGCGCGGTGACTTCGAGTCCTCCGACGCTCACGACCCCGTCCTGCGTACGGCTGACGGTGCGCGACCACACCTTCGGGTCGAGGGCGTTGATGTCGGCGGGCGGCGCGCTGTAGTGGCCCTCGGTGAGGACGTCGGCGTGCCGGGGCCCGGCGGGGTGTGCGGAACGGCTCATGTCTGCGGTGCTCTCTACTTCGTCAAAGGTATTGGGGTGCGCTGATGCCGAGCAGGGACAGGCCGCCGGCCAGCACCGCCCCGGCGGCTTCGGCGAGCGCGAGCCGGGCACGGTGGGCGGCCGAGGGTTTCTCGTCGCCGAGCGGCAGCACGACGTACTGGAAACCGAGAACGGCGTCGGCGGTCACGACGAGGTGCCGCGCCAGCCGGTCGGGCGCCCGGTGCCGCGCGGATTGACGCAGGGCATGCGGATACTCGGCCAGGGCGGCGAGGAGATCGGCTTCGCCGGGGGCGGGGGTGGGGTCGGCGAGGACGGGGACGGACGTCCGGAGCGGGCCCTCGTCACGGCGGGGACGCGCCCCGGTGCCGACGGGCGCGCCGGCCCCGGCCGGAACGCCGGAGCGGTCGTGGTCCGGCTGCCGTACGTCCGGGGAGCGCACGGCCCGGGGGTCGCCGCCGTAACCGAGGGCGGCGGCGTTACGGCTCAGGGCCCGGGTGCGGGCGTGGGCGTAACGGACGCGGAAGAGGGGGTTGCTCTCGCGCTGGAGGAGGTGGTCGGCGCCGATCCGGGGCCGGTCGTGCGGCGCGGGGTGGAGCAGGGCCCAGCGGGCGGCGTCGTGACCGAGGGGGGCGGGGTCCTCGGGCGCGGGCACGGGCCGCAGGTTCACGGGCTCGGCGTGCCGCACCTCGGCGTGTCCGCCCTGGGTGGCGACGATCCGTACGAGGGCGTCGGCGACGGTCTCGGCCCGGGTGTCGTGGGGCACGCGCAGCTCGACGACCTGCCCGGCGAGGGCGTCGCCGTACCCGTACCGCGGCCCCTGCTCCAGCACCGTCTCCACCAGACCTGCGTGGGCGCCGCGCGCAAGGGTGATGTTGAGGAAACCGGGCCCGGTGACGGTCACGTCGGCGACCCCGGGATCACGCTCGATGTACGGCCGCAGGATCGCGGCGACCTCGGAAGCGGGCCGCCCGGCAGGCCCGGCCAGCCGCAACGCGATGTTCGTGGCGAAGTCCCCGCACCCACCCGGCCCCGGCGGGGTGACCGCCGCACTCACGGGCACGGAGACGCCGAGTTCCCCCCCGTCGACAGCACGACGCACCGCGCGCAGCACGGTCCGGGAGAGCTCGACGGGAGTCACGGGACAAGCCTAGGGGAGGAGGGGGGTGTGAAAGCGAGCCGGTTTGGCCGATGGTCCGGGATGTGGACGGGATTGGTGGGGGCGGGGCGGTGAACCGGGGGCCGTGAACCTGGGGAACCGTGAACCTGGGGGCCGTGAGGCTGGGGCGGGGAACCGGAAGGTCGATGGAGCGGTGGACCCGCGGACCGGGGACCTTGGACCCGGGGCCGGTGGACCCGCGGACCGAGCGAGGGGCTGCCTACTGACCGAGGGGCTGCGTACTGGCGAAACCCTCGGACCGAGGAACTCGGACCGAAGAACTACGTAACCGGCGGAACCAGGTACGGCTCAATGCCCGGGATGCCCCGCCCACCCCACGCTGCCCGCACTCCCCGTACGCCCGGCATGCCCCACGCGCTCGGCCCCTTCGACGGAACCTCCGATGGGGCCGCTGGGGCCGACGGGACCGCTGGAGCGGCTGGAGCCGCTGGTGACCCCACCGACGCCACCGACGCCACCGACGGTGATATCGCCGGCGACATCACCGACGGCACCGCCGTCGACCTCACTCCGCTCGATCAACTGCCGCACAAGCCGCACGAGTTCGGCAGGCTCGAAAGGCTTGGCGAGAAAGGCGTCGACACCGGCGTCGAGCCCGCTCTCGACCTCGTACTGCGTACAGGCGCTGACGATGGCGAGGGGCAGGTTCCGGGTCCGGGGATCGGCACGCAGCCGAGCGGCGGTACGCAGGCCGTCGAGCCGGGGCATCGCGACGTCGAGGGTGACGAGATCGGGCCGAACCTGATGAACGACATCCAGACACTCGGCACCGTCGGCCGCGGTCACGACCTCGAGACCCTCCAGCTCGAGGTTGACCCTGATCAGCTGCCGGATGACCTTGTTGTCGTCCACAACAAGCACCCGACCGGACACGCCTGACACAACTCGAGAGTAGGTCCGCGCCCACCGCCGCGTCCGGGATTTCCCCACTTCCACCCCGCACGGCCCCCACCACCGGAGCCGCCCCCACTCCACTCACCTCCACCCCGCTCCCCCACTCGCACCTCACTCCCCCCTCCCGCCTCCGCGACACCACCCACCCGACCAAAACACGTGGCGATCACCCCGGAAAGAGCTGGTAGGGTTCTACCCGTCGCCGCACACAAAGCGCCCGACACGCCCCCGTAGCTCAGGGGATAGAGCAACGGCCTCCGGAGCCGTGTGCGCAGGTTCGAATCCTGCCGGGGGCACCTTGTATGAGGTGCCCAAAGACCCCGTCACCAGCGGAAACGCTGAGGCCGGGGTCTTCGCGTATGTGCAGCCGGATGCCGCCCAGAGCCGCCGTATGTCGGGGTCTGTGGACTATTTGTGGACAGGATCTTGGAGCGTCGCCCCAGGTCAGCCCAGCAATTCAGCCGATGCCCGTCATCCGGCGTCCGGCCACTCCTCGGGAGGGCGGGGCGGCTCGGGTTCGTTCAGCCGCTCGGCCTGGCGCGCGTTCTCGCCTCGCAGGCTCGTCAGCCACGGCCACAGGTCGGGCAGGGCTTGTTCGGGACAGGCCAACCGATGCTCGATGCGGCACCGCTGGAACGGATCGGGGGGACAGACGCCATACACCGTCACCCGCCCGTCAGACGTCTCGATCCACCGATGCTCCGCCGGCACCACGTGGGCGAGCGGAGCCATGTCCGGCTCCAATAGCACCCAGTCGTGTTCGAGCGTCGGCACCCGTTCCTGCGGCAGACCGCAGTACGGGCACATCAGCCGTGCCCCACCCAACCGGCGCGTCGACTTCTTCGCAGCCCCCATACAGCGAGGGTCAGCACTCTGCCCGTCCGCGTGTAGAGGGCGAATCGGACGGGACTCCTGAGGCGCCCGCGCACCAGCGAAAGGGAAATCGACGCGACAGGTGTATCCAGCAACCAGCGACGTAGAAGATACGGCCAGTACACGACGAAGCCCCCAACCCGAAAAGGCTGGGGGCTGTTCGCCGAGCGATCCAACTCACTCGTACTCACTCAAAAGGTCTTCAATCTTCCGGTTGGCGATCTCCTGGCGCCCGTCGATGCATTTCGCATAACGGCCAAGCAGGACCTCGACGCTGTTCCCTGCCCGCTCGGCTACCTCGGTCGGGTCTACCCCAGAGTTGAGCCAGGTCGATAAGGCCGAGTGCCGGAGGTCGTACGGCCGGGCAGCGAGCGGCGAGGCAGCCGCGGCCGGCGAAAGTGCCAGCGCCCGAGCTTCCTGCCACACGCGGTAGTACGTCGACGAGCCGACCACTCCCCCACGCTCGTTCGTGAACAGTCGCCCATCCTCAGCGGTGCCGAAGGTGTCGAGATGCTGCTTGAGAATGACGACGAGCTGAGGCGGAATCGGAACGAGCCGGACCTCCTCCGCAGGACGATTCTTGAGCCCCCGGTCGTCGTGAGTCTCGCCCGAATCCGTCCACTGCTTGCCGACGCTGGGCCGCGTCCGGTTCAAAAGCGCCGTACCCCAGCCGCGTTCGGGAAGCTTCAGGTCCGCCTCGGTGAGCGCCACGGCCTCGGCTGGCCGGAAGGCTCCGTAGTACATGCAGGCGAACAGACCGACGAGCCGCCGACCGCGGGCCCGGCCATACCCGCCGATGTACGACACGGCCGTCAGCAAAGCCCGTGCCTGCTCGGGGTTGGCGACCACACGAGGGTCGACCTCGCCAGCAACCTTCGGCTTCTTCCACCGAATCCGGGTCACCGGGTTCTCTTTGAACTCTCCGAGGTCCACCGCGTAGTGCAGCGCATTGACCAGCGTTCGACGCTTGCGACGGACGGTTTCCGCGGACGCAGCAGTCCCGTCGAGCTTCAGTCTCAGCGAATCCAGAACCGCTCTCGCAAGCGCGGCATCGCCGAGGTCTGCCAAGGGTCGCGAGGCCTTCGACACCCAGCGCAGTGTGTTCGCCACGTCATCGGGCAACTCGCGCTCATCCGGTCCGGGGAGGACGAACGCCCAGTTGCGGAGCGTCTTCCTGATCAGTTCTTCGGGAGGCTGTCCCGGCCGGTCATCCAGGAGCGCCATGGTCACCGCCGTCAGAGACTCGTTGATCCCGCTGCGCGTGTTGGGAGCCGCGTGGGGCCACTTCATGGCGAGGTACCGCAGAGCGAAGACGTACCAGCTCATCGAGGCCGCCTTTTCGACCATCGAGTCTGGAAGGCCAGTGACCGTGTCGAACCCTTCGCCACCATGGGTGGCCTGAAGCAGTTTGGAGCGGTAGTGGTCCGCCAGTCCCTTGGTTCGGAACTGCTCGGAGAACACGTTGCCAGCGACAATCCATCGGACGTCATAAGACGACTTCTTCGTGTTCCGCTTCCGAACGCCCCACACCTTCACATCGAGAGACTTCACGCCGCGGCCTCCAGCTCTCGCAACCACGTGGAGAAGTCACTCCGCCACACCCGGAGCTCCCCGTTGGGCAGCTTGAACGCGGCTGGCCCATGCCCCAGCTCACGCCAGCGATAAAACGTCCGGCGAGAGACCCCACCCAGCTCGTCCAGGACCTGGCGAACAGTCATCAACTCGTCTCGATGCGGGCTCACGTCGGTTCTCCTTCTGTCTCGGGGGCGGGGTGTCGAGCAGCGGCGAACAAGGCCTCGGCGTCGGTCAAGCCAGTGCCAGCGAAGCGCCAGTGCGAGAGGACAAGCACGGTGTCCGGGTCGGGCAGCGGGTGGCCAGCTTCGACGGCGCGTTCGCGGGTGCGTGCCTCGTTGTGGTCGGCGCGTTCCTGGCGCAGGGCGCCGAGAGTGACGGAGTAGGCGCGGGACTTGGTGGAGAAGTGGCCGCGGAAGCCGAGCATGTGAGCCCACTTGCGCAGGCGCAGTTCTTCGAGTTCGGGCAGGGCTCCGAGGCGCCAGCAGGTGAGGATCATCTGTCGGGCGTGGTCGGTGACTTCGGCGCCGATGAGGTCGGTGACGGGGTTGCGAATGGGGCGGTCCAGGGTGCCCGCGCTTTCGGCGCCCTTGGTCGCGTACTTGGCGATGTACGCGGCGACGGCGCGGCTGCTCAGGTTGGTGGGGCCGGTGAAGTCGGCGGACTGGATGGGGCGGACGTCGAGTTGTTCGCCGAATCGGAAGGTGTGCGCGCGGCCGTCCAGGACCGGGCCCGGCGTCTCGGCGAGGGTGGCGGCCGAGCGGATGGCGTCGGTGAGGAGTTGGGTTGTGGCCCAGGCCGGCGGGGTGTCCTCGGCTCCGTCCGGTCCGTCGAGGCGGATCACGGCGTGAAAGTGGACGGCGCCCCGTCGCTGGTACTCGGCGACCTTGGCGTACGACACCTTGAGGCAGTCGCGCAGCTCCGAGCGGCCGATGCCTGCGCGAGATGCGAGCTGCTGGCGGAGGTACGTGACGAAGCGGGCCCACAAGGCTCCGGCGTGGGCGTTCCACAGGACAGCGGCGCGGTAGTCGTAGCGGTCCGCATTCAGAGGGGTGCCGAGTTCGGCGTCTCCGTCCGCGTGCAGGCGCCCGCAGCGGCAGCGTCCGCCACCGGGCCGGTTGTGGACGGGGCCGAAGGACGGTGCGGTGAAGGTGGCGAAGACGCGGGGGTGTTCGGCGACCGTGGGACCGATGCCCTTGCCGCCGCTCAGGCCGGCTGTGACGAGGTGGAAGGTGTCCTTGCGGTAGACCTCGGCGCAGGCGGCACAGCGGGTTGCGCGGCGGTTGTTGCAGCGGATGAGGAGTTGTCCGGCGGGAAGGTCGTGGTCGGCGATCTCTCGGACGATTTCGCCGGTTGCGGCGAGGACGTCCAGGCGGTGGCCCTCCATTCGTACAGGTCGCTCGCAGCCGCCTAGTCGTTGGATCTGGTGCGCGTAGTTGCTCAGGTCGCCGAGCTGGGCGAGGGCCGCCAGTTGACGGACGGCTCCGGTCGGAGCCTCGGGGCGCATGTGCGGGTTCCTCCTTGAGGGAACGAGTTCGAGACAGCGCCTGGCCTGTCCAGGGGACTAGACACCATGGGCAAGCCAGTACGCGGACGAAGTGAGGTCAGCGGCGGTCGCTCTTGAGGATCGAACGAACGGTGACCGCGCAGACGGCCACAGAAGCCGCAGTGATCGCAACGGCGAGAAGCATGGAGACCAGGACAGCCCCCACGACCAGGACGACGGCGGAGCCGCCCACCACGAGGGTCAGCACGCTCCCCGGGGTGAAGTACACGGCAGGACGGCTCGAAGCCGCCTCTGTGGGAGCAGGAGCCGCAGCGCGCTGAAGGGGAACCAGGCTGTGGACGGTCGAAGGCGGCGCGGCAGGTACCGGGGCGGTGTCCATGGGCGGGTACTTGGGCTTGAACATGGAGCGAACTCCCTTCTGTACGGGCGCTACTTGAGGACGGGATCGATGGCGGGGGCGAGGAAGCTCCCGGCGGCGAGGTAGCCGCCGAGGAGGAGCACGACGACGAGCCACCACGGCGGGCGGGCGAGCCGGACGCCGAGGGCCCCGACGGCGAGGAGGGCGAGCCAGAGCGGGACGTGCATGTCGGTCGTCTCCTGTCAGGCGCGGCAGCGGTGGATGCGAGCGGCGAGTTCGGCGGCGGCGCGGCTGTCGTACTCGGCGGAGAAGTCGCAGCGCGGGGCGGTGCAGGCGGCGACGTGTCGGGTACGGCCTCGGGAGAGGTACGAGGCGACCTGTACGGGGCCGATGCGGCGGACGTCGCGGAAGCGGGGGTTCACAACAGGGGGTCCTCTCCGGTGAAGTCGTGAGCGTGGTCGGCGAGCCACTGGCGGATCTCGGCGTGTTCCTCGTCGGTGGCCTGGTCGATCACGGCCTCTCCGAGGGCGAAGGCGTCGACCAGGCGGTTGCTGCGAGTCAGTTCGGCGGCGTGCTCCAGGGCGGAGCGCAGAGCCGGGCGCATGGCGGTTGTCTCCCTTGTCAGAGGTGGGCGGCGACGGCGGGGGTCATGGACGGGGGCAGGCCGAGGCTGGCGCGGATGGTGTCGGGGTCGGCCGGCTGGCCGGTGGCCAACTGGTGCTCTCGGGCGAGGGTCTGGGCGCGGTCGACGAGGGCGGGCGGGAGTTGGACGGCCGGGACCGTCACTGGGGCCGCCGGGGTGGGTTCGGTCGCAGGCTCCAGGGCCGGGACAGGTTCAGGCGTGGGTGTATGGGCGTCCGGGTCCGGCGCGACCGGGGTGGGTCCGTCCAGCGGTTCCGGGTTGCTGGGCGTGTGAGCCAGCAGGGTGCCGCCGAAGAAGGCGACGGCCGGCCAGCCCGCGACAACCACCCGGAGCGTCGCGGGGACGTCTTCCATGTCGAGGAGTCCGGCAGTGGCGACGTTCGCACCGAGGGACGCGGCCAGGGCGACAAGGAACCAGAGTCGCGACCCACCAGACGGAAGCCCCGAGCGCTGCTGTTCGCGCATTCGCCGCCAGGCAGCGACGAGAAGCAGGTCGACGGAGACGGGGTAGGCCCACGCCTTCCAGCCGCCCTGTCCGGCCGCCTCGGCCAGGTCGTGCAGGTGGGAGAAGGACAGTGCGCCCGCGATGACGGCTTGGATGATCACGGCGTCCACACGGGCCAGGAAGGCACGCATCGGCACGGACTCCTTCCGGTTCGAGGCATGGGAGGGGTAGGGACACGGCGCGAGGCGGTCACGCCGACCGGGGGAAGAGGTGCCGCTACTCGGTCACCGGGCGCGGGGCGGCGGCGGTGGAGGGCGTGGGCTTCTCCACGGCCTCCGGAGCGACGGCCGGCCGGAAGGCGGCAAGGCGAGGCAGGTCCGGGGCCAGGTCCGCGGTAGCGCGGCAGACGGCCGCGGCGTCGTCCAGGGTGAGGTGTGGTGAGCGGGCGCGGGACCAGCCGCCCGAGGAGTCTCCGACGACGGCCACACCGGGGCGGTCGGCGGGAATGCCGGTCGCGGCGAGCGCGGCTTCCGGGGAGATGTCGGCCAGGGCCATGTTGGCGGAAGACTCGTCGTTGACCCGGTGGCAGACGCGGCCGGTGAGCTGGGCCCGCAGCATGGTGGCGCCCTTGCCGAGTTCGGAGCCGAAGCGCTGTCCGCACACTTCCAGGTAGATGCCCGCGGCGCGGCCGAGTTGGGCGATGCGGATCAGCTTGGTGACCATGGCGTCCCGGCGCTTCTCGTCGTCGCGGCTCGCGGCGAGGAAGAGTTCTGCCACCTCGTCGACGACGACCACGATCGGCACGGGCCGGACCGCGTCGGGCAGGCCCCACACGTCGGAGGTGAGCACGGCGTCCGGGCCCGCTCCGGAGGTGACGCCGATCAGCCGGAACCGCTCCTCCATTTCCTCCAGGAGTACGTCCAGGAGTTCGTTCGCACGGTCCGAGGTATCGGCGAGCGCGGACAACCGGGGCGCGAACGGCGCCAGTTCAACGCCCCACTTGCAGTCGATGCCGACGAGGACGACCCGTTGCCGGGCCAGGCCGCACAGCAGGTTGCGCAGGTAGACGGACTTGCCGGACTGAGTGGCACCGAGGATCAGTTCGTGCGGCACGGTGCGGAAGTCCCGTACGTGCCAACTCCCGTCGTCCCGCAGAGCGAGAGGCAGGGTCAGCGGTCCGCCGGAGAGCCGGCGCCGGGCGGGACGCACGTCGGCGAGTACGTCCCAGCCGATGAGCCGCAGTTCGAGGCGTCCCGGCTTGGTCGGGCGGATGTGGACGGCGTGTGCCGCCCAGGCGTGGCGCAACCGGTCGGCGGAGGCGGCGAAGTCCTCCGGAGCCTGCCCGGTCGCCATGCGCAGTCGCATCACGAGTCCCGAGCCGGTGGGCAGGGGAAGCGACCGGCGCGGCGGTACGGGGGACGCCTCCCGCCCCATCATCCGGGCCGTCGCGCGCCGCACAGCCGAAGCCGGGACGGTCAGGCCGCAGGCGTCCATGGTGGCGCGGTAGGTGGTGAGCACGCGCAGCGCGACGACCGGATAGCCGATGAGCCGCCAGAAGACGACCGGTAACCGGCGCCGCAACACCTGCAAGATCACGCCCAGCGCCACCAGCGCCAGGAGCAGCGTCCACACGGAGTCGGTCATGGCGTTCAGCCCTGCACCGAGGCGGGGACGTTGGCCATGACGGCATCGGCCCGGTAGGCGATCCCGTGCCGGGCCCGGCCGCCGAACTCGCTCTCCCAGGGCCGCGCGACCAGGCCGGAGAGGATCACCGGCGTACCCATGACCAGGCCCTCGCCGACGCCCTTGGCGGGCACGGTCACCTTGACCATGTCCGAGCCGCCCTGGGCGATGAACACCACCTCCAGCACCATCAGCCGGTCGTTGGTCACCGGGTCCACGGCGATCTCACCCGTCTGCCGGTCCTTCACCTTCACCTCGGGCAGCTTGGTGACGAGGAGCGTCGCGGCCGAAGTGTCCACGGGGATGACACGCATTCTGTTGACCTCACTGAGTCGGTGACGCCGCTTCCGGCGTCATCTCGATTGGATACCCCCCTAGACAGCACGAGGAGGGAGCCGCCCTAACTGTCTAGGGGGGTTGACGACAACAGTAAGCCGACGACCCGTCAACTGTCTAGGGGGGTACACAAAAGGCTGCGGCGAGTCGCAGCGACTACGGCAGCACCCAGTGCAGCACCGTGGCATCGTCACGGGCTTTGCCCCGCGGCCAGCGCCGGCCAGCAGGGTCCTCGGCTTCCGCGTCTCGCACCTGACGGATCACCTCAGCAGGGCCGGAAGCGGCGACGAGCGCGAACAGCTCGTCCCAGGTGGCGAGTTCGAAGCGATCGACGAGGCGGGTTGCCCCGTCGCTCATCAGCGTCACGGACGCCAACGAGTCCAGCGGGACAGAACCGGTGAGCGCATGTTGGGCAGCTTCCGGGTCGGGCCCCGCGATCCAGAAGCCCTCGGGCCGGTTACGCAGCCCGGTCAGGGCACTCCTGTACTCGGCCAGCGCGGCGGCGTGTTCGGGCGAACCGGTGGGCAACGCATCGACGGAACCGCGCAGCTGTTTGCCCACTTCGTCCAGCCGTCGGTCCGTGACGACGTCGACCGTGCCGTCACGATCGGCCAGGAGGAGCGCCGAGTCTCCCAGGACGACGTATTCCAGAGCGCCCGCCCGGATCCTCGCAGCGATGACAGTGCTGGTCGGGCTGGCCGGGTGGCGCAGGTCGCAGTCACCCTCGTGCAGGGAACGGACGGTGCGGATCGCATGCCCCAGGCACTCGGCCAGCGAGAGGCCCGGCTGAGCGACGAGCGTGCCGAGCAGGACCCCGCCCAGTGTCGATGAGAACCAGGCAACACCGTGCTCGCAGCCAGTCCGGCCCCCCGCCACCCCCGCGCCGTCAAGGAGGACCGCAGCCTCAGGAGAGGCAGCGGCGAAATCCTCGTTCGGAGCGTTGGGCGTCGCGGGGAGCGAGACCAACGCAATCGTCACGCCGCCGACTCCTCGTCGTGGCGGTAGAGCGGGCAGAGCAGTTCGACGCTGCGGGGTTCGCCGGTCTCGGGGTCGTACTCGACTCCCACGAGAGTGGAGAAGCGCTGTTCGCCCACCTGCCCCCACAGGCTGTTCAGGTCGGAGGAGAGCAACTGGACGACGCCGAGAGAGCCTTGCGTGTGGATTCCGGCGATGGCCAGCAGCGAGCCAGCCCCGTCTGGCCGGCGCAGCCTGCCGAGGTATCCGACGTCGTACGGGCGGGCCGGGTCACTGTCCTGCCCCGACCGGTACACGGCGCCCGTGCGCCCGTCGACAACGGTCCACGGCCCGTCGTTCGCCTGCTCCCAGCTCAACACCGGGTCCTGGCTGTAGGTGTCCCACATCTGCTGGGACATCCGGGGGCCGCAAACCACGACCAGGCCGTCACGGTTGAGATCGATGTCACCGCTCACCGACACGTGCTCGGAGAGGACGTCGAGCCCGTACGACCGCGCCAGATCCTCCAGCCGCTTACCCGAACTGACGTCGTCCACAGCGACCACCGTGCGCCCACGCTCATCATCGCGACGCAAAGGAGTGGCCACGATGACGGCACCGCGCCCGAGGAAGGCCCCTTCAGGAGCCGGTCCCGTATGCCGGATCTGATGGATGCGCCCGCGACTCAGGCCAGCCTTTGCCGCGATCTGCGCGTACGACAACCCCTGCGCATGCAGGTCCTGCACCACACGCCGACGCAGCCGAGCGAGTTCCGTAACCTCCTGCTGAGCGTCGGCCAACCTGGTCGTGACCTCACGCAGCAGCAAGTACGGATCATCGATGGCCGCGATCCGTTGCAACTCGTCCGACATGCCCACACCTCCTAGACGCACCCAGGAGTCTAGGGCCCTAGACGATTCGGGCGGGAGACGGCGGCCCGTACGAACATCGACCACATAGAAGCCGGACCGATAGCCAGGGACCCCCCGAGGGCTCACCCCCCGCCGCCCACGCGGCATGCAACACGGCCGCCCAGGGCGACGGGGATCATGCGCCGGCTCGCGCGAGCTCGGCCCAGACGGACCGGCCGTGCGTCCGTTCCTTCACTCCCCAGTCCTTGGCGCAGGTCGCCATCAGCAACAGCCCGCGCCCACCCTCCTCCTCCCAGTCGTTGACGGCGAGGAGTTGCGGTCTGTCATAGCCGCCCTCGTCGATCACCTCGATGCGCACCCGGTCGTCATCGAGTACGACGATCACGAGGAACCAGCCGCCTTTACGACCGCTCCGGGAGTGCCGGACGGCATTGGACGCCAGCTCACTGACGATGAGGACGGCGTTCTCCACCATGCGGGGCCCCTCGGCCTCCATCAGGGCAGCGACGAAGTATCGGGCTTCAGCGACCTGTTGCGGCAGGCCAGGGAACGGACGGCACCACTTCGCAAGCAAGAGGAACACTCCTCGTCTAGAGGGCTAGACAGCACGCAGGCAGCGTATTCCTCTACACGCCAACCCTCTAGGCATTCAGAGGAATTATTCCTCTATGGAGTGACGTCCTCGGGCAGGACTCGCAGATCACCCATGATCCGCATCAGCAGTTCCCGAGCCTCATCACCGAAAACAGCCGCACCCTCGAACTGGGCGAACGTCTCCTCGTACGACGCGAGCACGTCCGGGTCCTTCTCCGCCCGCTCGTCCCGGAAGGTCTCCACGACCACCGTCTCCCGGTCACACAAGGTGAAGCCGTGCCGCGGCATGACCGGCACAGGCCGATCCCACGGGAGCACCCCGAGGCGCACAGTGGTCAGGCTCTCCACCGCAAGCAGCCGGTCGAGTTGAGCAAGCATCAGCGCCGGACTGCCGGGCCACGTCCGGAGCACGCCCTCGGTCACCACGAAGACAGACTCTCGTCCGGGTTCGTACAAGACGCTCTGCCGCTCCACACGAACCGCAACAGCCTTGCCCACCTCGGCCGCATCCGCACCAGGCGTACTCGCGAAGACGTGCCGCGCGTACTCCGCACTCTGGAGCATGGCCGGCAGGACAACACACTGGAACGACCGAACGAGCCGGGCCCCGCGCACCGCCAGGTCGACAACGGCGTCTGCGGAAACGCTCGAACCCGACAGGCTCTCGTCCGCGCCCGCGGAAGAAGCCGACTCGACTTCGGCGAGAGCCGCCCGCAACTCCGAGACGGCAGAGACATCCAGGCCGAGAGCTCCGGTCAGACGGTCAAGGACGTCGCGGCTGGGAACCATTCGCCCGTTCTCCACCTTCGAAACCGTCGGCTGGCCCACCCCAGCTCGCTGCGCCAACACGGCACCGGTCAGGCCAGCATCCACGCGCAGAGCCCGAAGGCGCACCCCCAACGCCCGCATTCGTTCCTGCCGCTCACTCCCCATACCCAGCGTTCTACACCAACGCCGGGCGAGCACCCAGCGCAACGATCACAGCGGCCCCACAAGGACGATGTGATTCAAATTTTCTCTACTGGTTCAAGTGCCCGCGCGAGCGCGGGCTGGCCCTTGGGGCCCGGCCCCTCTGCGCCTTCGGCGCCGGGGCCGGGCCCCAGGGGCCGCAGCAGGCTACGGCCCCTGGGTAGAGACCTGGACACGGAGTGCTCCGGTCAGAACGTGCCTCCGGCGGGGGCGCTCAGGCTCCGAGATGGAGGGGGCGCCGTTCGCGGGTGCCGGCCGAGTGTGGCGTGTGTGGAGTGCTCCCATCCCGTCTGCCGTCGACCCAGGCAGAGCCGAGCAGTCGCGGCCCAGGGCGTCAAGGTCGTTCGTCCGGCAGGGCGCTCCACCTTGACGCCCTGAACCACGCCCGCTCCACGGTGTGTGGGTCGACGGCAGACGGGATGGGAGCTGAGGCGGGTGCGGGACTGAGGTCTTTCAGCGTTGCCGCTCCAGGGTGAGGATGGCTGCGGCGATTGACGTCATTCGATTCGGGCTGCATCGGGATCGGCGGAAGATACGCCAGGACTTCAGGCGTGCGATGCCGCGCTCGACCGGGGCCCGCGCCCTCGACAGCGCGCGGTTGACGGTCTGTTGGGTGAGCGTCAGTTCGCCTCCCGCAGGCCGTCTGGCCGGTGTGGTCACCCACGCGCCGGCACCGATGTAGGCGCGATCGGCGAGGATCGGCACTCCTTGGCGCTCGCAGATCCTGATGATCCGGTGGGCGCGGGCCGCGGTCAGGTCGTGACAGCGCCCCGGCAGGGCCGGAGACAGCCACAGCACCTCGCCATGGAGGTCGGTGACCACCTGCACGTTCACCCCGTGCCGACGGTGCTTGGCCGAGTAGTCGGCCCGGCCGTCACCGAGGCGGTCGCACTCGGCCAGGGTGCCGTCCAGCAGGACGAACTCGGGGTCCGTCTCCCGCAGAGCACGCAACAGGCCCGGGGCACGGGCGGCCAGCAGCTCGACGACCGCGCTGGTGTAGGCGTGCGCGGTGCCGACCGAGATGCCGAACCCGGCGGCGATCTGTGCGAGGGGCTCGTGCTTGCGCAGGTACACCAGAGCGACCAGGGCACGCTGGTGCGGTGGGAGCTTGCATCGGCGGCCACCCTCGCGGGTGACGATGAGCATGGTGACCCACTCGATGAGCGCATGGGGCAGGTCAAGCGCGGCAGGATGAGGGACCAACAGGGCTCCTGCGCCGATGGGTTGAGACTTCGAACACCTCCCTCAACGGCACGGGAGCCTTGTGCGTTGTGGCCAAGGTCGCTGTCACCCGATCGGTGCCCTCACTGAAAGACCTCACTGATTGGCATTCAGCTCAGGTCATCGAAAGATGCCACAGATCGGTCAGCATCGAACGCCTTAACCTTCATTATTGCCCTCCGCCCTGGAGTGGCATCGAGAATACCTCGAACAATTACCGGACGCCGCTCTCCATGATATTGGGCGGCGCGTCGGTAAACGTCTAGAGGAAGCTCGAAGTTCACGATACGAGACTTACCCTCCAAAACTGTTTCGAGAGCCACGTGCCCTGCCGTTTCATTCTTCTTCAGCGACAGACGTCTAATTACGCCATATAGCACACGCTCGGCAGGAGCGTTAGCCTCCTTTAGGTCCCCTTCAATCTGTTCAATCAGACGAGCAGCTTCTCCAGGGAAAGCAATCTTCTCTGGGACATCGGATGGAGCAGACGAATTAGGGGCCCAGTTAAAAGTGACATCAAATACCGCAACATCACCTTTTCCGATCACATCCAAAACTGCAGCACAGAGTTCACTCGAAACGCCTTCATCGACGGCATCAAGCACATCAGATTTAGCAGGAACTCGCCCACTTTCAACAGTGAGTCCAGAAAGCGTCTCTAGAGCACGAGAAAGCGTTGTGAGCATTCTCCGCTCAAAGTATGAGTCATCGGCGCCGGCCTCAAGCCTCGGCCCGTCGAATCCTGTCGTTACCAACGCGCCGAATTTAGCGCTACTGATCACGGGAACGATATAGGAGCCGGGTCGCGTTTGCCCCAACCGCAAGCGTCGCGCATGCTTGTAGGCAGCCCTTGGCATGGAGTTGCCGTAATAACTCTGGCGTTGCAGTGCTGCAGCTGCAGCCGAAACCATCAGGCGATGAGCCGAGTTAAAAAGCCCAATTCCAGAAGTCAGCGGAATGGTACCGTCCGCAATTTCTGAATCTTCCGCTCGCAAGTCGGTAACGTCTACAAACTGACGAGAAATTTCCAGTCGGATATCCGCTTCCGGCCTATTCTCCAGACGAGAAACCTCCGCGGTCAGTAGCTTCAGACTCTTTGAGAAGTCTGGAGCATCTGACTTCTTCGGCACAAGCACAGTCAGATTTTCATCATGCTGCGGGTGCCACATCTCCGCTAGAGGGCCTGCGAGGGAGCGGCGCCACCCCGAGTGGCGTAGGTAAGACTCGACTTCTTCGAATCCGATGTCGAACATTTTCACTGCACCCCCTCGTCACCCTGGTTCATGAAAAGGCGGTCGTACGCATAAGTGAAGACGCTATCTAGACCCGCCGCATCAATACGCTGCTTCTTGGGGATATGGATTCGCGTAGTGCCCTCGTTTGAAACATGAGGACAATTCTGAATTCGCGCATAAAAGCCCGTGCATCGCATGAGCAATGATTCCTCGTCATGCACGAGCCATTCATCGAGATTTCGAGGTACGACGACAAGTCCAAGATACCCCGCTGCCGACCTTTCACGATCACGCAAAATATCGTAAGCGCGGACGTCCAGATCGTACGCGTAAGTCTCCCCATCGCTCAACAAGGTGGGGGAATAGGAACACTTCATTTGAAATTCGGCGAGGAGGCCACGCCGCTTCAAAGTGATGTCAACGGCGTCTTTATCAACGTTCCAATGAGCAGTCGTTACGCCAGCTCGTGTTGCCACGGCGGAGAGGTAGGCAAGGCTGATCTGCTCCTGCTGCCAGGTTCCCGGCTCCCCCACGTAGCCCCCCACTCTCAGCCTGTGGCAAGCGTAACGCAGGCTCGCAGGCTGGGGAGTGGGAGTGCAGGGGTAAGTAGCCCGCTTCGTGCATTGCAGCGAGCGACGGCGCTTGTGCGTTCGCATAAGTGTCACGCTCCCTGCAAGTGGTGGCACGGAGTGTCGAGCCGCAGAGGAGTGTCGCACGCGCGTACGACAACCGGACCCTTCCGTGCTCCACCCAGGATCCCGCGGGAGCCGCAAACTGCCACTCACAAGCGCTCGTTTCGCTGCATGCCCTAACGAACTACTCCAAACGATGGAGCGGGCTCTCCTCCTACAGTCAGAGCTCCATCGAGCACGTGTGGCTCAGACAGTTCAGTTCCTCGGCAACGGTCAGTGACAGGTGGCAGGGTGTACGCATGATCGGTGAAGTCCCCAACACCAAGGTTGGCCAGGAGTTCGTCAGCCGGCGGCTCGCCCACGAGGCCGGCGTCCATCGCCCACTCCAGGCAGGCATCTGTGGCACCAAGAAGAACGGCGCCGAGTCGATCGTCGTATCTGGTGGCTACAAGGACGATGAGGACTACGGGGATGTCATCGTCTACACCGGCCACGGCGGTCAGGATTCGTCTGGCAGCCAGGCTAGTGATCAGAGTCTCGACGACGCGGGAAACGCGGCGCTCGTCACGAGCTACTTGGAAGGCCTCCCCGTCCGGGTGCTTCGCGGAGCCCACAGAGGATCCCGGTGGGCCCCAGTGCACGGGTACAGGTACGACGGGCTCTTCCGAGTCACCAGCTACGGAAGCAAGCTCGGCATCGACGGCTTCCTTATCTGGCAATTCCGGCTCGAGGAGTATGACGGGGCATCAGCTCTCAAGTCCCTGGTGCAGGATGGCTACACCGAGGACAGGGCACCTGTCGACCGTAGCCCCGAGCAGCTTTCGGCCGGGAACCAGTCGCCCAAGCGCGTAGCCACCACCGTCCAGCGCATCGTTCGCAACAGCGCGGTCAAACGTCAGGTCAAAGGCTGGCACGACAACTGCTGCCAAATCTGCGGCCTGCGCATCGAGGTACCTGGCGGCAGTTACAGCGAAGGCGCCCACATACAGGCACTCGGTAGCCCCCACAACGGACCCGACACGACGGGTAACGTCCTGTGCTTGTGCCCGAATTGCCATGTCATGTTCGATGCGGGCGCCATCATGATTCGCGACGATCTGACCGTGGTCCGGGGAGGAATTGAGGGCGGTACCCTCCGTACCCAACCGCAGCACACCCTCGACATGGAGTGCGTACGCCAACACCGTGAGCGGTGGCGCCACGCCTGACGCCACCAGCACTGGATCCGATGAAAACGGTCAGCAACCTGCTCACCTCCACCTCAATTATCTGAGAATGGATAAATAAGTGAAAAATTCCGACAGTCGTGATACTCGCATCGAATTCGAAGTGGACCCCGATGACGAATTTGGAGAGTCATACGAAGAGCCGGGCAAGCTCACCGCCGAGCAGGTCCAAGGAAGCGTTGTCTACACAGTGGACTGGACGATTAGCTCAGTCATCGAGCAAATCGACGCGGATCCCAATGACCCAGAAGCGCAAGGCGTAATTTACACAACACCACCGTTCCAGCGCCGAACGGCCTGGAATGCCAAGCGACAGAGTCTTTACATTGAGTCTTTGATGCTCGGACTACCAGTCCCACCACTGGTACTTGCCGAAAGCCTAACCAATCCTAGTCAGTTCTACGTTCTAGACGGGAAGCAGCGACTCACCGCACTCAAATCCTTCATTAAAGGGGCACCTAATAAGCTAAGGCTTACGGGCCTAGAACTACTTGATGATCGAGTGGGAGGCCACGACTATGACCAGATTCGCCTAAATAGCGACACTCGCAAACTAATTCAGACAATGTATGCTCAACCTATTCGTACCATCGTGGTAAGGAACTGGCGGACGCCGGCGCTCCTTCACCTCATCTTTTCCCGCCTCAATAAGGCTAGCGTTCCCCTGGCCTCGCACGAACTACGCCAGGCTCTTTACCCAGGAAGCTTGACTAACTTCGTTAACCATGAGAGCGCGAACAGTCAGCCAATTCTGGATGCGCGTCGCCTCAAGGACGCCGATAGCCGGTTGAGGGACGCCGAGACGCTTTTGCGCTACATCGGCTTCAAGACAAATGTTTCCAAATATGGTGGAGATCTCAGAGATTTCCTGGATCGCGTCCTGAGTGGAGGCAATGATCACTTCAATGAAATCTCTGACGACTTGGTAGAGCTCCTAGCTAGACTGGAGCTAGCCATTAAAGTCACCTTCGAAATCTTCGGACGCACTGCTTTCTTGCGGTTCGATGCCGAGCGCGCGAAGTACATGCCGCGTTTCAATGTAGCAGTCTTCGACGTCATGACCTGGTATTTCTCCGATCCTCGCCTGGCAGAGCTGTCAAGGGCTAATGGCGAGAGCGTGGTAGATGCGTTCGAAAACCTCTGTACCACCAACCAGCAATTCGCCTCCTACCTCATTTCGACAACGAAGCGTTACGATGCAGTCACGGGACGTCTCGGTCTCTGGGGCGAAGCCTTGGGGCAGGCACTCGGTATCGAATTGGACTACCGAGATTTCCAGACATCTTTCCTGCCCATTGCGCCACGAAAGGCGTAGTCGATGGCAAACCTTCAATTGGGTGACTCCATCCTAAAGCCTTGCAGGAGATCACGAAAGCTAATAGAGCTAAAACTCCGCATTAAAGAGCTTGCAAGTTCGTTGGGGGTAAATGAGCAGCTAATCCCAACCGGGCAAGCGGAGATCGATAGGTTGCACGCCTTCAGGGTTTTAATGCACGCCGAGGTGCAATATTACCTCGAAAGTATCGTAACTCAGGTACTTGACGTGACTGAGCAGGAATCGTCAATTCATGCCCGAATCACTCACGCCGGCCACCATCTGCTCGTATTCCAAGCAATGAACCCACTTGCCACTCCGAGGACATCGGCTAAGGCAAGCTACCCACAGTATTCGTCGAAGGATCTGAGGGCTAACTGGCCTGCTACAGCAAGCTCACTCCAAAAGGCAGTTGAAGCCCACCGGAAGAGAGTCAAGGGGAATAATGGAATCAAGGTAGCAAACATGAACACGATTCTCCTTCCGGTGGGCTTCCGTGACGCCTTCTTCACATCTCGCTTTCGAGACAAAATGGATGAACTCGGGGAGCAAAGAGGTCGAGTAGCACACGGCGCCGGCGCGCTTGTTTCGAGTGTTCCCACAGGTCGTGGCGAATTGCAAAGATTCCTCGATATTGAACCCGGTCTGAGCCTGGCCGATCGGTTCGTCCCACGGCTACTACAACCTCTTTGGAGGTAGAAGGCACCTGAACAACCGTATGGCCGACGCGTAAGCACGGAGACGGCTCAACGGCAGCTCAGAGGAAGGCCAACCTCCTGAAGCTGGCACGTGGACCATTTGTGGACAAGTCGCCAGCGAAAGAGTGACCGTGACGGGCTTGGCCAGTAGGAACATCATCAACCGAAACCGCCTCCGGAGCCGTGTGCGCAGGTTCGAATCCTGCCGGGGGCACCCCTTATCAGGTGCCCAAAGACCCCGTCACCAGCGGAAACGCTGAGGCCGGGGTCTTCACGTATGTGCAGGCGGATGTAGCCCGAAGCGGCTCCATGCCGAGGTCTGTGGACGAGGCGTGGATGGGATCTTGGTCTATTGCCGCAGGCCAAGCCCGGAAACGAATAAATCTTCCGGGCAGGGGCGCGGAGTCTCTGGCGCGGAGCCGGCCACCACTGCAACCTCGGCGGCGACCGGTGTGTCCTAGCTCGTAACGGGGCGAGGAGGCGCAGATGAGTGAGCGCAGGTCCGTACGGAGCGACAGCCGGGGGAAGTACCGCTTTCTCGAGGGGTGGGCCTCGCTGGCGGGCGTCGCGGCCTTCGTGGTGTGGCTCGCGTTCGATCCGTTCGAGCTGACCTGGAACCAGGTTTTCGGCGGCGCGGTGGCACTGTCCGCAGCGGGCGCCATCGCGAGCTTGCTCCTACGGCGGTGGGGCTGGGCTCGTCGTTGGGCCGGCCGGATTCCTCCGCCGGGCCGCCTCGCGACGGGGCTGGTCTCCAGACCTGGTGTGCCATCGCCGCTGCTGGACCCCCGCTGGGCCAGAGCGCGATCGGCTGCTGCGGGTTTCCTGCTGTTCGCCACCGTGGCCGGATTCATGGGATGGAAAGCCGGCCAGGAGGACCAGATGCTGCAGAACCTCCGGGAGCACGGGCACAGGACCGAAGCGACCGTGGTCGCCATTGCCGGCCGGTCGGAGGAAGGCCGGGCCAACTCCTTGACCGTGCGCTTCACTGCACCGTCCAGCACGGTGCAGGCGGATATCGATGTCGGCGACGGCTCGGGAAACGACGCGAAGCCCGGAGGCCACGTACCCGTCGTCTACAACCCGTCGGACTCCACGGAGGTCCGCCACGCTGACCGTCTGGACGGATCCGACGCCGACGGGATTCGACTGGGTTCCGTGGTGACCGGACTGCTCGCGGCAGGTTTTCTGGTGGGAACCGCCCGAGAGGTGGTGCGTGTCAAGGAGCAGACGGAAGCAGCCAAGACACCGGACACCCCCCGCCCCGGAGCCTGAACGCCACGATGCAACTCGTGGTCATGCCTTGAGATTTCAGGCCGGCTTTGCCGATCTGGCAGGCCACCACACAGTGCCGGGCGGAAAGGACGGGGCCTTGGACGGGACGCCAGAAGCCTCGGATGCGGGCAGGAGTGCTACTCGTCCTCGCGAAGCAGTATCGATCCCCCTAGTCGGCGGTGACCCCCAGTAGCCGATCCGCGCGGGTCTGCCGTCCCGTAGAGCACTGTGCAGTTCCCCTGGGCGCGGCCCGGGAAGTTCAGCCGTTCGGAATCGAGAGCGGCGTCCCACGCTCATGACGGGAGAAGCCCCGGACAACGTGCCGGGGCCTCGTGCGTGGGCCCGGTGGTCATGCCTGGATCTCGTGGACCAAGGTGTCGTCTCCGTCGTAGAGCTCCAGGGAACAGCTCAGCCCGAGGCGGTGGAGTAGGCCGCCGAGTTCGTCGAAGCGCCGGGGGTCGACGACTCCGTTCAGCAGGATGTCCGGGCCCCTGACCGGGTCGATCTCCAGCCGGCACCAGCTGGTTTCGACTTCGTGGCCGTGCCAGGAGGACGACCTCGAACTCCACCCCGTCCGCACGAAGTGCCGGGCCACCGCGGAGGCGTCCCCGCAGCCGCGCAGGACACCGCATACGTTGTTGCCGGCCTCCACCCACTCGGGATCGAGCTTCGGGGCATCGTCGGATACGTCCACGCCGGAAGTATGAGGCCCCCGTTCCGTGCGGTCACTCGTATTCGTGCGGCAGGTCCTCTTCGTGCGGCAGGTCCTCGATGCGCCGGTCGGCCGCGTCCTGCCGATCTGGACGACGGTGGTGGTCACCCCGCCGGCCTCCGGGCCTGGCGCGGGCCCCTGCTCGCCGTGCCGTCCTCGTCCTGCAGGAGCGTCGGCTACCGATGCCGCCGTATACGTGCCGCAGGTACGTGCGCGCGGGCGTGCGGTGTCGGGGGCGGTGGGCATGCTCGGTCAGGGACGCGGTGGTGATGCGTGGGGGGATGAGACGGATGCGGTCCTGGCTGCGGCAAGGGATCTTCCAAGGACCTCGGTCCCGGGCCCATCTGGAGGCGCTCAAAAGGCTGCAGCCCGAGCCGAAGGACATGTACGCCCACGACTACCTGTACTCGTGTCTGAGCGTGCTGGATTCCAAGGCGCAGGTGCTGCTCGCCTACGACGGCTTCCTGGTCGCGGCCGCCTCCGTCGTCCTGACCGTCCTGCCCGGCGGCACCGGATCCACGGCCCTCCTGGTCGCGGCCCTCGTCGCGAGCGGTCTGTCCGGAGCCCTGAGCCTGACGGTCGTCTCGGTGCACTGGACCGACACGTACGACCTGGAGCACCCGAACGAGATCTTCCCCCGGCTGCTGGAGGTCCGTAACCACCGGACGCTCAGCTACCGCTTCTCCTGGGCGATCGCTCAGGTCGCCTCGCTCCTCCTGGTGTGCGGTGTCCTCGTGCACCTGCCTGGCTGGTAGGGCTTCGGGGGCTTTCGGTACGGGGCCCTTCCCCTCTGCCGGGGTTCACACCCGCAGCCACGTGTGCCGGTCGCGGGCCATCGCGTGCAGGGCCTCCACGTCCGCCGGTTTGAGCACCCCGCCGGCCCGGACGAGGTCCCCGAGGTCGGTGTCCCGCAGGACGCGGACCCGGCGCGGGGGAGCCGGCGCGTCCAGGCGGGCGGCGCCGACCACCGCGAGGACGGCATGGACCTCGGCGGTCAGGGCGTGGGACGCGCGGTCGGCGTCGGAGCGGACCCGACGGAGCAGCGGGTGCGGTTCCCTGCGGCCGACGGTGACCATCGGATCGGCGATCCGGACGCGCTGCCTGTGGGCGTCCAGGGCATGTAAGCAGAAGAGGCCGGCGGGGCCGATCAGCAGGTGGTGGACGCGGTCGCCGCCCGGCAGCGGGACCGAGTGCAGGGTGTGCCGACCGCCTCCCGCAAGGCGGTCGAGGGCCGTGCCGACTGTCTGCTCGGCGGCGAGCGCGCGGCGGCGCGGGTCGGGGCGCAGCCGGTGCGCCGGGCCGGGATCCCGGTCGAGGTCGATCAGCAGGGCCTCGCCGGGCCGGTTGGGCGCGAGGTCGTCGTCCGGGTGGAGCGCCAGACGGGCCAGCTCGGCCGAGGTGGGGACGGGCGGTGGTCCGACGGTCACCGGTCCGGCCAGGAAGGGGCGCAGAACGCCGAGGACGTCCTCGCGCCGGTCCTCGCTGAGCAGGTTCACCCGGGCCGTGTCACGGTCGTACCAGGCGATGCTCCTCCCGTCGGCCATGCACACGTACAGGCGCTCCTGTCCGTGCCGCCGGGCCGGTACGACGCGCAGTCGGTCCATGAACCATCACCCCATGACCATGGGAACAGGCGGGGTGCTCCAGGGGCAAGAACCCGGTTACCTTTGGCAGGAGTTGGGGCGGTTGGGTGGGAGGCGCTGTTGCGAACTCGCAGAAGATATCCGGATGTTCCGGCCCCGGGCAGCCCGTGGAGTGAGATCGTGCCCGGCCTGTGGATGGGCGGCCACGAGTTCGCGGGGCGTTCGGGCCAGCCACAACCAGTCGTCGTGCACGACGAGTTCGACCTGGTCCTGACGCTGCTGCGGCAGCCGGGGCACGGGCCCGACCCGGGGGTCGAGCATCACGTGTGGCCGATACCGGACGGGCCGCTGGACGGTACGCAGCTCACCGGGGTCATGCGGCTCGCGCGGGCCGCCGACGACGCGCTGGAGGACGGGCGCAGGGTGCTCGTCCGCTGCCTCCACGGGTACAACCGCTCGGGGCTGGTCGTCGCGCACGCGCTCATCCTGGCGGGGCACACCGCCGAGGACGCGATACGGCTGATCCGGGCCCGGCGCTCGCCCTGGGCGCTGCACAACGAGCTGTTCGTGGAGTACCTGCGGGCCGGGCTCCCCACGGCACGCCTCCTCGAAGAACTCGCGGAGTAGCGGAGTAGGGGGCAGGACCGGGTCGGTGGGCCGGTCGGGTCGTTCCCGGCACCGCCGTCACCACCGCCGTCGCCGCCGTCACCACCGCACCGTCGGCGGTGGGCGGTGGCGACGCTGACGTTTCCTCAGGGCGGGAGGCCCCGGAGCCGGCGTCTCCGATGGCGGAGCGTGAACTGCGCACCCCGACTCACGATCCTAATGTGGCGATAAGCCAGCTTCGCCCCCTTCCTGGAGGAGCCCTCCATGTCCCTGCGGTCCACATGCACCCGAATCGGTATGGCCCTCGCCATCGGCGGGCTCGCCCTCTCCGGCACCGTTCCCGCCCTCGCCGACGACGGCGGCGGCACCGGAAGCACCGGCAGCCACCAGTGGAACGCCGGCGGCGACGGGGACGGAGGCGGCCGCGACCAGGGCACCGGTGGCGACGGGGGCGGCACCTCGTGGAACAACGGAGGTGGCGGCACCGGGGACAACGGCGGTGGTGGCGGCAACACCTGGAACGGCGGGGGCGGCAACCAGAACTGGAACAACGGCGGGGGCGGTGGCGGCGACGGCCGCGAACCGGCGAACAGCAACGCGAACAACAACGGCAACGGCAACGGCAACAGCCACGGCCAGAACGGCCAGCAGCTGTCCCAGGGCCGGGTCACCGCCCGCGGCGGACTGGCCCTGCGCAGCGCCCCGACCCGCGGCAGCCAGCTCATCCGGGTCGCGCGGCAGGGGGAGATCGTCTCCATCTTCTGCAAGACGCCGGGCGAGACCGTCGACGGCAACCCGCTCTGGTACCTCCTCGCGGACGGCACCTGGGCCTGGGGCGCCGCGCGCTACATCGACAGCATCGGCCCGGCCCCCCGCTGGTGCTGACACCCGGCGGCGGCGAAACCGGCACGCCCGCTCATCGCCACCGGCCCGCCCGCCCGTCGCCACATGACGGGACATCGGGTAACGGGACATCGGGTCGCCCGCTTGCTACGTTCCGGACATGATCCAGCCCGGAATGTCCGGAACGGCCGTGGCGGCGGACCCGGCCCCTCCCGCTGAACGCCTGCCCAGGCGCCGTGGGATCGAGCTCGCCCTCATCGTCGTCGCCGTCCTGCTCTGCGTGTACGGCTACTGCGCCGTCGGGCTGGCCAGGCACGGCACCGTTCCGCCCGGCGCCGCCGGTTACGGCGCCGGGCTCGGCGTGCTCGCGCTCCTCGCCCATGTCGCCGTGCGCCTGCGGGCCCCGCACGCCGATCCGCTGCTGCTGCCCATCGCCGTCCTCCTCAACGGCCTGGGGCTGGTGCTGATCTACCGGCTCGACCTGGAGACCCCGGACGACCGGGCGGCCCCCGTCCAGCTCGTCTGGTCCACGCTCGGCGTCGCGTTCTTCATCGTCGTGGTGCTCTGCCTGCGCGACCACCGCGTCCTCCAGCGCTACACCTACGTCTCGGTGGTCGGCGCGCTCGCCCTGCTCGTCCTGCCGATCTTCTTCCCGGCGGTCAACGGCGCCCGCATCTGGATCCGGATCGCCGGATTCTCCATCCAGCCGGGCGAGTTCGCGAAGGTCCTGCTCGCCGTCTTCTTCGCCGGCTACCTCGCCGCCAACCGCAACGCGCTCGCCCGCGGCGGCCGCCGGATCTGGCGGTTCCGGCGGCTCCAGCTCCCCACCGGCCGCGTGCTCGGCCCGATCGTGGCGGTCTGGCTGCTCAGCGTCCTGGTCCTGGTCCTGGAGCGGGACCTCGGAACCTCGCTGCTCTTCTTCGGCCTGTTCGTGATCCTGCTCTACGTCGCCACCGGCCGCACCGGCTGGATCGCGGTCGGGCTGCTGCTCGCCTGCGTCGGCGCGGTCGCCGTCGGCCGTCTCGAACCGCACGTGCACAGCCGGGTGGAGGACTGGCTCGACCCCTTCGCCTCGATCGCCTCCGGCCAGGGACCCAACCAGATCGCCCAGTCCCTCTTCGCGTTCGCCGCCGGCGGGATGCTCGGCACCGGTCTCGGGCTCGGCCATTCGGTCCTCATCGGCTTCGCCGCCAAGTCCGACTTCATCCTGGCCACCGCGGGCGAGGAACTCGGGCTGACCGGTCTGTCCGCCGTCTTCCTCCTCTACGCGCTCCTCGTCGAGCGCGGCTACCGCGCGGGCCTCGCGCTGCGCGACCCCTTCGGCCGGCTGCTCGCGGTCGGTCTCGCCTCGATCGTCGCGCTCCAGGTCTTCGTCATCGCGGGAGGCGTGACCGGGCTGATCCCGCTGACCGGCATGGCGATGCCGTTCCTCGCGCAGGGCGGTTCCTCCGTCGTCACCAACTGGATCATCGTGGCCCTGCTGATCCGGATCAGCGACTGCGCCCGCGGTCAGTACGACGGGACACCGGCGCCATGACCAAGTACATCCGCCGGGCCGTCGGACTGTGCGCCCTGCTGCTCGTGGCCCTCCTGGTCAACACCGCCCGGCTCCAGGTCGTCGAGGCCCCGTCGTACGACGGCAATCCCGCCAACCGCCGTGCGGCGATCGCCCGTTACGGCCAGCCGCGCGGGGACATCGTCGTCGAGGGCCGCACGGTCACCGGCTCCAGGGACACCGGTGGGCAGTTCCGCTACGAACGCACCTATCTGGACGGGCCGTTGTACGCGTCCGTCACCGGCTTCGCCTCGCAGCTCTACGGGGCCACGCTGCTGGAGGGCACCGAGGACGGCGTCCTTTCCGGCAGCGACCCGATGCTCGCCCCGCTCCCCCTGCTGGGCGGCCTCACCCGGGCCCGCGGCGTCGGCGGCAGAGTCGTCACGACCCTCGACGCGGCGGCGCAGCGGGCCGCCTACGAGGGGCTCGACGGCCGCCGGGGCGCGGTCGCCGCGATCGAGCCGTCCACCGGGCGGATCCTGGCCCTGGTCTCCACGCCCTCCTACGATCCCGCGCGGCTCTCCGGGACGGGACCGGACACGTCCAGGGCGTGGGCGGGGCTCAACGGCCAGGACGACAGGCCGATGCTCAACCGGGCGGTCCGGCAGACGTATCCGCCGGGGTCGACGTTCAAGGTGCTGACCGCCGCGGCGGCGCTGGACTCCGGGGTCGTCGAGGACGTGGACGCGCCGACCGGGTCGCCGGACCCCTACCGGCTCCCCGGCACCACGACGAGGCTCACGAACGAGACCGAGGGCTGCGAGAACGCCTCCCTGCGCTACGCCTTCACCTGGTCCTGCAACACGGTCTTCGCGAAGTTGGGTGTCGACGTCGGGCTCGCCGGCATGACGCGCACGGTGGCGAACTTCGGCTTCAACGACCGCACGCTGCGCATCCCCTTCTCGGTGGTGCCCAGCAACTTCGACCTGCGGCTCGACAGGGCGCAGTTGGGGCTCTCCTCCATCGGCCAGTTCGACACGCGGGCGACTCCGCTGCAGATGGCGATGGTCGCGGCGGCCGTCGCGGGTGACGGTTCGGTCAAGGTGCCCTACCTGGTGGAGCGGACGACCACGCACAGCGGCGCGACGCTCACCACGGCCGGCCCGCGGATCCTCCGTCAGGCGATGACCGCGTCGACCGCGCAGCGCATGCGCGAGCTGATGACCGACGTGGTGGAGAAGGGCACCGGGACCGTGGCCGCGGTTCCCGGCGCCACGGTCGGCGGAAAGACCGGCACCGCCCAGCACGGCATCGGCAACGCCGGTACTCCGTACGCCTGGTTCATCTCCTGGGCCCGTGCCGAGGGTTCCGTGGAGCCCGCGGTGGCCGTCGCGGTGGTCGTCGAGGACGCGGCGGCGGAACGGGGGGACATCACCGGGGGCGGGTTCGCGGGGCCGATCGCCCGGGGGGTGATGGAGGCGGTGCTGGGGCCTTGAGGGGTCCGTGCCGTGCCCCGTGAGGGGCCCCGTGCTGTGCCGTGAGGACCCCGTGTCGCGCCGGGGGTCCCCGCCTTGTGGGGCCGACCACTCCATGAGACAGGGGGTGTGGCCACCGGGCCGGCCCGCCTAGCGTTCGGTCATGACTCAGCCGACAGCCTCGTTCGAGCTCGCCCAGGTCAACATCGCACGGCTCAAAGCACCTTTGGACTCACCCCGGTTGAAGGATTTCGTCGACGCCCTCGATCCGGTGAACGCCGTCGCCGACGCGGCGGACGGATTCGTCTGGCGTCTGCAGAGCGACTCCGGCAACGCCACGGACGTCCCCGTCCTCGGCGATCACCGGCTGATCGTCAACCTGACCGTGTGGCGGGACGTCGACGCACTGACGGCCTTCATGTACCGGGGCCGGCATCGGGAGCTGCTGTCCAGGCGCCACGACTGGTTCGAGCGGGTGGAGGAGGCGATGACCGCGCTGTGGTGGGTCCCCGCCGGTCACCGGCCCACGGTCGCCGAAGCCGAGTCCCGTCTGCTGCGTCTGCGCGAACACGGACCCACCCCGCACGCCTTCGGTCTGCGCAGTTCCTTCCCGCCGGGAGCCGTGGACGACTCCGGGCGTCCGGGGCCGGACGTCCCGGTCCGGTAGCAGTGGCAAGCCCGGGGCGCCGGGTCACCCGGCTCCACCGGGCACCGCCTCCCTGCGGCCCAGCCAGTCGGCGGCGACCGCGTCGACACCGGTGCGGGCGGCCACGATCCCGCCGGTGATCGCGCACGTCGTGTCGATGTCGCCGAAGCCCTCGGCGGTGCTCCAGAGCGCCGCCGTCAGGTCGTCGGGGTGACGGGCGGCGCACCAGACCGCGAAGGGAACGGTGTCGTCGGCCCTCACCCGCTGGCCGCTGCCGAGGAGGTCCGAGGCCTTCCACGGAGCGGTGGAGAAGGAAAGGTCCGCCGCCCTTTCGAGGCCGTCCCGGACAGCGCTCCGCGGGGTCGCCGACGCGACGGCGGCGATGTCCTGCTCGCCCCGGGCGGACAGCGCGGCCGCCGTCGCCACCGCTACGGCGCCCGCGACGCCCTCCGGGTGCGCGTGCGTCACCTCGGCCGACAGCACGGCCTGCTCGGCGACGGCCGGCAGGCTCGCCTGGAACCACGCCCCCAGCGGAGCCACGCGCATCGCGGCGCCGTTGCCGAGGCTGCCCTCGCCGCCGAACAGTCCGCGCGCCAGCTCCGGCCACAGGTGCGGTTCCTGGACCAGTCTCGGCAGGAGTTCGCACATGCCGCGGCCGTACCCGCGGGCCGGGTCCGCCTCGAAGGAGAGCGCGAAGGCCTGGGCCAGCTCGGTCTGCCGGATCTCGCCGTGCTCGTCGAGGACCCTCATGACGCCGAGGGCCATCGCCGTGTCGTCGGTCCAGTGCCAGACGGGCTCCTGCGGGGTCCGCCGGGCGCGGATCTCCTCGTATGCCTGGAGCCTGTCCCTGAAGAGGGGGAACCAGCGCTCCCCGAAGGCGTCGCCGAGGGCCAGGCCTTCGAGGCTGCGTCGGGCGGCTGTGCGGTTCGGGGTGATCGACGGGGTCATGGGGTGATCATCCCGGGTGGAGGGCGGGAACGGGGAGGCGAATTCGAGCGTGATCCCGGGTGCCCCGGAGGAGGCGGGGGCGCACCTCCGTGGTTCCTGTCCCGGCCCGGTGCCCGTGATCCCGTGGCGCGGGAGCCGGGATCACGGGCTTCGGGGGCCGGGGCGGCGCGGGGTCACGGGCGCGGGGTCACGGGCCGGCGCGGCCCTCGTCGATCGTGGTCTCGATCTCCGCCACGCGTTCCCGTTCCTCGGCCGCGAAGCGTTCCGCGTCCAGCTGCTCGGCCAGCTCCTCGTCCTGTGCCATCAGCAGGTCCAGGTTGGAGTTGCCCATGTCGAAGACGCCCATGTCCACGTAGGCGCGCTGGAGGCGTTCGCCCCACAGACCGATGTCCTTGACGCACGGGACGATACGGCTGAAGAGCAACTGGCGGAAAAGGTGCAGGAATTCGGAGTTCTCGCTGAACTCCTCGGCCTCCGCCCGGGGGACGCCGAAGTTCTCCAGGACCTCGACCCCGCGCAGCCTGTCCCGCATCAGGTAGCAGCCCTCGATCACGAACTCCTCGCGCTCGCGGAGTTCGGCGTCGGAGAGCTGCTTGTAGTAGTCGCGCAGCGCCAGGCGGCCGAAGGCCACGTGGCGGGCCTCGTCCTGCATCACGTAGGACAGGATCTGTTTCGGCAGCGGCTTGTCGGTGGTGTCCCTGATCATCCCGAAGGCGGCCAGCGCCAGGCCCTCGATCAGGACCTGCATGCCCAGGTAGGGCATGTCCCATCGCGAGTCGCGGAGCGTGTCGCCGAGGAGGGCCTGGAGGTTGTCGTTGATCGGGTAGAGCATCCCGATCTTCTCGTGCAGGAAGCGGGCGTAGACCTCGGCGTGCCGGGCCTCGTCCATGGTCTGGGTGGCCGAGTAGAACTTGGCGTCGAGGTCGGGGACCGACTCCACGATCCGCGCCGCGCAGACCATCGCTCCCTGCTCGCCGTGCAGGAACTGGCTGAACTGCCAGGACGCGTAGTGCGTGCGCAGTTCACCCTTGTCCCGGTCGGTCATCTTCGCCCAGTACGGGGTGCCGTACAGGGTCAGTGCCTCGTCGGGGGTGCCGAGCGGATCGGCGGGGTCGACCTCCAGGCCCCAGTCGATGCGCTTCTGGCCGTCCCACTGTTTGTCCTTGCCCTTCTGGTAGAGGGCGAGCAGCCGGTCACGACCGTCGTCGTACTCCCAGCTGAAGCGGGCCGCCCCCGAGGCCGGTATCTGCCAGAGGGGATCTCCCGAGTCCGCGGCGTACAGCTCATGCGTCGGCATACCCGGCAGGCTCACATGGAGTAGACGCGCCGTCAACAAGTCCGGCGCAAGGGATTGACGAGCTTGCTGACAGGCAGTCTCATAAGTCGTGACCGCCGGTAACTCCTGAAGTGATCCCGTACGACGAGGTGGGAACAGCCATGACGACGGTGCCCGAAGCCGATGTCCTCCGTGACGCGCTCGGTCTGCTCAAGGACCGGGAGCAGGTGGCCGAGCGCCTCCTCGACTCCTCCGCCAAGCACTCCTTCGACCCCGACAAGGAGCTCGACTGGGACGCGCCCTTCGAGGAGGGCAAGTGGTTCTGGCCGCCCGAGCTGGTGTCGCTGTACGACACGCCGCTGTGGCGGAAGATGGGCGAGGAGCAGCGGATCGCGCTGTCCCAGCACGAGGCGGCGGCGCTGGCCTCGCTGGGCATCTGGTTCGAGATCATCCTGATACAGCTGCTGGTGCGGCACATCTACGACAAGGCGGCGACGAGCGCGCACGTGCGGTACGCGCTGACGGAGATCGAGGACGAGTGCCGGCACTCGAAGATGTTCGCGCGGCTGATCACGCGCGGGGGCACGCCGTACTACCCGGTGAGCCGGGCGCACCAGAACCTGGGCCGGGTGTTCAAGACCGTCTCGACCACTCCGGGGTCGTTCACGGCGACGCTGCTCGGTGAGGAGATCCTCGACTGGATGCAGCGGCTGACGTTCCCGGACGAGCGGGTGCAGACCCTCGTCCGGGGGGTCACGCGGATCCATGTCGTCGAGGAGGCTCGGCACGTCCGCTACGCGCGGGAGGAGTTGCGGCGTCAGATGCTCACCGCGCCGCGGTGGTCGCAGGAGTTCACGCGGGTCACCTCGGGGGAGTTCGCGCGGGTGTTCTCCGTGGCGTTCGTCAATCCCGAGGTCTACACGAACGTCGGGCTCGACAAGCGGGAGGCCCTGGCCCAGGTGAAGGCCAGTGGGCACCGGCGGGAGGTCATGCAGACCGGGGCCCGGAAGCTGACGGACTTCCTGGACGACATCGGGGTGCTGCGGGGGGTCGGGCGGCGGTTGTGGAGGGCGTCGGGGTTGCTGGCCTGACGTGACCGCCGGGCGGGGGTGGGCCACTCTCGCTTCCGGGCGTCCGGACTCGGCTGGGGTTTCAGGGCGGGGCTCGGGCCCGGGGTGGGCGCCGGGCCCTCCGTGGGGCGGGGCCGCGCCGGTACATCCGCCCGCATCCGAACGGATCCCAGCGGGGTTTCGAGGTGCGGGCGGGTTCCGATCCGTCCGGCCTGCGGGCATCTGATGTACCGGCACGGCCCCTCGCGTCGTACGGCGGCTGCGGGAAGTGCGGGGCGCGCCTCCTTGGGCGGGGCACGCCATGTGCGGGAGTACGGGGCTTGCCCCTCGCGTCGTACGGCGGCTGCGGGAAGTACGGGGCTCGCCTCCTCGGGCGGGGTGCGCCGTGTGCGGGAAGTACGGGGCTCGCCTCCTCCGTGGGGCGCGCGTGCGAGGGTGCGGGGCTTGCGCCCTCGGGTGGGCAAGGGGCCCGCGGCCTCGGGTGGGTGTGGGGTGGCGGGGAGTGCGGGGCCGGGTGGCCGTCGTGTGTCGTGGGTGTGTGCGGGTGGGCGGTTACGCTGCCCGGCATGACCTCGCAGGCTTCCTCCCCCGCTTACCGTCGGCTCAGTGTCGAGGAGCGGCGCAGCCAGTTGCTCGAGGCCGCGCTGTCCCTGTTCGCCCAGCGGGTGCCCGAGGAGGTCTCGCTGGACGACGTGGCGGAGGCGGCCGGGGTGTCGCGGCCTCTCGTGTACCGGTACTTCCCGGGCGGCAAGCAGCAGTTGTACGAGGCCGCCCTGCGGTCCGCCGCCGACGAGCTGGAGCAGTGCTTCGCGGAGCCCGCGGAGGGGCCGCTGACCGAGCGGCTCTCCCGGGCCCTCGACCGGTACCTCGCCTTCGTGGACCAGCACGCCGCCGGATTCAGCGCCCTGCTCCAGGGCGGCAGCGTCATCGAGACCTCGCGGACCACGGCCATAGTCGACGGAGTGCGCAGGGTGGCGGCGGAGCGCATCCTCGACCATCTGGTGGTGAAGGATCCCGGGCCCCGGCTGCGGATGACCGTACGGATGTGGATCACGGCCGTGGAGGCCGCCTCGCTGATCTGGCTCGACGAGGACAAGGAACCGCCGCTGGACGAGCTGCGGGACTGGCTCGTCGAGCAGTTCACGGCGGCGCTCGTGGCGAGCGCGGGAAGTGATCCGCAGACGGCGGCGGTGGTCCGGGCCGCGCTCGTGATGGAACGCCCCGACGGGATCGCGGGGGCGCTGGTCCGCCGGGTGCTGCCCGTTGTCGGGAATGCGGCCCACCTGCTGTGACACTGGTCCGGTGAAGAGCGAAGACACCCCCTTTGTCGGCGGCCCGCTGGACGGGCGCGTCCTGCCGGTCCTGCTCGGGATCACCGGTCACCCGCCGAAGACGTACCGGATCCCGGTGCCCGGCCCGGACGGCGGCTCCACCGTGGTGGTCTACCGGCGGGTCCAGGTGACCTCCGGCAAGAAGCTCGGGCTGCACCAGGGGTGGAAGTACGAGTACGACCCCGAGGGCGAGCCGTCGGGACGCCGGTTCAAGCTGCCCTGGTCCCCGGGCACGCGCGGGGGCGGGGACGGCGGCGCCACGCCGGGCGGCAACGCCGACGGGTGAGCTTCTTGGTCCGAAGCGCCCCTTCCGCGAGCGCCCGGGGTGCGCCGGTCCGATCCTGCCGGTGCGAGGCGGGTGGTGGACGGGCCACCCCGGCACCGGAGGTGATGGCGTGTCAGGAAGGCTTCTGCGTCTGGTCTGTACGGGAGCGGTGGCGGTCGGGGCGCTGCTCCCCTCCACGCCCGCGCCGGCCGCCCCCGGACCCGACGGCGACCGGCGGTCCGCGGCCTCGCTGCTGACGGACCTTCAGCGGCTCTACCGGGACGCCGAGCGCGCCACCGAGAGGTACAACGGGACCGCCGAGAGGCTGAGGAAGCAGCGTGCGGTGGTCGCCGGGCTCGACGCCCGTCTGGCCAGGACCCGTCTGTCGCTGGAGGACAGCCGGACCGCCGCCGGACGGCTGGCCCGGCAGCAGTACCAGAGCGGCGACGAGATCTCCGCGTACGTACGGCTGCTGCTCGCCCGGGATCCGCAGCACGCCCTGGACCAGGGGCATCTGATCAGGCAGTTGTCGCTGGAGCGGGCCGGGACCGTACGGCGGGTCGCGGGCCGCGAGAAGCGGGCCGGCGAACTCGCCCGGGCGGCCCGCAAGGCGCTGGACGGACAACTCTCCCTCGCCGCGCGGCAGAAGAAGGAGCGGGACGAGGTGCGCGAGCGTCTCGACGACGTGCAGCGGCTGCTCGCCTCGCTGACCGCGGAACAGCTCGCCGAACTGGACCGGGCGGAGGAGGCGGGAACGGCGGCCGCCCAGAAGAAGATCATGGCGTCCGGCGCCCTCAGCAGTGTCCGTCCGCCCACGCGGGAGGGCGAGGACGCGCTCCGCTACGCCGTCGGGCAGCTCGGCAAGCCGTACCGGTGGGGTGCGCAGGGCCCGAAGGCCTACGACTGCTCGGGGCTGACGTCACGGGCCTGGGAGCGGGCCGGCCGGCCCATCCCGCGCACCAGTCAGGAGCAGTGGGCCGAGCTGCCGAGGATCCCGCTGGACGAGCTGCGTCCCGGCGATCTGGTGGTCTACTTCCCCGAGGCCACGCACGTCGCCATGTACCTGGGCGACGGGATGGTGGTGCAGGCGCCGCGGCCCGGGGCGAGGATCAAGGTGTCCCCCATCGCGGCGAACCCACTGCTGGGCGCCGTGCGCCCGGACCCGGGCGGGAAGCCCCTGCGGCACTACACGCCCCCCGAGCTCCCCGAGGACGCCACGGCAGGTTCCGACGAGGGCTACGCCGCCGCGGCGGGGTAGGGCCGCTTCGGGGCGTTGGCAGTATCCCGTTGAAGGGTGTCACTCCTGCCACTGGGAGGCGGGGCGGCGGCCCTTTACGTTCGGGGCGTACCGGCGCACGCCGGACTTCCCGTACCCGAAGGACCCCCTGATGCACGCCCAGATCGTCTTGTTCGACGGCTTCGATCCGCTCGACGTCATCGCCCCCTACGAGGTGCTGTACGCGGGCGGCGGTGCCTCCGCGGGCGCGGTGAGCGTGGAACTGGTCTCCGCCGAAGGACCGCGTGAGGTGGTCAGCGGCACCGGCGGGCTGGCGCTGCGCGCCACTGCCGCCCTCGACCCCGGGCGGGCCGGTCTGATCATGGTCCCCGGCGCCTCGGGCCGTGTCGGAGAACCCGGCGAGGTGCCCGACCACGACGCGGGGGCCGGTCAGTTGCGGCAGGACGAATCCATCCCGGTACTGCTGGGCCGTACCCTGACCACCGAGCTGCCCGCGCTGTTGAAGGCCGCGATGGAGAATCCCGAGGTGACGGTCTGCGCCGTGTGCGGCGGCTCGCTCGTCCTGGCCATGGCCAGCCTGCTGGAGGGGCGCCGTGCCACCACCCACCACCTGGGCCTGGACATGCTCGACGCCACAGGTGTCCACGCGGTGAGCGCCCGTGTCGTCGACGACGGCGACCTCGTCACCGGCGCCGGTGTCACGTCCGGACTCGACCTGGGCCTGTACCTCCTGGAGCGCGAGGTGGGTCCCCGGATCGCCCATGCCGTCGAAGAGCTGTTCGCCCACGAGCGTCGCGGCACCGTCTGGCGCGACAGGGGCCCGGAGCCCGTCCCGTTCTGACCCGGGCCCCTTTCCCCCGCACTGCCCACTCGCACCGCCCACTCGCACCACGCCGTGAGGAAGAACAACAGCATGTCCGTCGAAGGCACCTGGGACCTGTCCATCTCCACCCCCATCGGCAGGATCGAGGCCACGGTCGAGTTCCGGCGCGAGGACGGTGACCTCGTCGGGACCGCCCGCGGGGCGGGAGAGGAGGTGTCCCTCAGCGACGTCGTCCTCGACGGCCACCGGCTCACGTGGAAGCAGGCCGTCACCAGGCCCGTGCGGCTGAACCTGGTCTTCGCCGTGACGGTCGACGGCGACACCCTGGCGGGCACTTCCAGGGCCGGACGCCTTCCGGCCTCGAAGGTCACCGGCGAGCGCCGCGGCGGCCCGACACGCTGACATGATGTGTCCATGCTCGAATACGCGATCAGCGCGGCGGCGGCGACGACCGGCCGGCCCTCGGCACCAGCCTTGCCGCGGTCCTCCGGCCCGGATCCCGCCAATGCGAGATCCTGCAGGACGATGCCCTGCTCGGACTCAGCACCGGGAACACCACCGTGGAAGCGTCCTGGGAGCTGGCCGGAAATTGGTATGTCCATGCCGAAGGTGCGCCATCATCGGAAGCGGCCGATCAGATGGTGAACGAGATGGCCGGCCGGCTCGGCGAAGCAACGGGCAAGCAGGCCGTCCACCACAGGATCACCGACTAGCGTGGAACGGCCACGCTTAAGATCACTGGACTTTCGAGTCGGCCGTCATAGCCCCACCGACCTTGATTTTCAGCACCGGGAGACCGTGTGAGACGCGTATCGGCAGCCGCCTTGGCCCTGTCGCTGGCCGCCCTGCTCGCAGGATGCGCGCAGGAGGAGCCCAAGCCACTGCATCCGACAAGGTCGCCAGGGGAAGCGGCCTGGTACGAGAGCACCGAGAAGCAGCGACAGGAGTACTGCGCCGCTTACCGAGCGCACGATCCGCAGCGCCCCATCCGTGTCCCCTCGTACGCCTCGGCGATGTCGGAGGACGAGTTCGCCGACGACTTCTACGACACGGTGAAGAAGAAGTGCACGCCCGCCTGACAGAGCAAGTGATCACGGGACCGCTCGCCGCGGTCGCCACGGGTACGGACCGACCCGACTGGGCACCGCGTCCCTCGCCTCGGTCCACGAACTCGCCGTCACCCTGACGGTCCTCGCGGCCGGCGACAGCAAGCCGGAACGGACGGCCCCGGGGACATCCCCGGGGCCGTCCGTGGGCCGTCCGAGAGGAACCGGCGACGACGAACGACGACAGGCGTCGACAGCCGGACCGCGGGTCGGAGGGGGCGTCAGGCCCCGGCGACCGACGCCAGGTAGGCGTTCGTCTTCTCGGGGTCGAAGAAGTACTCCTCGAAGTCGGCCGGGTCGTTGAAGCCGTTGGCGAAACGGTCGGCCACGGGCTGGAGTTGGCCCGCGGCGCCGATCAGGTTGAGAACGTGCTCCGGCGGGACGCCCAGCATCGCGTTCGTCCACTTGGTGACGTGCTGCGCGGTGTCCCAGTAGCGGTCGAACGTCGCCTGCATCCACTCCTCGTCGAACGGCTTGTCGCCCTGCTCGACGATCGAGGCGAGGTAGGCGGCGGCGCACTTGGAGGCCGAGTTGGAACCCTGGCCCGTGATCGGGTCGTTGGCGACGACGACGTCGGCGACACCGAGGACCAGTCCGCCGCCGGGGAGGCGGCCGATCGGGTTGCGGACGGTGGGGGCGTACCGCCCGGACAACGTGCCGCCCGCGTCGGTGAGTTCGACGTTCGTGGCGCGCGCGTACTCCCAGGGCGTGAACCGCTCCATGAGTTCCAGGGTCAGGGAGAGGTGCTCGGCGGGGTCCTTGACGCCGTTGAAGACGTCGAGCGGACCGCCGGGGACGCCCTCCCAGAACAGGATGTCGGCACGGCCCGAGGTGGTGAGGGTCGGCATGATGAACAGCTCGCCGACGCCGGGGACCAGGTTGCAGCGGACCGCCTCCTGGTCCGGGTGCTCCGGGCGCGGGCCCAGGCCGTGCACGTAGGACACGGCGAGGGCGCGCTGCGGCTCGGTGTACGGGGAGCGGGCGGCGTCACGGCCGAACATGGAGACGAGTTCGCCCTTGCCCGCCGAGACGAGCACCAGGTCGTACGCGCGGGAGAAGTAGTCGAGGTCGGAGACCGCGGCACCGTGGATGACCAGCTGGCCGCCGCGCTGGGCGAACGTCTCCATCCAGCCGGCCATCTTGACCCGCTGGTCGACCGACTGCGCGTAGCCGTCGAGCTTGCCGACCCAGTCGATGGCCCGCTGCGAGGGGCCCGGGTCGAAGGAGCCGGGGACCGCGACGGAGACCCCGAGCCCTTCGATCTTCGGGGCCTGGGACTCCCAGAAGTTCAGCTGAAGATCGCGCTCGTGCTGGAGCGCCCTGTCGAACATGCACTGCGTCGACATGACCCGGCCGGAGCGGATCTCGTCCGCCGTCCGGTTCGACATCAGGGTGACCTCGTACCCGTGCGACTGGAGTCCGAGGGCGAGCTGGAGTCCGGACTGACCGGCTCCGACGACGAGTATCTTCCGCATGCGGGTTGCTTCTCCCAGTCCTCGGGGGCCCCGCTTATTCGGGGCTGACTTCGAGTGCGTGGCCGACGAGCGCGAGCAGGGTCTCGACGACCGAGATCCGGCGGCGCGCGTCCATGATCATGACAGGTATGTGCGAGGGGACGGTAAGGGCCTCGCGCACGTCGTCCGGCTCGTACTCGTCGCTGCCGTCGAAGTGGTTGACGGCGACGACGTACGGCAGTCCGCAGCTCTCGAAGTAGTCGAGCGCCGGGAAGCAGTCCGAGAGGCGGCGGGTGTCGGCGAGGACCACCGCGCCGATCGCGCCGCGCACCAGGTCGTCCCACATGAACCAGAACCGCTCCTGGCCCGGCGTCCCGAAGAGGTAGAGCACCAGGTCGTCGTCGAGCGTGATGCGCCCGAAGTCCATGGCCACGGTGGTGGTCAGCTTGTCCGGCGTCCCCGTGAGGTCGTCGGTCTCCTCGCTGGCCCGGGTCATCAGCGCCTCCGTCTGGAGGGGCGTGATCTCCGAGACGGACGTGACGAGGGTGGTCTTGCCGGCGCCGAAGCCGCCGGCCACCACGATCTTCGTGGCGATCGGCGCGCGCGTGCGGTCCGTCTGCCAGGGCTGCAGATTCTCCTCTTCGTCGAGGAGGGGGGTGACGCCAGGTTCGGCGTCAGAGACGACGGAGTCCACTCAGAACCCTTTCCAGCAGAGCACGGTCCGGCTGTCCCGGACCGTGACCTGTTCCGTACACGCGGATCTTTCCCTGGTCCGCCAGGTCGCTCAGGAGCACTCGGACCACCCCGAGCGGCATCCTGAGGAGGGCGGAGATCTCCGCCACCGTACGCATCCGGCGGCAGAGTTCGACGATGGCCCGCATCTCGGGCATGACCCGGGCGGTGAGCGGGCCCGCCCCGTGGCTCAGCGCGTGGGAGGTGCCCCCGGTCAGCTCCTTGCGCACCTCCGGGGCGTCCAGCGCGGCCACGAACGTCTCCACCAGCAGGACGTGGCCGAAGCGCGTCCGTCCGCCGGTGAGCGAGTAGGGGCGTACGCGGGCGGGTTTTCGGTCGCCGCCGCGGACCGGGAGTTTCCTGACGCCGTTCGACACGGTCATCAGGCGCTCCCGGCGGCGGCGTCGGCCTCGATGGATTTTCGGAGCTCGATGCGCAGCTCGGGGGTCAGGACGTGTCCGGCCCGGCCGACGAAGAGCGCCATGTGGTACGCCACCACGCTCATGTCGCAGTCCGCGGAGCCGTGCACGCCGAGCAGCGAGCCGTCGCTGATCGCCATGACGAAGAGGCTGCCCTCGTCCATCGCGACCATGGTCTGCTTGACGCCGCCGTTGTCCATCAGCTTGGCGGCGCCGAGGGTGAGGCTGCCGATGCCGGAGACGATGGTGGCGAGGTCTGCCGCGGAGCCCTTGGGGCCCTTCGGCTTGGTGGTCCCGTCGGCCGTCCTCGCCTCGGCGTTGTGGCCGGGGTCGGAGGAGAGCAGGAGCAGGCCGTCGGAGGAGACGACCGCGACCGACTGGAGGCCGGGCACCTCCTCGACGAGATTGGTCAGCAGCCAGTGCAGGTTACGTGCTTCGCTGCTCAGGCCGAAGGTACTGGTCGCGGTCAACTGCTTGCCTCCTCGGCTGTGCCCCCGGCTTCCGCGTCCTGTGCGCCGGACCGGTGCGCGGTGGGCGCGGGTCCTGCGGGCGCGTGTGCGGGTGTGGGGGCCTGCGGGGTCTGTCCTTCGGGTGCGGGGGTCTCCGCCGTCCTTTCGGCGATCTCGGCCTCCACGTCGCGGCGGCCTTCGACGGCCCCCCGGTGGAACCCGCCGAGCCTGCGGCGCAGGGCGTCGGCGTCCACGCCGCCCACACGGGGCCTCGGGGCGGCGACGGGGGCGGAGATCTTCGGTGTGCGCTTGGGCAGGCCCTTGTCGGTGAGCCTGGGGTGTTCGTCGGGAACGCGCTCGTGGTCGTCGGGGCCGATGGCGTACGAGTCGTCGGCCTCCTCCTGACCCGCGGCCGGGTCGGCGTCGGCGTCCGCGGGTGCCTCGGTGACCGACGCCGCGGGGGCGTCCGCCTCGGGGGCCTCGGAAGCCGCGGCCGGTTCGGCGGCGGTCCCGTCCGGGCGGGAGGTCTCCTCGTCCGCGGCGGAGTGCGGTGCCGGGGCCTCCGGCTTGGAGGCCGCCGGGGCGAGCTCCGGGAGCAGCAGCTCCATCGTCGTCTCGGATACGCGCTCCGGCTCGGGCTCACGGGGGCCCGGGATGACCGGGGTCCGGACGTCCGGGCCGGCCTCGGGGGCCTGCGTCCCCTCGGGGGCCTGCGTCTTCTCGGGCGCCGTCTCCAGGTCGGATGCCGTATCCGGGCCGGATGCCGTATCCGGCTCGGTGACGGACTCCGGCTCGGTGGCGGACTCGGCTTCGGCGGCGGACTCCTTGAGGGCCGCCTCGGCCGCCGCGATCAGCGGGTCCTCGCCGTCGGCCGTGACCGGGACCGAGGCACGCCGGATCGAACGGCCGCGCAGCACGTTGGAGTTGGCCTCGGCGTCCGCGCCGGGCAGGGTCACCGCGGGGGCTCCCCCGACGATGCGCACGGAGGTGGGGACGGTGGACGCCGGGGCGGCGGCGAGCAGCGCCTTCGGGAGGACGACCACGGCGGCCACCCCGCCCTGCTTCTGCTCGCGCAGCTTCACCCGCACGCCGTGCCGGTGGGCGAGCCGGGCCACGACGTACAGGCCGAGCCCGAGTCCCTCGCCGCTCTCCTGGTCGTACGAATCCTCCGGCTCGAACTCGGAGAGGCGGACGTTGAGGTGCCTCATCCGGTCGTCGGTCATGCCGATGCCCTCGTCCTGCACGGAGAGCATCACGTCACCGCTCTCCAGCAGCCAGCCGGAGACCTCGACGGGGACGTCGGGCGGTGAGAACGAGGTGGCGTTCTCCAGGAGCTCGGCCAGCAGGTGGCTGATGTCGTCGGCGGCGAACCCGGCGATGTGCGCGTGCGGGGGCAGCGCGGCGATCCGTACCCGCTCGTACCGTTCGATCTCGCTGACCGACGCGCGGGCGACGTCGACGAGCGGGACCGGGTTCGCGTGGTGCTGGACGTGCTCGGCGCCCGCGAGGACGAGGAGGTTCTCGCTGTGCCGCCGCATGACGGTGGCGAAGTGGTCGAGCTTGAAGAGGGTGGCGAGGCGGTCCGGGTCCTGCTCGCGCTCCTCCAGGCTCTCGATGACGCCGAGCTGGCGCTCGACGAGGCCGAGGGTGCGCAGCGCGAGGTTCACGAAGGTGCTGTGGATGGTGCCGCGCACCTGCTCCAGGTGGGCCGCCGCCTCGGCGAGCTCGCCGCGCAGCCGGTCGCGCTCGTCGGCCGTCTGCTGGCGCTGGCCGATGAGGTGCTTGCGGTCGCCTTCGAGGGTGGTGTTGCGCTCGTGCAGCGTGACCACGTGCTTGTGCAGCGCGTTGACGGAGCGGACGACCTGGGCGAACTCGTCGTTGCGGCCGGTGAACCTGATCGGTTCCCCGGCGGCCGGGTCGGTGGCGAGCCGGGCCGAGCCGAGGCGCAGGACGGCGAGCGGCCGGGTGAGGGTGCGGGCCATGGCCATCGTCATGCCGGCCGCGACGAGCATCAGGACGCCGAGGAGGGTGACGCGCAGCTCCAGCGCGGTGACGTCGTCGTCCCGCAGCTTCTCCAGGTCCTTGGTGCGGTGCTCGTTGAGGGACGCCTCGGCGCCGCGCATCAGGTCGATCCGGGCGGACAGGGCCGCGTTCAGCTTCTTGGTGTCGGTGCCGAGCGCGGAGCCGGAGAGCTTGGGCTGCCCGGTGAGTCTCGCCAGGTACCTCTCCGCGGAGCCGACGTCGGGGCCGGTGACCGTGGAGTCGTACGACGTCGCGGCCTGCTCGGGCGCGGTCTCGCGGAAGTCCGCGATCGCCGCGTCGGAGCGCAGGCGCGCCTGCTGGGCGGCGGCGCTCAGCGCGTCACGCTGCTTGGTGTCGGCGGCCGACGAGACGGCCGTGGTGCTCGTCAGACCCGTGACCGGGTTGTAGACGCTCTGGGTGGTGTGCGGGACGCCGAAGGCCGCCAGGAGCAGTCCGCGGGCTGCGGCGGACTGCTGGACGGCGGTGTCCAGCTCGGCGAGGGCGTGCGAGCCGGAGCCCGCGCGCGGCGGCATCCGGTCGGCCAGGTCCTCGGCGAGGGCGTGGAGCTCGGCGATGGTGCCGGAGTACGCCTGGTGCGCCTCCAGGGCGGAGCTCTTCCCGGTGAGGGCCGCCCGCCTGAGGGTCGCGATGCCGTCGAGGTCCTCGAGCAGCGAGGCGGGGGCGTCCGCGTCCGAGCGCAGCTCGTCGACCTGCCGGTCGACCTGGGCGCTGCGCTGCTCGGAGGGCGCCTTGGTCTTGGGCCTGCCCGCGGCGACGTAGGAGGTGACCTCGTCGCGCTCGTCGGCCAGCGCGTGCGCGAGGGTCAGCGCCTGCTGGGTGCGCTGGGCGAGCGTCACCAGATTCTGGGAGTCGTTCAGCTGTTGTGAGGCCGACAGCACCATGGGCGCGCCTGCTCCGGCGATGGCGGCCGCGACGACCGCCACGGCCACGATCAGCCTGTTGCGCACATGGGCGGTCCTGCCCCGGCCCGTGGAGTCGGTGGCGTCGCCGACGACGCCGCCCTCTGTGGAGTTGGAGGCCGTCTTCTTGCCTGTGCGCCTCGGCCGCGTCTTCTGCACCGGTGCTCGCATTCCTGACTCGTGTACCCATTTGGGGCCCGGGTGACGTCCTGTCAATCGCGGCGTACGCCCGGTACGGATCCCGACCCTCCCAGTGCCGGTGGGCAGTGGTCCCGCATCATCTGACCCGCCACCCGAAGGAGTGAACATCGGAGGGGAGTTGGCGAGCAAGTCTCCCAGGTGCTCACGGGCGCCCTGTGCGGTGGGCCGGTTGGACGTCCGGGACGGGCTTTGGCAATATTCGCCGCCACGTTTTGCCGGAGTCGATCATTCCGGGCCAAACCCGGCGCCCGCGCCGCCGAACCGCACGTCGGACGTTCCCCGGCGTCCTCCGGGCACCCTTGTGAAGCCCTCGTGCAGACTGGCGGAATGCGCACTGAACTCGTGTCGGAGCCCGGAGACCCGGACCGCCCCAATGAGGACTTCGCATCGGTCGGGCTTCCCGCTTCAGGACAGGGCGGTTCGCTGGTCCTGCTCGACGGGGTGACGCCGCCCCGGAGCGACTACGGCTGTGTGCACCCGGTGCCCTGGTTCTGCGCGCGGCTCGGCGGAGCACTGACCGAACTGTCCGTTTCGCAGGGGGATTTGCCCCTCTCGGAGGTCCTGGCGCGGGCGATTCGCCGCGTCGCCGACGCGCACGCCGACACCTGTGACCTTTCTCACCCGCGCACGCCCCAGGCAACCGTGGTCCTCGCGCGGTGGTCCCCGGCGCAGGTGGAGTACCTGATCCTCTCGGACTCGGCCCTGCTGGTGGAGTCCCCCGCCGGCGAGGTCGCCGTCCTGATGGACGACCGTCTCGCGCGCCTGCCGCGCGCGGCCCTCGTCTCGGACGCCGTCGTCGACTCCACCGTCCGCAACATGGAGGGCGGCTTCTTCACGGCGGCCGCGGACCCGTCGGTGGCCTCGCGCGCGGTGACGGGCGTCCTCCCCCGGTCCTCGGTGCGCGCCCTGACGGCCCTCACGGACGGCGCCGCCCGGTGGGTGGAGAGGTTCCGGGCGGGCGACTGGGCCGAGCTGTTCGCGCTGGTGCGCGAGGAGGGCTCCGCCTCGCTCGTCGAGCGCGTACGGCGCCTGGAGCGCTCGGAGGCCGCGGAGCGGCCGGAGGGCCGGCGGGGCAAGACGCACGACGACGCGACGGTGGTGTTCGTGGAACTCCCGGAGGCACGGACGGGGCCGTGAGCGGCGGCGCGCATGCCGGCCTGACGGACCCCGGCATCGGCCGGAGCCGGCGGTGCGGGCGTCGGCCGGGGCGGCGAGCCCGGACATCGGCGGGCGCTGCGGCCCGGACATCGGCCGGGGCGGCGGGCCCGGGCGTCGGCCGAGGAAGCGGTCAGGCGTCCACCAGGGAAGCGGCGGCACGGATGCCGGCCGGAGGGAGGCGACGGGCCCGGCATCGGCCGGAGCCGACGGTACGGGCGTCGACCGGGGCGTCGAGCCCGGACATCGATCGGGAAGGCGGCCCGGGACGCGGCCCGGGCGTCGGCCGGGGATGGCGGGCCCGGGTGTCCGCCGGGGAAGCGGTGGCGGACCCGCCGGAGGTGGTGTGCGGGCGTCGGCCGGGTGGGGGCTACTTCTCCATGCCGCGGTTGAGCTGGTTCAGCAGCCGGGCGAGCTCGGCGACCTCGTTCTGGTCCCAGTGGGCGAGCTGGCGGACGTAGCGGGCACGGCGGGCCTCGCGGACGCTGGAGACACGGCCGCGGCCCTCCTCGGTGAGGTGGACGAGCCAGGCGCGGCCGTCGGCGGGGTCGGGTTCGCGCGCGACCAGGCCCAGCTCCTCCAGGGCGCGGAGCTGCCGGGACATCGTGGCCTTGCCGACGCCGATGTAGGCGGCGAGTTCCGTGGCGCGCTGGCGGCCGCACTCCTCGAGCCTGACGAGGAGTCCGTACGCGGCGGACTCCAGATCGGGGTGGACCTCGCGGGCCATCTCCCCCTGGTTGGCGCGGGCGCGGCGCAGGAACACGGTCAACTCGCGTTCCAGGGAAAGGAACTCGCGGTCCCCGCCGCCGAGCGCCGCGGGCCGGTCCACACCATTTCCCGACACACCGGATTCGACCGGACGTCCGCCGTCGTTTCCGCCCTCGTGCACGTCAGCACCCCTGACCCGGTTTCCCGATCCTGAAAGTTTCTGCCGGAACTCGCCGTTGCCGCAGCTCGGCCAGTATTTCGCAGGCGTAGACCAACGGCAGCCTCCGACCCCTCTTCCACGCCGTCGTCTACGTGCGTAGCTTCTTTATCAGACACCTTTACTGGCATGCGCACGCCACTCCCAGGTCAAGGACGACCTGATCCCCCCGGGGCACGCATGCCCGCGCTTTCCCCCCACCGAGCTCCACCGAGCTCCCCCTGCTGGGCTCCGGAGCTCCCTCGCCCTTCGGAGGCACGCACATGTCCGTGCACAGATCCGGAACGGCCCGCCGCCTGCGAGTGCTCGCGGCAGGAACCCTGCTCGTCGCCTTCTCCCTCCTCTCCGCCCTCCCCTCCTCCGCCGCCGACACCCCCGCCCGGGGCTCCGCCCGGATGGGCACCGGGGTCATCGCCCACGACGGCCAGGACGGCACGCCGTCCACCGGTGACGCCACCCAGACGGAAGGCGTCGACGTCTCCGGCCACCAGGGCAACGTCGCCTGGTCGACCCTGTGGAACAGCGGGGTCAGATGGGCCTACACCAAGGCGACCGAGGGGACGTACTACACGAACCCGTACTTCGCCCAGCAGTACAACGGCGCGTACAACGTCGGCATGATCCGCGGGTCGTACCACTTCGCGACCCCGGACACCACGACGGGTGCCGCCCAGGCCAACTACTTCGTCGACCACGGCGGCGGCTGGTCGGGCGACGGCAAGACGCTCCCCGGCACCCTCGACATCGAGTGGAACCCGTACGGGGCCGCCTGCTACGGCAAGTCGCAGAGCGCGATGGTGAGCTGGATCAGCAGCTTCCTCACCCAGTACCGGGCCAGGACCGGCCGTGACGCGGTGATCTACACGGCCGCGACCTGGTGGACCCAGTGCACCGGCAACCACGGCGGCTTCGCGTCCGACCACCCCCTGTGGATCGCCCGCTACGCCTCCGACCCGGGGACGCTCCCGGCGGGCTGGGGTTACTACACGATGTGGCAGTACACGTCGTCGGGCCCGACGGTCGGGGACCACGACAAGTTCAACGGCGCCCTGGACCGGGTCAAGGCCCTGGCCAACGGCTGACAGCACCCGCCGTACGACGGGACGCCGGCGTACGGCGAAGGCCCGGGCCTCCCTCACGGGACCCGGGCCTTCCCTTCCGGCGGCAGCCCGTCACGCCGCCACCGGAACCTCCGGCACCGCGCCGTTCGTCGCCGGCGCGAGTGCCAGCTGAAGGACCTGGCGGACGTCCGTGACGGTGTGGACGTCGAGCTTCTCCAGGACCTCGGCCGGGACGTCGTCCAGGTCGGCCTCGTTGCGCTTGGGGATGATCACGGTCGTGACACCCGCCCGGTGCGCGGCGAGCAGCTTCTGCTTCACCCCGCCGATCGGCAGCACCCGCCCGGTCAGCGAGACCTCACCGGTCATGGCCACGTCGGTGCGCACCAGCCGGCCCGACAGCAGCGACGCCAGGGCGGTCGTCATCGTGACGCCCGCGCTCGGACCGTCCTTGGGGACCGCGCCCGCCGGGAAGTGGATGTGCGCGCCCCGGTCCTTCAGGTCGCCGACGGGCAGTTCGAGCTCCGCGCCGTGCGAGCGCAGGAAGGAGAGCGCGATCTGCGCCGACTCCTTCATCACGTCGCCGAGCTGGCCGGTGAGGGTCAGTCCGGCCGCGCCCGTTTCCGGGTCGGCCAGCGACGCCTCCACGTAGAGGACGTCACCGCCCGCGCCGGTGACCGCGAGCCCCGTGGCGACACCGGGCACCGCCGTGCGGCGCTCGGCCGGGTCCTGCGCCGACTCCGGCACGTGGTGCGGACGCCCGATGAGCCCGCGCAGATCGGCGTCGGTCACCGTGAACGGCAGCTCCCGCTCGCCCAGTTCGTGCTGGGCCGCGACCTTGCGCAGCAACCGGGCGATGCCCCGCTCCAGGTTCCGCACGCCCGCTTCCCGGGTGTACTCCCCCGCGAGCCTGCGCAGCGCGCTCTCGTCGAGGACGACCTCGCCCTTCTCCAGGCCCGCCCGCTCCAGCTGGCGCGGCAGCAGGTGGTCCCGGGCGATGACGACCTTCTCGTCCTCGGTGTAGCCGTCGAGGCGGACCAGCTCCATGCGGTCGAGCAGGGCTTCCGGGATGGCTTCCAGGACGTTGGCCGTGGCGAGGAACACGACGTCGGACAGGTCGAGTTCGACCTCCAGGTAGTGGTCGCGGAAGGTGTGGTTCTGCGCCGGGTCGAGGACTTCGAGCAGGGCCGCCGCCGGGTCGCCCCGGAAGTCGGAGCCGACCTTGTCGATCTCGTCCAGCAGGACCACCGGGTTCATCGACCCGGCCTCCTTGACCGCTCGGACGATCCGGCCGGGCAGCGCGCCGACGTACGTACGGCGGTGTCCGCGGATCTCGGCCTCGTCCCGGACGCCGCCGAGGGCGACGCGGACGAACTTGCGGCCCATGGCATGGGCGACGGACTCGCCGAGCGAGGTCTTTCCGACGCCGGGCGGGCCGACGAGTGCGAGCACGGCGCCGCCGCGCCGCCCGCCGACGACTCCGAGGCCCCGGTCCGAGCGCCGCTTGCGCACGGCCAGGTACTCGGTGATGCGCTCCTTCACGTCCTCCAGACCGGCGTGCTCGGCGTCGAGCACGGCCCGGGCGCCCCTGATGTCGTACGCGTCCTCGGTCCGTTCGTTCCACGGCAGCTCCAGGACGGTGTCGAGCCAGGTCCGGATCCAGCCGCCCTCGGGCGACTGGTCACTGGACCGCTCCAGCTTCTCGACCTCCTTGAGCGCCGCCTCGCGGACGTTCTCCGGGAGGTCGGCGGCCTCGACCCGGGCGCGGTAGTCGTCGGTCTCGTCCTCGCCTCCCTCTCCCTTGAGGTCGCGCAGCTCCTTGCGCACCGCTTCGAGCTGGCGCCGCAGCAGGAACTCGCGCTGCTGCTTGTCGACGCCCTCCTGGACGTCCTTGGCGATGGACTCGGCGACGTCCTGCTCGGCGAGGTGCTCGCGGAGCTGCTCGGTGGCGAGCTTGAGCCGGGCCACCGGGTCGGCGGTCTCCAGGAGCTCGACCTTCTGTTCCACGGTGAGGAAGGGTGAGTAACCGGAATTGTCGGCAAGGGCGGAGACGTCGTCGATCTGCTGCACCCGGTCCACGACCTGCCAGGCGGCGCGCTTGCGCAGCCAGCTCGTGGCCAGGGCCTTGTACTCCTTCACCAGGTCGGCGACCTTGCCGGGCAGGGGTTCGGGCACGGTCTCCTCGACCCGGGTGCCCTCGACCCACAGCGCGGCACCGGGACCGGTGGTCCCCGCGCCCACCCTCACGCGCCCGCGCCCCCGGATCAGCGCGCCCGGGTCACCGTCGGCCAGCCGGCCGACCTGCTCGACCGTGCCGAGCACTCCGGTGCCCGCGTAGGTCCCGTCGATGCGCGGCACCAGGAGTACCTGAGGCTTTCCGGGCGTTGAACGGGCGGCGGCCTGGGCTGCCTCCACCGCGGCGCGCACATCGGTGTCGTTCAGGTCCAGCGGAACCACCATCCCGGGCAGCACCACCTCGTCGTCGAGCGGCAGCACGGGCAGGGTGAGTGATGCGGACGTCGAAGCCATGATCTCCCCTTCGGCAGTCAAGTTGAGCTATGCCGACTCAATGCACGGGGGCTCCGCAATGTTCCCCGATGACCGTTCGCTGTGAGCGATCGCTTACGGGCTCCCGGAGGCCGCCCGGGATGCGGGGTGGCCGTCCGGCTCGGATGGTGGAGTCATGAACCATCACCTCGCCCAGAACAAGCTCGACATCGACACCCGTCTCGTCACGGTCGGCGCCGCGCTCACCGCGGCCGGCGCCCTGGTGGCGTGCACCGGCATGGTCATCGCGGCCGGCGCCGTGGTCTCCGCGGGCCGGCGCATGATCCGCGCCATGGACGTGCCCCCGTCGCAGGCGGCGGCCATGAAGTGGCGGCAGGCCAAGGAAGCCTCCCTGGCCGGCATGGAGGCGTGGCACTCCGCGTCCCACGCCCAGAACGGGGCCCACCACCGCTGACCGGTCCCCTCCGGCCCGGCCTCCTCCGCCCTACCCTCCCTCCGACGGCTCAACGGGCCGCCTCCCGTCCGCCGGGGGAGGGGAGAAAGGGGCGCCTGCGGGACGCGTCAACCTCGTGCGGCCGCCGTCACCCCGGGAGCCGAGAGAGCCGTTCCCGGCGAAATCCCGGAACCCGTACAGGTGAAAATGCCAGGATGGCGGCCATGACCGCCTCGTACGAGACTCCCGAAGTCATCGACCGCCGCCAGGGTCCGTACGGGGAGGTCGTGCTGCGGCGCCACGGCGACCTGCTGCAGATCATCGCCAACGGGTGCTTCCTGATGGACACCTCCGACGGGCGCTCCGAGCGGCTGCTCATGGACGCGGCGTACGACGCCCTGGACGGGCGCCCGGAGCCGAGCGTGCTGATCGGCGGGCTGGGCGTCGGGTTCTCGCTGGCGCACGCCGCGGCCGACCGGCGCTGGGGGCGCATCACCGTCGTCGAGCGCGAACGGGCGATCGTCGGCTGGCACCGGGACGGCCCCCTCGCCGCGCTGTCGGCCCGGGCGCTCGCCGATCCGCGCACCGACATCGTCGAGCGGGATCTCGTCGAGTACGTCGCCGAGATCTCCGACACGTTCGACGCCCTGTGCCTCGACATCGACAACGGACCCGGCTGGACGGTCACCGAAGGCAACGCGGGACTGTACGGACCGTCCGGACTGGCGAGCTGCGCAAGGGCGTTGAGGCCGGGCGGGGTCCTCGCCGTGTGGTCGGCGCAGCCCTCCCCGGAGTTCGAGGGAACCCTGCGTGATGCCGGATTCCATCGGGTGCGCACCGAAATGATCCCTGTTGCCCGAGGCGTTCCCGACGTGGTGCACCTCGCGGTAAGACCTGGATAGCCGCGGCGCACCCACTGCCCGTACCCTGCTTGCCTGGCGCGGATCATTCAAGCGTCAAGCGCAGTCATGGGATCACCCCACGGATTCCGGAAAGCACACTTCAGGGGCGGGCGATGGAGCAGACACACACCTCCCAGAACGGCACGGCGGCGACCCCGGGCGCTCAGCGCCGGGTCCTGGTCGTCGAGGACGACCCCACGATCGTCGACGCCATCGCGGCCCGTCTGCGAGCCGAGGGATTCCTCGTGCAAACCGCGGGCGACGGCCCGGCCGCCGTCGACACCGCCGAGGCATGGCAGCCCGACCTGCTGATCCTCGACATCATGCTGCCCGGCTTCGACGGTCTGGAGGTCTGCCGGCGCGTGCAGGCCGCCCGCCCGGTGCCGGTGCTGATGCTCACCGCGCGCGACGACGAGACCGACATGCTGGTCGGGCTCGGGGTCGGCGCCGACGACTACATGACCAAGCCGTTCTCGATGCGCGAGCTGGCCGCCCGGGTGCACGTCCTGCTGCGCAGGGTCGAGCGCGCGGTGGTCGCGGCCTCCACCCCGCGCAGCGGCATCCTGCGGCTCGGCGAGCTGGAGATCGACCACGCGCAGCGCCGGGTGCGGGTCCGCAGCGAGGACGTCCACCTCACCCCGACCGAGTTCGACCTGCTCGTCTGCCTCGCGAACACCCCGCGTGCCGTACTCTCGCGCGAGCAGTTGCTCGCCGAGGTGTGGGACTGGGCGGACGCCTCCGGCACCCGGACGGTCGACAGCCACATCAAGGCGCTGCGCCGCAAGATCGGCGCCGAGCGGATCCGTACGGTCCACGGCGTCGGCTACGCGCTGGAGACCCCGACTCCCTGAGCCGGGTTTCGTAGAAGACGTCGGGACCCGTTCGACGGGACCCGCGTGAGGGGCTGATGTGATGAGCGGACTCGGAGAGCGGGGACGCGGGCTCGGCGAGCGCGCGTCCGCGGAGCGCAGGAGCTCGGGTTCCTGGGGCGAGGTGCGGCCCTTCTCGATCAAGACCAAGCTGGGCGCGCTGGTCGTCATATCCGTGCTCATCACGACCGGTCTGTCGATGATCGCGGTGCACACCAAGACGGAGCTCCGCTTCATCACGGTCTTCTCGATGATCGCCACCCTGCTGATCACGCAGTTCGTGGCGCACTCGCTCACCGCGCCGCTGGACGAGATGAACGCGGTGGCCCGCTCCATATGGCACGGGGACTACACCCGCCGGGTGCGCGACGACCGGCGGGACGAGCTGGGCGACCTGGCCCAGACGATCAACCTCATGGCCGACGAGCTGGAGGCCCAGGACCGTCAGCGCAAGGAGCTCGTGGCGAACGTCTCGCACGAGCTGCGGACCCCCATCGCGGGGCTCCGCGCCGTCCTGGAGAACGTCGTGGACGGTGTCTCCGAGGCCGATCCCGAGACGATGCGCACCGCGCTGAAGCAGACGGAGCGGCTCGGGCGGCTGGTGGAGACCCTCCTCGACCTGTCCCGGCTGGACAACGGCGTCGTACCGCTGCGCAGGCGGCGTTTCGAGGTGTGGCCGTATCTGTCCGGGGTGCTGAAGGAGGCCAACATGGTCGCCTCCGCGCGCGCGGACCTCACCTCGGGCTCCGGCGGCGGCCACACCCGTACGGACGTCCATCTGCACCTCGACGTGTCCCCGCCGGAGCTGACCGCGCACGCGGACCCGGAGCGGATCCACCAGGTCGTGGCGAACCTCATCGACAACGCGGTCAAGCACAGCCCGCCGCACGGCCGGGTGACGGTACGGGCCAGGCGCGGCGACCTTCCCGAGTCGCTGGCCCTGGAGGTCCTGGACGAGGGGCCCGGCATTCCGAAGTCGGAGTGGCACCGCGTCTTCGAGCGGTTCAACCGCGGAGGGGTGCCCGCGCCGCACGGTCCGGGCAGCGACGGCGGTACGGGACTGGGGCTCGCGATCGCCCGCTGGGCCGTGGATCTGCACGGCGGACGCATCGGTGTGGCCGAATCTCAGCGGGGCTGCCGGATCCAGGTCATCCTTCCGGGCCTCCCTTCTCTGCCAAGTTGACGTAAAGTTCGAACCGGAGCCACAAGATCCATCGCTGTCGCCGCGCGCGTACACGTGTGATCAGGCACAGGGCCGCGTGAGGCATGCCGCGACCCCGGGCCGACGTACCCATTCCGATGCGGAACCACGCTTGTTTCCCGCCATTTCCATGGGCGAAACACGGAATCCGATGTGACTTACGCGACGTTGGACGGGCCCGGCCTGACCTTCTCGGCCGGGGAGGCGTAGCCTTTATTCCCGCTGTCCATCACCTTGTGAAGCGGAAGAGGGCGGTTAGCGCCGTGTCGCCACAGTCCCCCAGTAACTCGAGTATCTCGACCGATGACCAGGCCGCCGGGAAGAACCCCGCGGCCGCCTTCGGTGCCAACGAGTGGCTCGTCGACGAGATCTATCAGCAGTACCTCCAGGACCCGAACTCCGTAGACCGAGCCTGGTGGGACTTCTTCGCCGATTACAAGCCCGGGGCGCCCGCCGCCGCGGCTGCGGCGGGTACTGCGGCCGCGGGGGCCGCAGGGACCACCACGGCCGCACCGGCCGCTCCCGTGCCTCCCCCGGCGCGCCAGGCTCCTCCCCAGGCCCCGGCCGCGCCCGCTCCGGCCGCCGCTCCCGCGGCTCCGAAGCCCGCTGCCGCCGCCCCGGCTCCCGCCGCCGCGAAGCCGAAGGCCGCTCCGGCCGCCGAGGCGCCCGAGGGCCCCGAGTACGTCACCCTGCGCGGTCCCGCCGGTGCCGTCGCGAAGAACATGAACGCCTCCCTCGAGCTGCCCACGGCCACGTCCGTGCGCGCGGTCCCGGTGAAGCTGCTCTTCGACAACCGCATCGTCATCAACAACCACCTGAAGCGCGCCCGGGGCGGGAAGATCTCCTTCACCCACCTCATCGGGTACGCGATGGTGCAGGCCATCAAGGCCATGCCGTCGATGAACTGGCACTACGCGGAGAAGGACGGGAAGCCCACCCTCGTCAAGCCCGCGCACGTCAACTTCGGCCTCGCCATCGACCTGGTGAAGCCCAACGGCGACCGCCAGCTCGTCGTCGCGGGCATCAAGAAGGCCGAGACGCTGAACTTCTTCGAGTTCTGGCAGGCCTACGAGGACATCGTCCGCCGCGCCCGTGACGGCAAGCTGACGATGGACGACTTCACCGGTGTCACGGTCTCCCTGACCAACCCCGGCGGCCTCGGCACCGTCCACTCGGTCCCGCGTCTGATGCCCGGACAGTCGGTCATCATGGGCGTCGGCTCGATGGACTACCCGGCGGAGTTCCAGGGCACCTCCCAGGACACCCTGAACAAGCTCGGCATCGCGAAGGTCATGACGCTCACGTCGACCTACGACCACCGGGTCATCCAGGGCGCCGCCTCCGGCGAGTTCCTGCGCATCGTCGCGAACTACCTGCTCGGCGAGACCGGCTTCTACGACGAGATCTTCGAGTCGCTGCGGATCCCCTACGAGCCGGTCCGCTGGCTCAAGGACATCGACGCCAGCCACGACGACGACGTCACCAAGGCCGCCCGCGTCTTCGAGCTGATCCACTCCTACCGGGTCCGCGGCCACGTCATGGCCGACACCGACCCGCTGGAGTACAAGCAGCGCAAGCACCCCGACCTGGACATCACCGAGCACGGGCTCACCCTGTGGGACCTGGAGCGCGAGTTCGCGGTCGGCGGTTTCTCGGGCAAGTCCCTGATGAAGCTGCGCGACATCCTCGGCGTGCTGCGCGACTCGTACTGCCGCACCACCGGCATCGAGTTCATGCACATCCAGGACCCGAAGCAGCGCAAGTGGATCCAGGACCGCATCGAGCGCCCGCACTCCAAGCCGGAGCGCGAGGAGCAGCTGCGCATCCTGCGCCGGCTGAACTCCGCCGAGGCCTTCGAGACCTTCCTGCAGACGAAGTACGTCGGCCAGAAGCGCTTCTCCCTGGAGGGCGGCGAGTCCGTCATCCCGCTCCTCGACGCCGTCATCGACAGCGCCGCGGAGTCCCGCCTGGACGAGGTCGTCATCGGCATGGCCCACCGCGGCCGCCTGAACGTCCTCGCCAACATCGTCGGCAAGTCGTACGCGCAGATCTTCCGCGAGTTCGAGGGCAACCTCGACCCGAAGTCGATGCACGGCTCCGGCGACGTGAAGTACCACCTGGGCGCCCAGGGCACCTTCACCGGCCTGGACGGCGAGCAGATCAAGGTCTCGCTGGCCGCCAACCCGTCCCACCTGGAGACGGTCGACCCGGTCATCGAGGGCATCGTCCGCGCCAAGCAGGACATCATCAACAAGGGCGGCACGGACTTCACCGTCCTGCCCGTCGCCCTGCACGGTGACGCGGCCTTCGCCGGCCAGGGCGTGGTCGCCGAGACGCTCAACATGTCGCAGCTGCGCGGCTACCGCACGGGCGGCACGGTCCACATCGTCATCAACAACCAGGTCGGCTTCACCGCCGCCCCGGAGTCGTCGCGCTCCTCCATGTACGCCACCGACGTGGCCCGCATGATCGAGGCGCCGATCTTCCACGTGAACGGCGACGACCCCGAGGCCGTCGTCCGCGTCGCGCGCCTCGCGTTCGAGTTCCGTCAGGCGTTCAACAAGGACGTCGTGATCGACCTCATCTGCTACCGCCGCCGCGGACACAACGAGTCCGACAACCCGGCGTTCACGCAGCCGCTGATGTACGACCTGATCGACAAGAAGCGCTCGGTGCGCAAGCTCTACACCGAGTCCCTGATCGGCCGCGGCGACATCACCCTCGAAGAGGCCGAGCAGGCGCTGCAGGACTTCCAGGGCCAGCTGGAGAAGGTCTTCACCGAGGTCCGCGAGGCCGTCTCGCAGGCACCCGAGGCCCACGTCCCGGACGCCAAGGCCGAGTTCCCGGTCGCCGTGCCCACCGCGGTCTCCCAGGAGGTCGTGAAGCGGATCGCCGAGTCCCAGGTCAACATCCCCGACAGCGTCACCGTGCACCCGCGGCTGCTCCCGCAGCTCCAGCGCCGCGCGGCGATGATCGAGGACGGCACGATCGACTGGGGCATGGGCGAGACCCTCGCCATCGGTTCGCTGCTCCTGGAGGGCACGCCGGTCCGGCTGTCCGGCCAGGACTCGCGCCGCGGCACCTTCGGCCAGCGCCACGCGGTGCTGATCGACCGGGTCAACGGCGAGGACTACACCCCGCTCCAGTACCTCTCGGACGAGCAGGCCCGTCTGAACGTCTACGACTCGCTGCTCTCCGAGTACGCGGTCATGGGCTTCGAGTACGGCTACTCGCTGGCCCGCCCGGACGCGCTGGTGATGTGGGAGGCGCAGTTCGGCGACTTCGTCAACGGCGCGCAGACGGTCGTCGACGAGTACATCTCGGCCGCCGAGCAGAAGTGGGGCCAGACGTCCGGCGTCACCCTGCTCCTGCCGCACGGCTACGAGGGCCAGGGCCCGGACCACTCCTCGGCCCGTATCGAGCGCTTCCTGCAGCTGTGCGCCCAGAACAACATGACGGTCGCCCAGCCGACGTCCCCGGCGAACTACTTCCACCTCCTGCGGTGGCAGGTGCACAACCCGCACCACAAGCCGCTGGTGGTCTTCACCCCGAAGTCGATGCTGCGCCTGAAGGCCGCGGCCTCGAAGGCGGAGGAGTTCACCTCGGGCCAGTTCCGCCCGGTCATCGGCGACGACTCGGTCGACGCGGCCGCCGTGCGCAAGGTCGTGTTCTGCGCCGGCAAGCTGTACTACGACCTGGAGGCCGAGCGGCAGAAGCGCGGCTCCACGGACACGGCGATCATCCGCATCGAGCGCCTGTACCCGCTCCCGGGTGCCGAGCTCCAGGCGGAGATCGCCAAGTACCCGAACGCCGAGAAGTACCTGTGGGCCCAGGAGGAGCCGGCGAACCAGGGTGCCTGGCCGTTCATCGCGCTCAACCTGATCGACCACCTGGACCTGGCGGTCGGCGCGGACGTCCCGGGCGCCGAGCGCCTGCGCCGCATCTCGCGTCCGCACTCCTCCTCCCCCGCCGTCGGTTCCGCGAAGCGGCACCAGGCGGAGCAGGAGCAGCTGGTGCGTGAGGTGTACGAGGCGTAGGCCTCCGGCACGGCAGCACGAAGGGGCCCGGCCCCGAGTCCTGGTGGACTCGGGGCCGGGCCCTTTTCCGCTGTCCTGGTACCTGCCTGTCAGGTGATGTAGGGCTCGAAGTCCCAGAACGGCCGGTTGCGCGAGCGGGCCGAGATGGTGTGAGCGTGCTGGGCGCCCAGCGTGCCCGCCAGATCCTCCAGCGCCTCCTGCTCGATCTTCTCGGCCTGCTGGACGTCCCTCAGTCCGCGGAGGTCCGCCGCGAGCGCGACGCGCGCCGACAGGGTCAGGGGATGGACCCGTCCCAGCATCTCGGTGGCCCTCATGACCGTCAGATGGCCGAGTTCCGCCGCCGACTCGGGGTCTCCCAGGAGATTGCGCAGGGCAGCGGCGTTGACGGCGCACCCCAGGGTCCAGGGGTGGTTCTCCCCCACGGCCGCGGTCATCTCGGCCAGGGACTGTTCGATGGTCACGTGGGCCGCCTGGCGCTCGCCCACGCTGCGGAGCACCAGGGCGTGGTTGGCCCGGGTTCCGGCGAGGTAGGGGTGCCCCTCGGCGAGCAGCAGTTCGTAGCGTGCGACGACGGCTTCGCTGACTTCCCGCGCGTGGTCGATGTCTCCGTGCTCGCGGGCGAAGCAGCTCTCGCTGACGGCGAAGCTCAAAGTGGTCGGGTGGCTCTCTCCGAGGACCCGCTCGCTGCGCTCCAGTACATGAGCGAACATCGCTCCGGCCCTGGTCCGGTCACCCGCACGGTACTGGCACAGCGCGAGGTTGTGCTCCGCGCGCAGAGTCTCCGGGTGATCGGCGCCCATGACGATACGGTGCTCGCGGACGCTCTTCGCCTGGATCGACTCGGCCTCGGTGTAACGCCCCAGGAGGCGCAGGTCGGTCGCGTAGGCGATCTCCGAGTACAGGGTCCACGGGTGCCGTCCGCGCAGAAGCTGCCGACGCGCTTCCAGCATCCGCTGGTCGATCTCCAGCACTTTCTGATAGCGGCCGAGCAGGCGCAGCGAGACGGCGACGTTGTTCTGCGCGTTCAGGGTGCGCGAGTCCGTCTCACCGAGCAGTTCCCGGTACGCCGACAGGAGCCACTCGGAGCGCTCCAGCGCCTCGTCGTAGCGCGCCAGACCCCGCAGGTCGGCGGCAAGCCCGCCGACCGCCCGCAGATGATCGAGGTCGTGTTCGCCCCGTTCCTGGCGCAGATGGTCGACGGCCGCCCTCTCCAGGGCTTCCGTCCGTTCGTAGTCGCCCACGGCGCGCAGGAGGTTGGCGTAGTGGTGGGTCAGTTCCCAGACTCGGGGGTGGGTGTCGCCGAGCAGGGCGCGCCAGGTTTCCATGGCACGTTCACCCAGCTTGATGCCCGCGACGTACTCTCCCGAAAGGTACATGTAGCGCAGGGAGTTGAAGACGAGCCGCTGGACCGCGGAGTCGTTGCTCTGCAGGACGTCCGCGTACTTCAGGTGCGGGACGATCTCCGCGTAGCCGGGCCACAGGCGGGTGTCCGTGGGGCGGCGGGGGTCCGCCGCCGCCAGGGCGCGGCGGACCACGTCGATGAACTCGCGGCGGTCCTCGTCGGGCATGTCCTTGTGGACGATCTGGTGGACCATGCGGTGCAGGTACAGGGACTCGCCGGACGAGGCCGCCTCGTCGCCGGCCGCCTCGTGGGACTCCAGGCGGACGACGGAGTACTGGCGGAGCTGGTTGATCGCCCTGTTCCACAGCAGCGGGTCGTTGAGCAGGCCCGCGATCTGTTCCGGCAGCTGGTCGTGCGGCATCTCCTTCAGGAGGCGTACGGGGATGAAGCCCGGTGCGAAGAAGGTGCACAGGCGCAGCAGGTCGACGGACTCCGGGACGGTGTCGCGGAGTTTGTTCAGCAGTATCGACCAGGCGGTCTGGAAGGCGACCGGGAAGTCGGCGGAGATCTTGACGACGTCCTGGTCGATTCCGCCGTCCAGGAGGGCGATGTACTCCTGGACGGACAGGTCCGAGTCGTTGAGCCAGCCGGCCGTCTGGTCCAGCAGGAGCGGCAGGTCCTCCAGGGCCTCGGCGAGCTGGTCGGCCTCGGGTTCGGTCAGGCGGGGAGCGCGGCGGCGGATGAAGGCGACGGACTCGTCGCGGGCGTAGACCGGCACCTCCAGCAGCTTGCTGTTGTGCTCGCTCCACTCGGGGTTGCGCGAGGTGATCAGGACGTGGCCGGGTCCGGTGGGGACGAGGTCGTAGATCTGGTCGGGCTCGTCCGCGCCGTCCAGGATCAGCAGCCAGCGGGCGTACGGGTCGCCCCGGCGCAGCGAGTCGCGTACGGCACGCAGCCGTTCACCGTATTCGGCGCCGGTCGTCAGACCCAACTGCGGTGCGAGTTCGGCCAGTCGGCGCCGGTAGGTGACCCGTTTCTCGGCGTTGACCCACCACACCACGTCGTACTCGGAGCCGAAGCGGTACACGTACTCGGCGGCCAGCTGGGTCTTGCCGACGCCGGACATGCCGTGCAGGGTGACCACGCCCGCGCCCGCCTCGGCGCCCTGGAGCAGGTGGTAGGCGTCGTTCAGGAGCGGCTCGCGGCCGGTGAAGCGGGTGTTGCGGCGCGGTACCCCGCCCCAGACCTCGGGCATGGCCGCCGGGAAGCGGGGGCCGCGCCGGGTGCCCTCGACGGAGTCGGGGAGCGGTTCGGAGGGCAGGTCGAGGCGTTCCAGGACGCGGCGCTCGGCTTCGTCGGCGCCCATGTTGTTCAGGTCGACCGCGCCGAGCACGGTGGTGGCCGTCGGCAGGATGCTGTTGGTGACGGAGACGGCCGCGAAGCGGGACGGGTCGGGTACGACGACCTCGCGCAGCGCGGCGTTCCACTCCTCGTGGGTGCGCGGGCCGAGCTGGAAGTACCACTCGCTGACGACGATCAGGATGCGGCCCTTGGCCAGGGTCAGGTCGCGCAGCAGGTCGACGAGGGGCACCTCGGCCGGGGAGTCCCAGCGCTGGTACACCACGCGGTGTCCGCGCCGCTCCAGACGGTCCCCGATCCAGGCCGCCCAGGCCCGGTTGAAACCGGCGAAGCTGATGGTGACGGTCTGCTTCTCGGGCCCCCTCTCGGACGGCCCGACCGGTGTACGAGCTCCAGACATGCAGCGGCCTCCCCGCGCGTGATTTTAGAACCGCCGCGGGGGTCGGCGATAGGGCGCGAACACACGCCGGTCGCTTGCTCCACGGTTCCTTCTCGAAGGTCTTCAGCGACGATCTTGGCGTACGGTCCGTACCGATTGAGCCATCCTCGCCGAGAGCCGTGGATTCCCGGCGAGGATGGCTCAATCGGTACGGCGGCGTGTGGTGCGTTCGGCGGGCGCGAGGGGCGCGCGGTTCATTCGCCCGGGGCATGGCGCCGGTTCCACAGGGTCCGTGCGGCCTGTACGTACGCCGTGGCGCGCGCAGCGTGTCCGCGGGGCGGCGGCTGTTCGGCGAGCCGTTCGTACACCTCGACCATGCGGTCGACGAACCGGCGTCCCCGTACGGTGAGATCACCCGATCCGACGAGCGTCGGCAGGACGGCCCCGACCTGTGCCTGGTAGCGCGCGTGCTGCACCCAGGCGGCGTCGCGGCGGGCGGGAAGGGTGGCGGAGAGCGCGCTGCACTGGAAGAAGTCCGCGAGCGCGAGGTGGGAGTAGGCGCCCTGCAACAGGCCGTCGTACGGGCGGGGATCGGGGCGCCAGGGCGCGAAGTGGCGGAGCGCCGGGCTCGCGTGATGGAGCGTCGTCATGTCGCTGAGCGCGGCGAGTTTGGTGTGCTGGATCTCGTGGACGAGGGTGGCGGCGAAGGCGGTCGCGGTGGCGGGCGCGCTGCTGAGGACCGCACCGAAGGCCTCGCGCCGGGTGCCGCTGCAACTGCCGCCCGTGCCGCCCGGGACCGAGCCGGGCGGCGCGGCCAGCGGGACCAGGCAGCGCAGCAGTGCCACCGACTCCGCGAGCCGGCGCTCGCCGCCCGTGCCGAGCGCCGCGGCGGTGCCGGACCAGGTGTGCAGCCAGTGCTTGCGGTCGGCTTCGTCGAGGGCGGCCGGGCCGCTCAGGGTGTCCGGGCGGGGTCCGCCGCGTGCGGTGCGGTAGGGGTCGAGGTCGTCCAGCGGTACGGGGGCGGAGCCCGGCACCAGGCCGGGCAGCGTGTACGCGGGCGTCCAGGCCGCCGACTCCGACCACGCGCCGGTGCCGCTCTGGAGGTGAACGACCACGTCGGCCTCGCCGGGCCGTCTGAGCGTCAGCCGGCCGTGCCGGTGCACGAGCGCCACCTCCGTGGTCCCGGAACCGGGGCCGCCCGTGCGCAGCGCGCCGAGCGAGGGAAGCGCCAGCAGGCCGTCGTGGGCGGTCAGCCGTACCGTGCAGGACACCCCGGCGCGGGCGGCGGCGACGACGGCGAGTGCCCCGAAGTGTGCGAAGGCGCGGGCCGGTTCACGGGTCTCACCGGTGGACGGCGGCCCCGCCGCGGATCCGAGGGCGCGCAGGGCGTCCCTGGCCCAGGGACCGATGAACGGGTGGAGGAGGAGGGCTCGGACGGGAGACGGCGGGGGCCGGTTCCCGCGGGCCGCGCCCGGCCCGGCCGCCGGCGGGAGGCCGGCGGGTCCGTACGGCTCCAGTCGTTCGGCCTCCTCCAGCAGGGACCAGTCCTCGCGCAGCCGGTTCAGCGCGGCGGGGGGACAGACGTCCGGGGCGGCCGACTCCGCGGCGTCGAGGACCGCGCGGAGCAGGAGCAGCCGGCGGGTGTGCTGGTCGCGGACGAGGAGCCCGAGGGTCTCGGGGCCGCCTTCGGTGCGGCCGAGTTCGTCCACGGCCCGTTCCGGGACCGCGGGGAGGATCACGGGGCATCTCCTTCGAGGGCGGCGGAGGCGGCGGGGGGAGCGGGGGCTCCGGAAGCGGGCGCGGGACCGGAGGCCGGCACCGCGGCCACGGTGGCCACGGTGGCCACGGGGGGAACGGCGGCGGTCTCCGCGAGACTCCCGGCGACATGGCGGATGAAGCGCTGGAGGTCGGCGCAGTACACGGACGGGTTGGCGAAGCCGTGGCCGGAGCGGTATCGATGCGCGTAGTGTCCGCCGCCGCACACGGAGAGCAGGGGGCAGGCCCGGCAGCGCGCGGCCAGTGAGGCGGTGCCCGCCTGCCGGGCGGCGACGCCGGGGTGGCGCAGGGCCTGGTCGAAACTGTTCCGGAAGACGTCGAGACCGGTCCTGGCCGCCCCCTCGTAGCAGGACTTGAGGGAGTCGACCTGTTCGATGGAGCCGTCGGTCTCGACGACGACGGCGTCGAAGGGCGCGAGGCCGAGCGACTCGGTGGCGGCGGGCAGTCCGAGGAGCAGCGCGAGGCACTCCTCGAAGAGCCGCACCCGCGTCTCCCGCCGCCCGGCCCGCCACCAGCGGTCGAAGACGGCGCACAGCCAGTCGCCGTAGGGGGTTCCGGGGCCTTCCCGGTGCGGTGGGGGCGCGGACCAGTTGCCGTGCGGGAGCAGCAGGTCGAGGGCCGGCGGCCGCAGGGCGAGCAGGGACTCGTACACCTCGACCGGGTCCGTCGTGGGGTCGACGACGGTGAGGATCCCGGCGTACGCCTCCGGGTGCTGCTCGGCGATCAGGCGGGCGCCGCGCGCGGCGGCGGGCCAGGACGGGCGGCCGGCGTGGTCGGTGCGCAGCGTGTTGTGCTCGGGCAGGCCGCCGTCCAGGCTGATGCCGACGCGGATCGAGTGCCGGGCCAGGGCGGCGAGCCGCCGTTCGGTGAGCAGGGTGGCGTTGGTCTGGACGGTGGCGTGCACGGCGCAGTCGTGCGGGACCCGGTCGCGCACGAGGCCGGTGAACCGGGTGAGGGTGTCCGCTCCGGCCAGCAGGGGTTCGCCGCCGTGCAGGACCAGGGACAGATCCGTCAGGCCGTGGGCCTCGGCGTGTTCGCCGATCCGCCGCGCGGTCCGTTCCAGGACTCCGGGCGGGGCGGCGGCGGGACGGGTGCGCCAGGTGTGGTCGGGGCCTTCGTAGAGGTAGCAGTAGCGGCAGGCGAGGTTGCAGCGGCCGTGCGTCTTCACGATGAACTGCCGGAAGGGAAAGGGCGGTTCGGGTCCGGGACCGTCTCGCGGGGGCCGGACGGCGGGGAGCGGCGCGGAGGTGACGGGGTGCGGTATCGGTGCCGGTGTCGCGACCGGTGCCGGGGCCGGTCTCGGTGTCGGTGTCGGGGAGGTCGCCTCTGCAGACACTCCGGCACCCCCATGGTGTACGGCCGCACGATCCCACGCCGCGAACCGCTCCACGGCCCCCTGCCCGTACCGGGCGACATGCCCGCCCGCGCACCGGTCACAAACACCGGCCGTCCGAGTTTGTCCGGTTCAATCACAGGGCTGGCCTTGAACCGACCGCGCGTGAGCGACGGTTCGCCGGACCCCCGCTCACCCGGCCGTTCAGAAGGCGTTGTTGAACCCCCACAGGATCTCGCTCGGCTCTCCGGAGCGGGCCCGCAGATCGGCCAGTACCTCCGTCAGGACCGGGTGCTGGACGGTCCGCAGTGCCGCGAGGTCCAGGTCCAGCAGGTCGGGGACGGGCAGGTCCGCCGGGTCCGGTGACCCGGCCGGCCGGTCCCCCGCCGCGTCGGCGTCCCGCGCGCCGTCCCGTATGCCGTCCCGTACGTCGTCCCGTGCGCCCATGTCTTCTCCCTCGCCTTCCCTGACTCCGCCCCGGCGGCCGCCGGCAGGCGCCTCTCACTCCAGTTCGGCCAGCCGCTGTGCCGTCTGCCCGGCCGTCGGCTCGCCCGTGCTCGCGACACCGTCCGGCAGCCTGGACCACTCGGTCCGTGCGGCCCGGTAGGCCTCGCGCGCGGCACGCGGGCGCGCCGCCGCTTCGTAGGACATACCCCGCCAGTGCTGTGCCCGAGCACCCAGTTCCACGGCTTCCTGGCGGGTGCGCTCCGTCTCCGCCTCCTCCTCGGCCTCGCGGGCCGACTCGGCCGCGGCCCGGAAGGCGTCGATGGCCTCGTCGAGCCGCGCCTTGCGGCCGAGGCTCTGGTACGCCTCGAACTGGGCCTGTCCGAGCTCCAGCCAGCAGCGGGCGGTGGTGAGCGGCGGGCCGTCCTCGAGGGCCGCGAGGCCGAAGAGGTGCTCGGCCTCGCGCAGGTCGACCCGGTCGCCGCGGGCGCGGTAGCGCAGCATCAGCGCGCGGCCGAGGAGCAGCAGGCGGTGCGCGAGTTCGGTGCTGCCCGCGGGCGTCTCGGTGCGGCAGTCCCGCAGCACCCGGATGGCCCGGTACAGCGGTTCGCCCGGGCCGCGTCCGCCGTCCGTCACGGCGTGCCGCAGCAGGGCCTCGCCCCATTCGGCGAGGACGTCGGCGTGCGCGGGGGCGTCCCGGGGCACTCCGCGGGACGCCTGCTCGAACCGCGCGGCGGCGTCCTGGAGTTCGCGCGGGTCGCCCGTGTCGGCGTACCGGGCGACGTGGACGCGTCCGGCGCGCACCAGCAGGGCGGAGCGCAGGCCCTGTTCACGGGTGAGGGCGAGCGCCTCCTCGACGTGGTCGCGGGCGTCGTCCAGCGCCCCGCCGGACCTCAGGAGCGCGTCGACGAGGTCGAGGAGGATGCGGACGCGCGAGGACTCGCCGCCGGGGGCGGGCGTGCCGCCGGGGCTGGTGTCCAGGGCGGCGCGCAGGGAGCGCGCGCCCTGTTCCGCGTACAGGCGGGCCTGTTCGTGGTCGGCCGTGGCGCCCGACAGGCGCAGCAGGATGCGGCCGTGGGCGAGCGGGAGCCCGGAGGGACGGCTCCGCCGGTCGGGCCAGGCGTCGGCGAACGCCTCCAGCATGCCGACGGCGCCCTGGAGGAGCGCGCTGTCGCCGCCGAGGCGCCACTGCGCCTCCAGCGCCCGTACCCGCTCCAGGGTGAGCCGCAGGGCCTCGGCGGCGTCCAGGTCGGGCGCGGCGCAGGCCACCGCGTACTCGCGGTCCGCGCGTTGCAGCAGGTCGAGCGCGCCGCGCCGGTCGCCGCGCCGCCTGCGGTCGGTGGCGGCGGCGTGCAGCACCCTGGCCAGGACGGCCCGCTCGCGCAGGGCCCGGGGGTGCGCGACGGCGCGTTCGGCGGCGGCCTCCGCCTCGCGCAGCAGGTCGGCGCCGCCCTGCACCTCCCACAGCAGCAGTACGCAGTTGGCGTACTCGGCCCACAGTTCCGGGTCGGCGCCGGGCAGCACCTCGTGTTCGGTCGCGCCGCGCAGCAGTTGTACGGCGTCGATGAGGTCCTGCACCATGCCCTCGCCGGCGAACCGGGCGGCCAGGGAACGGGCCCTGGGCACGGCGGGGTGGGCGGGCCGCCGGCCGGGCGGGTCGTCGGGGCGCCGGGCCGGCACGTGGCTCGCGAAGTGTTCCGGCAGCGGCATGAATCGCTCCAGTACCCGTGCGGCGACCTCGGCGAAGGGCTGGGGCACGAGGGTGGCGCCGCCGTTGTCGCCGTTCTCGCCCGGGTATCCGGCACCGGGTGAGAACGGCGGTCCGAGGCCGCCCTCGCCGAGCTGTGCGAGCGCCAGGGCGGGGAAGTTGGGGCCGCCCTTGCCGAAGCGGTGCTCTATGTACTCGGAGCAGTGCTTGAGCACGAGCATGGCCTCGTCGAGGCCCAGCGGGGACAGCAGGGCTTCCTGCGCGCCGGGCACGAACTCGTACCACTGGGTGCCGTCCGCGCCGTACTCCTCGGTCCTGGCGCGTGAGACCAGGCCGCTGAGCAGGACCTCGGCCAGTTCGGCGGGTCCGGAGTCGGGGAGCATGGTGCGCTGGACGAGCTGCATCACGGGGAGGCTGAGCGGGGCCGCGGCCAGGTAGCCGGCCAGTCGCCCGGCGGTCTTCGAGGCGTTGGAGCGGAAGCGGCTGACCAGTTCGAGCCCCGACATACGGCGTCCGGGCCGGGCGCCCGGGGCGGGCTCGTGGTGCCTGCGCACCCAGCCGACGGCGCCGGCCACCGGGCCCGCGCCGGCCCCGGAGAGCAGGCGCGCCCAGGCGCCGAGCGCGGTGGGCTCGGGCGGCAGGACGGGCACCGGGAGCGCGCCGCCGCGCGCCTCCGGCACGGTGCCGACGGGCAGCCGGACCTTGAGCGTGGCGGCGCCCGCGAGGGCTTCACCGCGGGTCAGTTCGCCGTACGAGACCGGGAGCCGGGTGCGGTTCCACATGCGCTGCGGCAGCGGCTGGAGCACGGCGGCGGGGCCGAGCCCGGACAGGTGGTGCAGGAGCCGGTGGGCGTGGCCGCTGTGCCACAGGGGGCCGGCGCAGTCGCTGACGAGGAGGGTGACGCGGCGGCCCGTCGGGTCGCTCAGCCGGTCGGCGGAGTGCAGGGGGGCCGCGTCGGGTTCGGGGCTGCGGCTGACGGCGGGCTCTCCGTCCGGGCCCTGGTGGAGGTGGCCGACCTGGATGTCCCGGAAGGCGCCCAACCCGCCGAAGACCTGTTCCAGTTCGGCGAACATCCGGTCCCACACGCGCATGGACGAGGAGGCGTCCATGACCAGCTGGAGCGTGGCGTCGGCCCGGGTCACCCCGCGGAAAACCGGCAGGACCAGACCTCCCGCGCGGGCGGTCCGTTCGGCGGTCTCGGGCTCGTCGAGGACGGCGCGCAGGGGTGGCGCGGCGGTGCGGTAGCCCTGCAACGGGCGTAATGCGCGCTGGAGTTCGAGGGGGGAGGGGAACACGGGCGCGGCCGGTACGCCGACCGGCAGCACCGCCGACCGGCCCTGTCCGTATCCGCGCGGCGCTCCGTCGCGCGGGACCGGGTACAGCGCGACGCGCCGGTCCGTCTCCGTGTCCGGCCACGCCGGTCCCGGCCGGTCGCCGGGCGCCGGGCGTTCGTCTCCCCGCGCGTCCGCGCGTCCGCCGGCGGGCTCCTCGGCCGCCGTCCGCCGGCCGGCCGGCGGAGCGCTCCCGGGCTCGCCGCCGGTGCGGTCCGTCGGGCGCGACCAGCGTGCCAGCCACAGCGCGTCGGCGAGCTGCCGGGCATCGGGGTCCAGCCCGGCCCGCCGTATCCGGGCGATGAGTTCGGCGATCGGGTCGCCGCCGGTCATCAGCGCGTCACCTCGGACGGTCGAGTCGCTGGATGAGCAGGTCGGCGAGCCGGTCGCGGCTGGGCGGGGCCGCCGCGTCGGTGAGGTAGATGGCGTTCAGGAGCTGGTCGGCGGCGACGAGTTCGCTGCGCGAGCGCTCCAGGAAGTGGGTGATCAGGTCGTCCCCGGCCCGCGCGGCCTCGTCGCCCAGGTGGGCGCGTACGAAGGTGGCGAGCCGCTTGTGGTCCGGGCGGCCCAGTTCGAGGTGGATGCAGCGGCGCATGAGCGGGGCGGGGAAGTCGCGCTCGCCGTTGCTGGTGAGGACCACGAAGGGGAAGGCGTGGCAGCGCACGCGGCCGTCGCGCACCCGCGCCTTGGTGCCGTCGGCGGTGAGCACCTCGGCCTCGCCGCCGGGCAGCCGGTCGGCGACGCGCTGGAGTTCGGGGATCTCGAACTCGCCCTCCTCCAGGACGTTCAGGAGGTCGTTGGGCAGGTCGATGTCGCTCTTGTCCAGCTCGTCGATGAGCAGCACGCGCGGGGTCTCCGAGGGCAGCAGCGCGGTGCCGAGCGGGCCGAGCCGGATGTAGCTGCCGATGCCCTCGACGGAGCCGGGGGCGCCGGGTTCGGCCGGGCCCGCGCCGTGCGGGGCGGCGAGCTGCACGTCCTGGAGCCGGGCGATCGCGTCGTAGTGGTAGAGGCCGCTCTGCAGGGTGGACCGGCTGACGATCGGCCAGCGCAGGACGTTGCCGAGGCCGAGTTCGTACGCCACCGAGTGCGCGAGCGTGCTCTTGCCCGCGCCGGGGCTGCCGGTGACCAGCAGGGGCCGGCGCAGATAGAGCGCCGCGTTGATCATCTCGAGTTCCTCGGCGCCGGGCCGGTGCAGTTCGGCCAGGTGCCGGTAGGCGCCCAGCCTGCGGTCCTCGGAGCCGTCGCCGTCGCTCCCGGCGGCGTCCCGGCTCGCGAAGTCGCGCCACGGCGGCGGGGCCGGAAGCCGGTTCAGGCCGTCGTGGGGTTCGCCTGCGCCTCGGTAGATGAGCCACTCGCTGGAATCGGTCATTGCCCAGTCCTCGTCGTCACTCGTCCACCCCGGCAGCCGTCGATCGTCGCCTCACCGTATCGATCCGCGGTGGGCCCCGTAAGGCCCCGAGAGGGGCTCGTGGCAGCCCGCTTCGGCCTGTTTCGAGCATCACGCGACAGCGGGTCCACCGATGCGGTCATGGCGCCTCCAGCAGGTCTCCGGTCCCGGGCAGGGGCCGGCGCGGGTCGTCGTAGAACAGGGCGATCCCATGGGCCCAGTAGGTCTCCGGCCGGCCCTCGCTCAGCCCGGCCCGCAGGGCGTGCACCAGGGCGGGGAGCCGGTCCGCGCCGCCCGCGCCCGCCACCGTGTCACCGGCCCTGCGGTGGAACTCGCCGCAGACCGCCTCGGACTGGCCGCGCCAGCGCCGCCACAGCGCGACCCCGTACCCGCCGTGCACGATCCGGACGAGCGCGACGGGGTCGTCCTCGAAGCGGTGGTCCCCGTAGCGGCAGAGCACCGGGACGGTCGTGTGCGGCAGGCCGCGCAACGACTCCGCCGCCGGTACCGGCACCCGCAACCCGTCCTCGCAGTCGAGGACCTCGGCCTGTGCGCCGTGCGCGTGGATCCACCGCCAGCGGGCCTCGCGCTCGTGCTGCTCCTCGTCGGCGGGGAGCGGCTTCGCCGCGTGGGCGGCCGTGTCGGCGGGTTCGGGGAACTGTTCCCGGTCGGCGCAGCGCACGACGACGGGCCGGTGGGCGCCGAGCGGCGCCTCGTCGGGGCCGAACCGCCAGGCGTCGACGTCGAGTCCGAGCAGCAGGTGGGGCAGCGCGACCTGGAGGTCCGCGGGCCGTCCGGGTTCGTCGCACTGGCGGAACGCCTCCGTCAGGGGTGCCGCGAGGGTGGCCGGAAGTTCCTCCAGCGGGGTGCGTTCGCCGTCGCGCAGCCGTACCACCTCGCCGGTCGGCCGGCCCACCGAGACGTGCCAGTCGCAGCGGCCCGGCTCCCAGCCGAGCTGTTCCAGTTCGAGGAGGACGAAGAGGCGGGGCGCACGGTCGGCGCTGTGCGCGGTGGCGTGCGCCGCCTCTGCTCCCGCCGCCGAGGGGCCGCGGGGCACCAGCTGGAGCCGTTCGATCCACTGCTGGCCGAGGCGGCGCCGGTACGCGGGGCCCGGACGGCCCTCGGCGGTCTGCCGCACCCACTCCCACAGCGCCCGTTCGGCGGCCCGGGTGCCCGGCGTGACGAAGGGGCGTTCGGCGGACATCGCCCGCATCGCGTAGTCGAGGACGAGGTCGAGCGCGGCGGCGTGGCGCGAGCTCTCGTACAGCGCCCCGAGTCCGTCGCGCCAGCCGCGGGGCGCCGGATGCGGGATCGCGGCCTGGTCGCCCAGCAGGGATTCGAGCAGGTCGAGCAGGGCGCGGGTGCTGACCGGCGGCGGCAGGTCGGCGAGCCTGCCGAGGAGCTGGGTCCGCTCCTCGGGACTGAGGGCCCGGCCGGGCCGGGCGCCGAGCTGGTTCTGGACGTCGGCCCAGGTGCTGCGGTCGGTGTCCGGGTGGCGCTGCCGGTCCCGGTGGTAGCGGTCGTGGGCGTGGAAGACGGCGTGGTACGGGTCGTCGTGCTCGGCGGCCGTCTCCCCGGCCGGCACCGGCAGCGACCGCAGCTGCTCCACGCCCGTGCAGGTGCCGCCGAGCCCCCGGTCCGTGCGCGACTTGAGGACACCGACGACCTCACCGCGTACGGGGTCGACGACCGGCCCGCCCGAGACGCCGGGCGGCAGCACGTCGCCGCCGAGGCGGATCTGCTCGTCGTCGGACCAGCCGCCGAGCGTGCCCTGCACCGTGCAGGTGCCGCTCAGCCGGCGCAGTTCCCCGCCGACCACGGACCAGCCCGAGTAGAGGACGACGGCCTCCTCGTAGTAGGCGGCCGGGCGTTCGGTGACGTACGCGCAGTCGTGGTCCACCGGCTCGCTCAGTCGCACCAGGGCGAGGTCGGGGGACGGCCAGGTGCCGCGCACCGGGAGCCCCGCGCGGTCCGGGAGGACCGTCGCGACCTCGCCGGTGACGGCGGACGTACCGCGGCCCGGCCCCCTCTCGTACACCACCCTCACCTCGTTCCCCTCCCCGCTCCGGACCACGTGCGCGCAGGTCAGAACCCAGTTCGGAGCGATGAAGAAGCCGCTCCCGAGGAACGTGCCGGGTTCGTCGAGGGCATACCCGGGGCCCGCGCGATGGATGCGCACGGTGGCGGCCATGACGAGATCACGGAGCGCACGGTGAGCGTTCCCGGGGCCGCCCGGTGCGCCCGGGGCGTGCCCGTCCGTCATACCCGTCCCCCGCCAAAGGGGTCGGTGGCACCGCCGTGCGCCGGGGCGCCGGGGGACGCGCCCCCGTGCGGGGCGGCCCGGCCCCCTTCCGGGCCGGGCGGGACGGCGGAACCTGCCCGGGCGGGCGGGACGGCGGAACCTGCCGGGGCGGGTAACCCCGGGGCCGGCGCGGGTGGTCCCGGGTCCGGGGCGGCGGACCCGTTTCCTTCCAGGTCGGGGGGAGCGCCGTTCCAGGTGAGCGTCACCGTGATGCCCGCCTTGGCCTCGCCGTCCGCGAGCAGTCCGACCACCTTGCCGGCCTTCGCCGTCAGTTCGATGCCGAACTCGACGCTGACCTCGTCGGGCCGTACCGCGCGCAGCGGGGCGGCGAGCGAGCGCGCGACGCCGGTGATCACCGACTGCAGGGACTCGACCTGCGCCTCGACCCGTTCCGCGAAGCCGACGTCCGTCAACGACAGCTCGCCGCCGGGATCCTCCAGTTCGTCCGCTCCCGAGATCCGGGCCCACACCGGTGTCCCGTCGGGCATCTCGATCCGCGCGATGCGGGTCGTCCCGTCGCCCATGGCATCCCCCGTTCCCCCACGCCCCCGTGGTTCCGGCCGACCTTGCAGGCTAGCGGCGGCGGTCCCCGCACGACAGAGGCCCTCCACGGGGCCCCGCCCCCCGAGGCCCCCACGGGGCCCTGGAGCCTGCCTATCCTTTTCCCAGCGTTCCACTTCCCTTTCACCCACGGAGCACCATCCATGTACTTCACCGACCGCGGCATCGAGGAACTTGAGAAGCGGCGCGGCGAGGAAGAGGTCACCTTCGAGTGGCTCGCCGAGCAGTTGCGCACGTTCGTCGACCTCAACCCGGACTTCGAGGTGCCGGTGGAGCGGCTGGCGACCTGGCTGGCCCGGCTGGACGACGAGGAGTAGGAGCGGGGCCTTCGGCACCGCTCCCGCGCGCGGACCGGTCAGTCGTACGCGCGCAGGTGGTCGTACGCCAGGCCGAGGGCGCCGTGGAGCGTCAGGGCCGCGCCGACGACGGTCCAGCCGCCGCTGTGCCGCCGGATCCCCCAGGCGGTGAGCGGGAGGCCGGCGGAGAGCTGGACCGCGGCGAGGGTGCGGGCCTTGGGGCCGCGCAGCCAGGGCCCGAGACCGCCGCTCTCCACGACGTCGAGTTCGGCGCCCACGGCGTCGCGCCAGCCGGTCCACTCGATCTGCTCGGCGTCCGGCCGGACCCGGACCGCGTCGCGGAGCCGCTCCACGGGTTCCCCGGGGTCGACCCCGGGCGGGAGGAGCACTCCCGCGCGCGTGAGGACGGCGAGCAGTCCGCTCACGCGCGCGTGCGCGTCGGCGGCCGGGTCGGGCCGCGTCAGCGGTTCCAGCAGTTGCACGTCGAGCACCGGGTCGAGCCCAAGACGGGCGGCGAAGGTGCGCATCGCCTCGTCCTCGCCGACCGGGGTGCCGTTCGCCAGCCATTCGTAGCCCACGGTGCGCCGGAATCCCGAGGCGAGGGTGAAGCCGCTGCGGTCGGTGTCCCACCACAGCGCGAGGACGGGCCAGGGAGCGCCGACGGCGAGCGCCGACGCCCAGCCGGCGAGCACGCGGTCGACGGGTTCCGCGCCGTGCCGCCAGGGCCTGCCCTCCGGGACCAGCACGCTCCAGTCGGGTCCCGCCCCGGCGAGCAGCATCCGCTCGCGCAGGAGCTGGACGGCGGGACCGACCGACTCCGGACGGGCCCGGCACAGCAGCAGGGCGCCGGGGGCCGGACGGTCGTCCCTGGGCGCGCCGGAGGGAGTCGACATGGCCCCACTTTAGGCCGAATCGACCGGTTCGACGCACCGAATGATCCCCAGAACGGGTGTCTTGACTTTCCATATCCGCGATATATCGTGAATACGAGAGACGCGATATGCCGCGTCGGGCCCGGGCCCGTACGGGGGTCCGGTCGGGTCGAGGAGGTCTGCACCATGTCCGAGTGGTCCGTGACAGAGCCGGAGAAGTTCTCCTTCGACGGCCCCGTGCAGACACTGCACGTACGCATCGTCAACGGAACGGTGAACGTCGTGGGGACCGACGAGGGTTCCGCCCGGCTGGAGGTGTCCGAGCTGGACGGCCCCCCGCTCCAGGTGACCCAGGAGGGCGGCACCCTCACCGTGGCCTACGAGGACCTTCCCTGGAAGGGCTTCATGAAGTGGCTCGACCGCAAGGGCTGGCGCCGTACGGCCGTGGTCTCCCTGACCGTCCCGGCGCGCACGCACGTCGAGGTGGGCGTGGTCGGCGCCGCCGCCGTGGTCTCGGGGACGGACGGGCGGGTCCAGGTGAGGGGCGTCACCGGCGACACCACGCTCGTCCGCGTCGCCGGCCCGGTGCGCGTGGAGACCGTCTCGGGGAACCTGGAGGCCCAGGCCGTCACCGGCGACCTCCACTTCAACTCGGTCTCCGGCGACCTGACCGTCGTCGAGGGCTCCGGCACCTCCGTGCGGGCCGAGTCGGTGAGCGGCTCGATGATCGTGGACCTCGACGCCGCGGGCTCGCCGACCGACGTCCGGCTGTCGAACGTCTCGGGCGAGATCGCCGTGCGGCTCCCCCACCCCGCGGACGCCGAGGTGGAGGCGAACACCGCGAGCGGCAGCGTCTCCAGTGCCTTCGAGGACCTGCGGGTCAACGGCCAGTGGGGCGCCAAGAAGATCACCGGCCGGCTCGGCGCGGGCAACGGCAGGCTGCGGGCGATGACCGTCTCGGGCTCGATCGCCCTGCTGCGCAGGCCCCCGGCGGAGGACGAGCCGTACGAGGACGCCCCCGGGCCCCGGGACACGGCCGACACCCCTGACGACACAGCCGGTGACTCCGCCGCCGCCACGACGGGCGGCACGGAGGGCGGCGCACCGGACACCGATGCCACGGAGGGCCGGCCGGCCGACTCCTCGACCGACAAGAAGGTGCTCTGACATGGCCCCCGTCTTCGCCCACGGCCGACTGCGTCTGTACCTCCTCAAGCTGCTGGACGAGGCCCCGCGCCACGGGTACGAGGTGATCCGCCTCCTGGAGGAGCGCTTCCAGGGCCTGTACGCACCCTCGGCGGGCACCGTCTACCCCCGGCTGGCGAAGCTGGAGGCCGAGGGACTCGTCACCCACACATCCGAGGGCGGCCGCAAGGTGTACGCGATCACCGACGCGGGCCGCGCCGAACTGGCCGACCGCAGCGGCGAGCTGGCCGATCTGGAGCTGGAGATCCGCGAGTCGGTCGCGGAGCTCGCGGCGGAGATCCGCGCGGACGTCCGGGGCGCGGCCGGTGACCTGCGCCGCGAGATGCTGGCGGCGGCCACGGAGGCGCGCAACGGCTCGAAGGGGGGCACCCGGCCGAAGCACGACGATCCGGCGGGCGGCTTCGGCGGCATGGACGACTTCCAGGACAGGGAGTCGTGGCGGGCGGCGAAGGAGGAGATGCGGCGCGTCCGTCAGGAGTGGAAGGAACAGGCCCGCCGCGCGAAGGACGAGAGCCGCCGCGCCCGCGACGAGGCGCAGCGGGCCCGCCGCCAGGCCAAGGAGGCCCAGGAGAAGGCCCGTGCGCAGGCCCAGGAGGAGATGCAGCGCATGGCCAAGCGCGTCCAGGACCAGGTCCAGGACCATTTCGCGCGCGGCGACTGGCCGACGGGCGTGCGCGAGGGGCTGGCCGAACTGGCCAAGGAGTTCGGCGACTTCGGGAAGAATTTCGGCAAGGACCTGGGGAAGGACCTCGGCAAGGAGTTCGGCTTCGGCCGCACGCCTTCCGGAGCGCCCGTGGACCCGGAGTACTCGGCCACGCCGGAGGACTTCCCCGCCGCGTACGAACCGGCCTGGGCGCACGAGGACTCCACGGGCAACCCCGCCCGGGACCTGGACCGTCTGCTGGACCGCTTCCGCGACGACATCCGCGACACGTCCCGCGACCACGGGATCACGGAGGACCAACTCCGCGACATCCGCCGCCACTTGTCGACAGCGGCGGCCCACATCGGCGCGGCACTGCGAAGCGGGCGGCCGTAATTCACGCCGGTCCGCCGGTCCGGCGTGCCGGAGCGGGGCGGCGTACCGGACCGGGCTGCGTACCGGGGTGGTGGGCCGGCACGGGGCGGGGCGGCACACCGGGCAGGGGCGGCCGACACAGTGGCGACCGGCCCGCACCAGTCGCACCGGCTCGTGCCAGTTACACCGACTCGTGCCAGTCACACGGCCCGCGCCGGTCGCACCGGTCCGCCCCCAGGGCTCATCCCGCCTCCGCCACCCCGTCCGCCCCGGTCCCGCCGTACAGAACGCGGGTCACCGACTCGTAGGTGACGCCGTGATCGGCCAGCACCTCGGCGGCGATCCCGCCGCGCAGGGTGATCGCCAGCAGCAGGTGCTCGTCCCCGACGTGCCGGTCCCTTCGGGCGACGGCGATTCGCAGGGCCCGCACCAGCACGTCCTTCGCCTCCTGCCCGAAGGGCCGCCGACGGACCCGCCTGCCGTTCCCGCCGCGCCTGCCCGACTCCAGGGCCCCCTCCCCGTGCGCCTCCTCGATCCGGGAGACGATCTCGGACAGGTCGATGCCGAGGCCGGAGAGGGCGTCCGCGTCGGCGCGCGACAGCCCGCCCCTGCGCCGCGCCTCGGCGAGGTCCCGCTCCAGCGACTCCCGGAACCCGGACTCCCCGAGCGAGGTCAGGGCGAAGGAACCCCGGCTGCCCTCCCGGTCCAGGAGGGCCAGCAGCATGTGCTCCTCCTCGACCGTCTCGGCCCCCACCCGCCCGGAGTGCGACACCGCGCCCTCGACGACGGCACGCGCGTCCCTGGTCAAGCGTTCGAACATCACTGCCTCCCGTACTTCTTGTGCACGGCCTGCCTGCTCACGCCGAGTTCCGCGGCGATCTCCTGCCACGACCAGCCCTGATTGCGCGCACTGCGCACCTGTACCGCCTCCAACTGCTCCAGCAGCCTCCGCAACGCGGAGACCGCCCGCAGTCCGATCCGCGGATCGCGATCACCCGCACGCTCGGCGAGATCCGTTGCTTCGGTCATGACGTCAACCTATGTTGACAACTCTCCCCTGTCAACCAAAATTGACATCCGCCGGACCGTGCCCGCCCCCGGACACGCGAAACGGCGGGCCCGGAAACCCGGACCCGCCGCCAGAACCCACCCCCGGCCGGCCGCACCCGCACGGCCGGCCGCGCACAGCCGTCAGTACACGACCGTCATCGCACGGCCCTCACCGCACGGCCGTCAGCCCGCCGTCAGCACGATCTTGCCGAACAGCTCGCCCGACTCCAGCCGCTCGAACCCCTCGCGGGCCCGGTCGAGCGGCAGCACCTCGTCGACGACGGGCCGCACGCCGGTGGCCGCGCAGAAGGCCAGCAGGTCCTCCAGCTCGTCCTTCGTCCCCATGGTGGAGCCGACCACCTTGAGTTCGAGGAAGAAGATCCGCGTCAGCTCGGCGTGCGAGGGCCGGTCACCACTGGTGGCGCCCGAGATGACGACGGTTCCGCCGGGGCGCAGCGACTTGACCGAGTGCGACCAGGTGGCGGCGCCGACCGTCTCGATGACCGCGTCGACCCGCTGCGGCAGCCGCGCCCCGGGCTCCAGCGCCTCGACGGCGCCGAGTTCGAGCGCCCGCTTGCGCTTGGCCTCGTCCCGGCTGGTGGCGAAGACCCGCAGCCCCGCGGCCCTGCCGAGCACGATCGCGGCGGTGGCCACGCCCCCGCCCGCTCCTTGGACGAGCACGGAGTCGCCGGGCCGCACCCCGGCGTTGGTGAACAGCATGCGGTACGCGGTCAGCCACGCGGTCGGCAGACAGGCGGCCTCCGCGAAGGACAGCTCCTTGGGCTTCGGCAGCACGTTCCACGTGGGCACGGAGACCTGCTCGGCGAAGGTGCCCTGGTAGCGCTCGGTGAGGATGGACCGGGGCTCCTCGGGGCCGACCCCGTGCCCGCTCTGGCCGATGACGGAGTGCAGGACGACCTCGTTGCCGTCCTCGTCGATCCCGGCGGCGTCGCAGCCGAGGATCATCGGCAGTTTGTCCTCGGCGAGGCCGACCCCGCGCAGCGACCACAGGTCATGGTGGTTGAGGGAGGCGGCCCGTACGTTCACGGTCGTCCAGCCCGGCCTCTGTCCGGGGGCCGGGCGCTCCCCCAACTCCAGGCCGTTCAGCGGCTGGTCACGGTCGATTCGGGCGGCATAGGCAGCGAACATGACCCCGACGATAGGCTCCGCCCCCGGCAGGGGGAACCGCCTCCGTCTGTGACACGCCCCCCACCGACAGGGTGGCCCCGGGCACAGACGTCCTTCGCCCCCTCCGCCCCTACCCGTCCCGTCACGGGGGCGGCAGCCCCCAGGGACGGGACGGGTAGGGGC
>NZ_JBHYPZ010000020.1:0-150316 GCF_042746485.1 Streptomyces sp. NPDC058751 | reverse complement strand
AGGCTTACACGAAGGGTGGCGTATCCGCGTGACGCAGCTGCCGGGCCTCCTCGACACCGAGGCGATCCGCAAGGACTTCCCCATCCTGGACCGTCAGGTCCACGACGGCAAGAAGATCGTGTACCTGGACAACGCGGCGACCTCGCAGAAGCCGCGCCAGGTGCTGGACGCCCTGAGCGAGTACTACGAGCGCTACAACGCCAACGTCCACCGCGGTGTGCATGTGCTCGCCGAGGAGGCCACGGCACTGTACGAGGGCGCGCGCGACAAGATCGCCGCGTTCATCAACGCGCCGAGCCGCGACGAGGTGATCTTCACCAAGAACGCCTCCGAGTCGCTCAACCTCGTGGCCAACATGCTGGGCTGGGCCGAAGAGCCCTACCGCGTGGACCACGAGACCGAGATCGTCATCACGGAGATGGAGCACCACTCCAACATCGTCCCGTGGCAGCTGCTGTCGCAGCGCACGGGTGCGAAGCTGAAGTGGTTCGGCCTCACCGACGACGGCCGCCTCGACCTGTCGAACATCGACGAGATCATCACGGAGAAGACGAAGATCGTCTCCTTCGTGCTGGTGTCGAACATCCTGGGCACCGTGAACCCGGTCGAGGCGATAGTGCGCCGCGCCCAGGAGGTCGGCGCCCTGGTCCTGATCGACGCGTCGCAGGCCGCGCCGCACATGCCGCTCGACGTCCAGGCCCTCCAGGCCGACTTCGTGGCCTTCACCGGCCACAAGATGTGCGGTCCGACGGGCATCGGCGTCCTGTGGGGCCGCCAGGAACTCCTGGAGGACCTCCCGCCGTTCCTCGGCGGCGGCGAGATGATCGAGACCGTGTCGATGCACTCGTCGACCTACGCCCCGGCGCCGCACAAGTTCGAGGCGGGCACGCCCCCGATCGCGCAGGCGGTCGGCCTCGGCGCGGCGATCGACTACCTGAACTCGATCGGCATGGACAAGATCCTCGCCCACGAGCACGCCCTCACCGAGTACGCGGTGAAGCGGCTCGCGGAGGTCCCCGACCTGAGGATCATCGGCCCCACCACGGCCGAGGACCGCGGCGCGGCGATCTCGTTCACGCTGGGCGACATCCACCCGCACGACGTGGGCCAGGTTCTCGACGAGCAGGGCATCGCGGTCCGCGTCGGCCACCACTGCGCGCGGCCCGTCTGCCTCCGTTACGGAATTCCTGCGACCACGCGAGCGTCGTTCTACCTGTACTCCACGCCGTCCGAGATCGACGCTCTGGTCGACGGCCTGGAGCACGTACGGAACTTCTTCGGCTGAGGGGCTGGCTGGGAACGTGAAGCTGGATTCGATGTACCAGGAAGTCATCCTGGACCACTACAAGCACCCGCACGGGCGCGGTCTCAGGGACGGCGACGCCGAGGTGCACCACGTCAATCCCACGTGCGGTGACGAGATCACCCTGCGCGTGAAGTACGACGGCGAGCGGATCGAGGACATCTCGTACGAGGGCCAGGGCTGCTCGATCAGCCAGGCATCGGCCTCCGTACTGAACGACCTCCTGGTCGGCAAGGACGTGTCCGACGCGCAGAGGATCCAGGAGACCTTCCTGGAACTGATGCAGTCCAAGGGCCGGATCGAGCCCGACGACGCGATGGAGGAGGTGCTGGAGGACGCGGTCGCGTTCGCCGGTGTCTCCAAGTACCCGGCCCGGGTCAAGTGCGCCCTCCTGAGCTGGATGGCGTGGAAGGACGCGACGGCCCAGGCTCTGGGCGAGAGCGCCGAGAGGAAGACGGCATGAGCGAGAACACTGTGACATCGGACGAGACCGCGGTGACATCGGACGGCTCCGCGGTCGCGCCGGCCGGCACCGCCGCGGCGGGCGAGGGCCTGACGTCGAAGCCGGCCTCGGAGGAAGAGGTCCGCGAGGCGCTCTACGACGTCGTGGACCCCGAGCTGGGCATCGACGTCGTCAACCTCGGCCTCATCTACGGCATCCACATCGACGACGCGAACATCGCGACGATCGACATGACCCTGACGTCCGCGGCCTGCCCGCTCACCGACGTCATCGAGGACCAGGCCAAGTCCGCCACGGACGGCCTCGTCAACGAGCTGCGCATCAACTGGGTCTGGATGCCGCCGTGGGGCCCGGACAAGATCACGGACGACGGCCGCGAGCAGCTTCGCGCGCTCGGGTTCAACGTCTGAGACCCCGGTCCGGGACTTCGGTCCCCGAACACCTCGCAGGGGGCGGCACCTTCGGGTGCCGCCCCCTCGTGTTTCCCGCGTGAGAGCCCCGGGCCCGGGCTTGGACCGGCCGGCCCCGGCCTCAGGCCCTGGCCGGCCCCGGCCTCATGCCCAGCCCCGCACCAGGCGGAAGGACGAGTCCGCCCCGTAGAGCCGGCCGCGCTCGTGACGCTCCAGGCCGAGCCGGAAGTCGCGGTGCCGCAGGAACCAACCCGGGTAGTTGACCGCCTCCAGCCTGACGGCGCCCGAGCGGCGGGACGGCCGGGGGCAGAACGTGGCGTCCTGCCGGAACAGGGCGGAGCCGTCGTCGCGGTCGGCGCGCAGCCGGAAGTCGCGGTGGCGCAGGTAGGAGCCGTCGGAGGTGGCGAAGGAGTAGCAGGAGGACTTCGCCAGCCCGGGGACCACCTTGAAGCTGGCGGCCCGCCGGGTCGCGGCCGTACTGCGCGAACTCACCGGGGCGAGCAGGATCTGACCTCCGCTCAGATACCAGTAGCGATCGGGGTAGTTGACCGCCTGGACGGACTTCAGCGCCGGGGCCGGCCGGGGCGTGGAGGCGGTGCCGGACGCGGCGGGCGCCGGTGCCCCGGTGCCGCCGGAGCTCCGGTCCGAGGGCGTTGGCGACGCGGGGTTCCGTGACGCGGAGTCCGGTGACGCCGAGAGCGAGGTCCCCGGCGAGGACAGCGCGCTCTTGCCCGCGGGGGCGGTGGTCGATCCGGCGGGAGCCGGGGCGCCGAGGAGGAAGGGGTTCGCCGTGTCGGACGCGGTCCTGTTGCCCGTACCGCGTGACGATGCGTCAGAGTGCGTGCCTGATACGGAGATCACGGCGATGACGGCGATGGTGACGGCCGCCGCGAGCCCGCCGGCCAGCCACAGCCGGCGCGTTCCCGGCAGCCCGTCCTCGACGTCCGCCCCCACCGCCTCCCAGGGCGGCGGGGGCACGGGGACGAGATCGGCCGACACCGGGTAGGGCGCGCCGCGCGGGGTGGGGCGCCAGGGCACGATCTCCCTGGAGGGGGTGGACCCGTCGGGACCGGATCCGGGCGTCACTTCAGGCATGCGCGTTCCTAGAGGGGGGGAGAGCGAGCGCGTGAGGGGCGAAGCGAGGGTGAGGAGGTGCGGCGCACGGAGCGGGCGTTCATGGAGGCCCGGTGCGCGGCGGGTGAAACAGTAGTGGAACCGGTGACTACTGAGCAGTCGTTTCCAGCGGTCGTGCGGGTATTTACCTGCAGCTCTTTTCGGGCAATCACCCACAGAGCGAGGGGAGTTGGGCAGTGCGGGGCTCGTCCGGGCGATGTCCCGCCGACGTCCGGGGGCGAGAGTGCCCGCCGGGGCGGGCGGACCGGTGCGCACGTCGGTGCCTCTGGTGGCGGTGTCCTCGCCACCGGGGGAGACTGCCGTCCATGGCCGTCTCCTTCCACCAGCTGGTCGTCGACGCCCACGACCTGCCTGCGCTCGCCCGCTTCTGGTGCCGGGTCCTCGACTGGCGTGTGCTGTTCGAGGACGACGACGAGATCGTCATCGGCTCCGACGCGCACGCGCGCCCCGGGATCTGCTTCGTACCCGTCGGCGAGCGCAGGACCGTCAAGAACCGGCTCCACATCGATCTCGCGCCGGACGACCAGGCCGCCGAGGTCGAGCGGATCCTCGCCCTCGGGGCGCGCCGGGCGGACGTGGGCCAGGGCGAGGACGTGACCTGGACCGTTCTCGCCGACCCCGAGGGCAACGAGTTCTGCGTGCTGCGGCCGAAGAAGTCGCTACTGGACTGAGCCGGGCGTCTCCGCGGCGGCGGACGCGCGCAGCAGCACGTCCGCCAGGCCCTCCCGGCGGATGCGCTGGTCGATGTACAGCAGACTGCTCACCAGCGGTATGAACACCAGGGCGAAGAGCTGGACGAAGACGTTCGCGATCGTCGAGAACACCAGGGAGCGCCCCACGGCGGGCAGCAGCTGCGCGTAGATCTGGGTCACGCTCGCGGGTTCCTGCGCCGACGAGAGGTCGTACGGTCGCGGGGCCGACACCGCCATCTGGAGCGGCAGGTCGACCACGATGGAGACGATGAGGGTGATCAGGCCGCCCAGCAGCAGGATGCCGAACGTACGCCACCACGCACCGCGGACCAGTCGCGCCGACCGGCGCATCGCCGTCACCGGGGACGCCCCCTCCAGGACGGCGGCGGCCGGGGCGAAACTGAACCGGACGAACAGCCAGACGGCCAGCGGTATCACGAGCAGCGCGACCAGGGGGAAGAGGCTGAACGCCACGAGCGGAGCCCTGCTCGCCACCGTAGCCAGCAGCATCCCGAACACCACGAAGAGGACCACCATCGGTAGCGCTACGACCAGGCCCATCAGCAGCGTCACCCCGAGCACGGACGGGGTCCGCGACCAGGCGCGCCTCCACACGGCGCCCACGGGAGCCCGTCGCCCGAGAACGGCGTCGTGCAGGGTCGCGGCCGAGGAGGCCTGGACGAAGGAGCTCGCCACCAGCGAGACCAGCATGCCCACGATCCAGACCGTGCCGAACACGATCAGGACGGTGCGCAGATCGGCCCAGTCGATGGACCGGGGCGCCGCGGTCATGCGGTCCAGCTGGGTCTTCGTCGAGAGGTAGGCGGCGTAGAGGAGGCCCAGGTTCAGGGCGGCAAGGGCCGCGATGCCCGCGAAGGCGATCCCGAACAGCGGCTTCGCGTAGCGGCGCATCGTGACGAAGGCGCCGCCGAGGATGTGGTCCGCCCCGAGCGGGGCCAGGGGGATCACACCTGGCTTGGGCGGTGGCGGCGGCATCCAGCCCCAGCCGCCCGGAGCCCCCCAGTACGGTCCCGACGGCCCCGACGGCCCCCACCCAGAACTGTCCGACATGCCCCTAGCGCTCCACGTCTCGTCGGGAGTCTGTTCGACTCCGGCCCCCTTGTGATCGCGAACGATAGCCCCTGGGGCGCATGATGCCCATGGCATATACAAGATTCATGTGCGCACGGCCACGGGCGCCGGACGCGCACGGCCACGGGCGCCGGACGCGCACGGCCACGGGCGCCGGACGCGCACGGCCCTACGCGTCGGACGTACCCCATGTGTACAGTCGTACACATGGGGTATGCGCTGCTCGCCGGTGCCATCGCCGCGGAGGTCGGCGCGACCACCGCGATGAAGTACACGGAGGGCTTCAGCAGACCGTGGCCCTCCCTGGTGACCGTCCTCGGGTACGTCGTCGCCTTCGCGCTGCTGGCGCAGACCCTGAAGACCGTGCCGGTCGGCACGGCGTACGCGATCTGGGCCGGTGTCGGCACCGCCGCCATCGCGGTGATCGGCACGCTGTTCCTCGGCGAGGGCCTCACGGTCGCGAAGGCCGCCGGGATCGTCCTGATCATCGGCGGTGTCGTCCTGCTGAACCTGGGCGGGGCGCACTGACGGCCGGGCCCGCCGCGGCGGACGGCGCACGCTGATGGCGCGGCGGTACGACCCGGAGCGGCGGCAGCGGATCATCGACGCGGCGATCCGCGTCGTCGGCGCCCGGGGTATCGCCGGGCTCAGCCACCGCTCCGTCGCGGCCGAGGCCGATGTGCCGCTCGGCTCCACCACGTACCACCTTGCTTTCGGGCAAGGTGACCGGCCCTTCAGGGCCGGGGTGAATGCCCGCTCCCGCGGAGCGGGGCAGGTGAAGCCGAATCGCCCCCAGGGCGATTCGGCGTCTCGGGGGAGACGGCGGCGAGGCCGGCCTTGAGCAGGTGCGGCAACTCGGAGTCGACGGTGGTCGGGCGGGACGGTGGCCGGGAATGGTCACTCGCGCGGGTGATGTCGGTCGATGGCGTGGGCGACCGGGGAACGTGCGGGCTAGGTTCACGGTCATGGCACGGTTTCGGATGTACCCGACGAGTGAGCAGGCGGGCGTCATGCTCGGCCACTGCGCGCACGCCCGGTACGTCTGGAACCTCGCCGTCGAGCAGCACGCGCACTGGTACCGGGGCCGCAGGGCGGCGCCCGGCTTCGCCGAGCAGTGCCGTCAGCTCACCGAGGCCCGGCGCGACAACGAGTGGCTGGCCTCGGGCAACGCCGATGTGCAGCAGCAGGCCCTGAAGGATTTCGCCACAGCCAAGAACGCCCGCTTCACCTCCGGGTTCGGTGAGCCGACCTGGCGCCGGAAGCACGTGCACGAGGGCTTTCGCGTCATCGGTACCGACCGCATCGGGGAGTTCGAGGCGGACGGCTCGCCGAGGCTCAACGCGAAGACCGGAAAGCAGGTCATGGGCCGCTCGGTCGTGGTGCAGAAACTCAACCGCAGGTGGGCGCGGGTGAAGGTGCCCGGCTGCGGCTGGGTCCGCTTCCGGCTCAGCCGCAACGGCAGGGGATCTCAGTTACCGAAGGCGAAGACGTTCCGCGTCACCTTCCGCAACAACCAGTGGCACATCGCCTTCGCCGTCATCCCTGTACCGATCGAGGGGCCCGGCACGGGTGAGGTCATCGGCATCGACCGGGGCGTGGCCATCACCGCCGCCCTCTCCGACGGCCGGAAACTGAACTGCCCGCAGCTCACCGCCAGGGAACGCGCCCGGATCCGCAAGCACCAGCGCCGGGCCGCCCGTATCAAGGCGCGTGAGGCGGACCGGCGCAGGGACTGGTGCGAGAAGACCAGCACGATGCTCGCCCGCACCTGTGACCTGGTGCGGTTCGAGAAACTGAACATCAAGAACATGACCCGCTCGGCCAGGGGCACCATGGCGGAACCCGGCCGGAAGGTCGCCCAAAAGGCCGGGCTGAACCGGGCGATCCTCGCCCAGGGCTGGGGCCTGCTCCGGCGACGCACCGGGCACAAGGCACCCGGCCGGGTCGAGGACGTCCCCGCCCCCTACACCAGTCTGCGTTGCAGCGTCTGTGGCTGGATCGACAAGGACTCGCGCAAGAGCCAAGCCGGGTTCGTCTGCTCCTCCTGCGGCTTCACCTGCAACGCGGACACCAACGCAGCAGTCAACGTCGCGGCAGGACAGGGCGGGATCCCCCGCCCCCGGCGAACAGCCGGTGCCGGAGGGGTGACAACGGCCACCAGCCGCTCGAACACCCGTGAACCCCAACCCACACGGGCTGGAATCCCCCTCTTTCAAGAGGGGGAGGATGTCAATTCAAGACCCTCGACGACCTCATGGTCGCCGCCCTGCGCCGGGTGGAGGGGAGGGGTGAGGGGAGCCGGGACCGGCGCCGGAGCCGGAGTCGGAGCCGGTCCGGGGCGGTGGCCGGATGCCCGGTTGCCGAGACGGCCCGCGCACCGGTTCGCCCGCGCGGCCCCCGTCAAGTTAGGTTGCACCCATGACCGACACGACTGCTTCTCGTACCACCGGCGCCGTCGCCACCGGGCTCGCCACCCTCACCGCCGACGGCACCGTTCTCGACACCTGGTTCCCCGCCCCCGAACTGTCCGCCGAGCCCGGCCCGGCCGGCACCGAGCGGCTGTCCGCCGAGCGGGCCGTGGAACTGCTCGGCGAGGGAGCCGCGCAGGCCGTCGGCCCGGACGCCCGCCGGGGCGTCGAGGTGGTCGCGGTCCGTACGGTCATCGCCTCGCTGGAGGACAAGCCGCTCGACGCGCACGACGCGTACCTGCGCCTGCACCTCCTCTCGCACCGCCTGGTCAAGCCGCACGGGCAGAACCTCGACGGTCTGTTCGGGCTGCTCGCCAACGTCGCCTGGACCTCGCTCGGTCCGGTCGCCGTCGACGCCGTCGAGACGGTCCGGCTGAACGCGCGCGCCGCCGGCCTGCACCTCCAGGTGACCTCCATCGACAAGTTCCCGCGCATGACGGACTACGTCGCCCCCAAGGGCGTCCGCATCGCCGACGCCGACCGGGTCCGCCTCGGCGCGCACCTCGCCGAGGGCACGACCGTCATGCACGAGGGCTTCGTGAACTTCAACGCGGGCACGCTCGGCACCTCCATGGTCGAGGGCCGCATCTCCGCCGGTGTCGTCGTCGGCGACGGTTCGGACATCGGCGGCGGCGCGTCCACCATGGGCACCCTGTCGGGCGGCGGCAACGTCCGCATCACCATCGGCGAGCGCTGCCTCGTCGGTGCGGAGGCGGGCGTGGGCATCGCGCTCGGCGACGAGTGCGTGGTCGAGGCTGGGCTGTACGTCACGGCCGGCACGCGCGTGACGATGCCCGACGGCGACGTCGTCAAGGCCCGCGAACTGTCCGGGGCTTCGAACATCCTGTTCCGCCGCAACTCGGTCACCGGAACGGTCGAGGCCCGCCCGAACAACGCGGTCTGGGGCGGCCTGAACGAGGTCCTGCACAGCCACAACTGATCAACGACGGCCGTGACGCGCGGCCGTCCGTCCGGTCGACGCCCCGACCTGCCGGCATCCGGCGCCGGTCGGTGCCGAGCGCCCTTCCACGGCCCGAGGACGGCCGGGGAGGGCGCTCGCGGGGTTTCCGGGGCGGAAGGACGCCGACGCCCGTGTCGTCCGCCGGCGGCCTCGCGGGACGGCGGGGCCGGCGGGCAGGATGGCCTCATGACAAAACTGTCCGCGCGGCCGGTCCGTCGTACCTCCTCCAGTTCGGTGCTGTCCTTGTGGTCGCAGGATTCCGTGCTGTCGATCGGCTCGGTGGGTTCGGTGCTGTCCGTGGGGTCCGTCGGTTCGGCCCTGTCGGTCGGCTCGATCGGAAGTGCCCTGTCGGTCGGCTCGATCGGGTCCGCCCTGTCGCTGATCTCGACCGGGTCGTGGCTGAGCACGGGATCGTTGTTCTCCGCGCAGTCCCGGTGGTCGGTGCTGTCCTGGCGTTCCTCCGGCGGTTTCCTGGCCGTGGGAGCCGTGGGGGCGGCGGCCGGAGGCGCCCTGCTGCTGGCCCGGACGCTCCGCGAGGCCGGAACCGGCACGCCCTAGGGCCTAGGCGCCCAGGTCCGCCGCGAACTCCGCCAGGGCCTCGAAGTCGGGCCCGCGCAGGCCCAGGCGGGGGTCCACGTGGCGCAGGAGGGCGGGGGCCGGGTGGTGGGCGGCCACGAACTCCTCGTCCGCCGGGCTCTGTTCGTCGTCCACCCAGGCGAACGGGCGGCCCCCGGCGTGGGCCACGATGCGTTCCGTCTTCCAGTGGACGCCGTCGGGACGCTCGGCGAAGAGGGCCCCGGTGAAGTCGACGTAGGGGAGCTCGGGCAGGCCGATCACGGGGGCGATCCAGCGGTTCGCGGAGTCCATCCAGGTGGTGGCCCAGCACAGGTCGTAGCCGAGGGCCAGGAGGGCGCGGCCGTGGTCGGGATGCAGCCAGACCCGTAGCGGCCGACCGGGGTGCAGGGCCACGCGGATCGTGGTGTACCCCGCGGGCCGGCGCTCCTTCTGGGCCGCGTACGGATTCAGCGGGCCGTCGACGTCGAGGAACAGCAGGGGGCGGCTCATCGGGTCACCGTAGAGGACGCCGGGGGTGGGGACATCCGCAATTCTTTTCGGCTCGGAGGCATAGCGGGAAGCGGCGGCGCACGTCACCAGGGGCACAGGGGTGGGTCGCAAGGGGCCACCGGGAACGAGAAGGTGACGATGGATGCCGAAGCCGATGAGACTTTTCGGGACTTCGTGGCGAACCGGTCGTCCGCGCTGCTGAAGACCGCGGTGCTCCTCAGCGGGGGAGACCGGCACGCCGGTGAGGACCTGCTGCAGAACGCGCTGATCAAGGTCGCGGGCCGCTGGAACCGGATCGACGAGCCCGAGGCGTACGTACGGCGGATCCTGTACCGGCAGCAGGTGAGCCGCTGGCGGCTGAAGTGGCCGCGACGGGAACTGAGCGTCGCCGAACCGCCCGAGACACACGGTCCCGCGGTCCCCGGCACGGACGCCTCGGCCGCCGAACTGCGGGTCGTCATGCGGGGCGCGCTGGCCCGGCTCACCGCGCGGCAGCGCACCGTGCTCGTGCTGCGCTACTTCGAGGACCTGCCCGAGGCCGAGGTGGCCCGGCTCCTCGGCTGTTCCGTCGGAACCGTGCGCTCCACGACCCATCGCTCGCTCGCCCGGCTGCGGACACTCGCCCCCGAACTGGCCGCACTCGGCCCGGACCGCGCGCCGCAGCCGCCGTCCCGTGACTTCTCGCCCGTGGAGGTGCACCGGTGAACGTCGAAGAACTCCTCCGCGACACGCTCCGGGAGCAGGCCGGGAACACCCCGAGCACACCGCCGGGCTTCGCCGGCCGTGTGCTGGCCGTCCGTCGGCGCCGCAGGACCCGTACGATCGTCGGCGCCGCGCTGGCGACCGTGGCGGCCATCGCCGTGACGGTGGCCGTTCCGCGGCTCGACGGCGGCGGGCAGGACGTGCGCCCGGCGGGCCGGACCGACCGGAGCGACATCGTCGCCCGGCCCGACGAGTATCCACCGCGCGAAAAGGTCGCCGCGGGCAACGTCGTGCTCGCCGCGTTCAGCCTCCAGTCGATGGTGAAGCAGTCGCAGAAGGACGAGCTCCTCACGCGTACCTACCACCGGCTCGACCAGCGGACCGGCCGGTACGTGCAGGACACACGGTGGTCCGTCATGGCCGCCGCGCCGAGTACACGCACGGTGGCCGTCCTGGAGCGCCGGCTCCCCGCGCGGCGCGTCGGGCTGCTCGACCTGGCGACCGGAGAGGTCCGCCGCTGGATCCCGGTACCGCAGGGCGTCGCCGGTGTCGCCTTCTCGCCCGACGGCAGGAAGATCGTCGCCACGACGTATTCCAGCGATCCGGACCGGCGTTACTGGAGCCGCCGGATCAGGACCAGCGGACCCGACGGCGAGAACGGCTGGTGGCTCCAGGGCGTGGCCTGCCGGACCGGGTTCAGCGTCATCGACGTGGCCTCCGGGCAGGGGACGTGGCACCAGGCGCCGGACTGGAAGGACGAGTGGGGACGCCCCATCGGCGACCGCTCCGACTTCCGGTTCAGTGCCGACGGCGCGCTGCTCTACGAGCACATCACCACCCAGGCCCACCGCCAGTACCACGATCTGTCGGGCAAGAGCGTGCCCACGCCCGCGAACGAGATGAAGTTCGAGCTCGAACGAGCCGGATACTCACCCGACAAGAGGTTCCTGGTCCACCCGTCAGGGGTGAGGGACATGACCACCGGCGAGCCGGTGCCCAGGGTGCCCGACAACATGGCGCTCCTGGCCTGGGCCGACGACAAGAGGCTCATCGTCTTCGAGAACAGCCGGGACGGCGACCACCCCCACCGGCTCGCCCTGCTCACCCTCGGCTCCTCCAAGGTCGTACCGCTCACCGGCTACGGGTCGCAGTTGATGACCGAACTGGGCTCGCTGGTCCCCTTGTTCAGCGCCCGCTGACCGCCGTCGCGTCCTCGCCGACCGCATCGCGGTGAACCGCACGCAGCCCGTCGGCCGTCTCCCGGTCGGCGGGTCGCAGCGGTGCGCGGACCGGTCCCGCCGGCAGCCCGAGCGCGGCCAGGAGCGCCTTCGCGGTGACGGTGCCGGGCAGACCCGCGGCCATCATCGCCTCGATCAGCGGCAGGGCCCGCCGCATCGCCCCGGCCGCCCCCGCCGTGTCGCCGCGGTCGAACGCGTCGAGCACGGACCGCATCAGACCCGGCACGACGTTCGCGACCGTGCTGACGTACCCGGCGCCGCCCACCGCGTACAGCGCGAGCACCTGCTCGTCGCAGCCCGCGTAGTACGCCAGCTCCGTGCGGGCCAGCACCTTCTGCGTGCCGAGCAGGTCGTACGCGCAGTCCTTCACCGCCACGATCCGCGGATGCCCCGCGAGCCGGACCATCGTCTCCGGCTCGATCCGCGTCCCGGTGCGCCCCGGGATGTCGTACAGCACGAGCGGCAGCCCCGAGGCGTCCGCGATCTCCCGGAAGTGCGCCTCGACCGCGTCCTGCGGAGGTCGGCTGTAGTACGGCGCGACCACCAACAGGCCGTCCGCTCCGGCCTTCTCGGCCGCCAGGGCCAGTTCCACCGTGTGCCGGGTGTCGGCCGTCCCCACCCCCGCCACGACGGACACGTGGTCGCCCACGGCCTCCCGCACGGCCCGCACCAGCGTGGCCTTCTCGGCGTCCGACGTGGTCGGCGACTCGCCCGTCGTGCCGGAGAGCACCAGCCCGTCGCACCCCTCGGCCACCAGCAGCGCGGCGAGCCGCTGCGCGCCGTCGACGTCCAGCGCGCCCGCCGGCGTGAACGGCGTGACCATCGCGCAGACGGAGCGGCCGAACGGGGGAGCGGGCCGGGCCGGGCGCGGGCCGGCCGCGGGAGCCGGGGCGATAGGGGGGACGGTCGCGGTGGCGGTCCTCGGAGCGGTCATGAACGTAGTGTCGGCCACTTCATTGTGAAGCTCCACTTAAATCTTCTACGAGATATCGTCAACGGGTGCTACACGGTAGGCGGTGTCCCGGCCGGACTTCGCGCGCATCGGCGTGATCCCCGTCTCCACCTTCTCCCGGGCCGCGCGCAACGCCCGTAGCCGCGGGGGCCACTTGCGGGTGTCGCGCGGTTCGACGTAGGGCTCCTCGGTCGGGGGCCGGCCGTCGGTGATGGCGCGCTGCCGGGCCAGTTCGGCGTCGAACTCCAGGCCCAGGAGGATGGCCAGGTTGGTGATCCACAGCCAGACGAGGAAGACGACGGCGCCCGCGAGCGTGCCGTACGTCTTGTTGTACGAGCCGTAGCCGGCCACGTAGACGGCGAACCCCGCGGACGCGGCCAGCCAGACCAGGGTGGCGAGGACGCTGCCCGCGCTGAACCAGCGGAAGCCGCGGCCGGAGACGTTGGGGGCCGCCCAGTACAGCAGTCCGATCATCAGCTCGACGAACACCAGCAGGACGGGCCACTTCACGACCGACCACCCGGCGATCACCGCGTCGCCGAGTCCGAACACGGCGCCGGCGCGCTCGGCCAGCGGCCCGGTGAACACCACGATGATCGCGCTCCCGGTCAGCAGCAGCATCAGCGTGACGGTGAGCGTCAGCCTCAGCGGCGTCACCTTCCAGACCGGACGGCCCTCCGGGAGGTCGTACACGGCGTTGGACGCGCGGATGAACGCGCCGACGTACCCGGACGCGGACCACAGCGCCGCGAGAAGTCCGGCGATCGCCAGCACCCCGCCCGTGCCGCCGCTGTTCCCCAGCTGCGTCACCGCGTCGCGCAGGATGTCACGGGCCGGGCCCGGTGCCAGGTCTCCCACGCTGTCCAGGAGCCTGCCGGTGACGCGCTGCCCCATGACGCCCAGCAGGGAGACCGCCACCAGCAGCGCGGGGAACAGTGACAGCACGCCGTAGTAGGTCAACGCGGCCGCGCGGTCGGCGAGTTCGTCGTCCTGGAACTCCCTCGCCGTGCGCCGGGCCACCGCCCACCACGCTCGCGCGGGCAGCCGGACGGGGCGGTCCTGCGCCCTGGGCCCCGCCGCCGTGTCCGTGTCCCCGCGCGTGCCGGTGCCGGCGGCCGGGGCCGTGTCCGCGTGCGGGTCCGCGCCGTCGTTCCCGTCCCTGTCCGGAAGGGCCCGCCGCTTCGATTCCGGTCGCTTCTCGTCCATGACGGCCGTGTTGCCCGGATCCCGCCGCTGAAGCCGCCCGGGAGCGGCCGGACGCCCCGGACGCGGCCCGCCGGCACCACCCGCCCCTGTGGGAACACCCGCCTCCCGGAACGACCGCCCGCCTCCCGGAGCACGGGCCCACGACTCACCGACGATTCAAGTCGTCTGGACAAGAAAAGTTTTCGGTGAGAGCCTGGAGTCATGTTGGACGTGACCGTGATCGAGGACGCCGAGGCCGCCGCCGTGTCGCTGGACCCGATACGGGCCCGGCTGCTCGCCGAACTGGCCGCCGGACCCGCGTCGGCGGCCATGCTGGCCGGCAAGGTCGGCCTGCCCCGGCAGAAGGTGAACTACCACCTCAAGACGCTGGAGCGGCACGGTCTGGTCGAGCTGGCGGGCGAGCGCCGCAAGGGGAACGTCACCGAGCGGCTGATGCGCGCGACCGCGGCGTCGTACGTCATCTCGCCGCAGGCGCTGGCCGCCGTGCAGCCCGATCCGGACCGTTTCCGGGACCAGCTCTCCGCCCGCTGGCTCCTCGCGCTCGGCGCCCGGCTCGTCCGGGACGTCGGCTCCCTCGTCACCGGAGCCGCGAAGGCCCGCAAGCGGCTGGCGACGTACGCGCTCGACGGCGAGGTGACCTTCGCGTCGGCGGCCGACCGGGCCGCGTTCGTCGAGGAGCTGACCGCCGGCGTGAGCGCGCTCATCCGCAAGTACCACGACGGGGACGCGGAGGCCGGGCGTCCGCACCGGATCGTCGCCGCCGTCCACCCCACGGTCAGGCCCGAAGCCGCGGCCGGGTCCGGAGCCGTGGCGCAGACCGCGGCCGGGTCCGTGGCTCAGACCGAAGCGGCCGCCGGGTCCGCGGACGCGGAAGTCCCGGCGGGTTCCGAAGCCATCCACTGATCATCCAGGAGTCGTCATCATGCCCGAGGAATTCGAGGTAGCCCGCGAGTACGAGGTCGGCGTCCCGCCCGGCGTCGTGTGGGACGCGATCACCAGCGGCAGCGGCGGCTGGCTGTGGCCCATGGACTTCGAGCCCCGCGAGGGCGGTGCCGGGCCCTTCGGCAGCACCGTCACCACCTGGGACCCGCCGCACCGGCTGACCGTACGCACAGAGGACGTCGGGTTCCCGACGCAGAGCCTCAACCAGATCGACCACACCATCGAGGCCCGCGACGGCGGCCGGAGCTCCTGGGTCCGGTACGTGCACAGCGGCATCTTCACCGACGACTGGGACAACCAGTACGACGGGGCCGACAAGCACACCGACTTCTATCTGCACACCCTGCGCGAGTACGTGACCCACTTCGCGGGCCGCCCGGTGGCCTTCGCGACCTTCGACGGGCCCGGGGTGTCCGCGTCCCCCGACGCCTTCGCGGCCGTCGGGAAGGCGCTCGGCCTCGCGGACGACACCGCAGAGGGCGCGCGCGTGCGGGCCGAGGGGCCCGGCGGCGAGGGCTTCGACGCCGTGCTCGACTACCGCGACCCGTACTTCATCGGGCTGCGCACCGACAGCGCGCTCATCCGCTTCTTCGGGCGGGGCCGCTGGGGCGCGCCGGTCGGCATGAGCGTCCACGACTTCGCGCCCGGCGCCGACGCCGAGGGCGACGGGGCCGCCTGGAAGGGCTGGCTCGACGGGGTCTTCCCGGGCTGACCCGGTGCGCGGCCGGGGAGCCGCGCACGGCGAGCGGGAAGCGGACGCCCGAAGCGGGCGAAGAGCCCGGCCCCCCGGACGACGGGGCCGGGCTCTCGCGCACCCGAGCGGCTACGGTCCGATCACCGCGGCGACCGCGGACCGATCGCCGCAGCGGCTACGGACGGAACCGCAGCACCTGCGGGTCGTGGTCGCTGATCTGGTCGGAGAACTCCGAGTTGATGTGCACGCTGTCGTACTCCAGGTCGCAGCCCCTGCGGATCGAGGGGCTGACCAGGATCTGGTCGAGCACCTGGGCGTTGCCCTGGTAGTCGTACGTGTAACGCTGGCTCCTGGGCAGCGACTTGATCGCCGACCAGAGCTCGCCGTCGCCCTCCAGGATCTCGGCGGTCCCGGAGAACTCGAAGTCGTTGATGTCGCCGAGCGCGATGACGTCGGCGTTCTTCTGCGTCTTCAGGACCTCGTCGACGAAGGTGTTCAGCACGGTCGCCTGGGCGTGCCGCTGGACCTCGGAGCCGCGCGTCGGGGGCTGGTACTGCGAGGTCAGCCCCTGGTCACCGCCCTTGGAGTTGAGGTGGTTGGCGATCACGAAGACCGTGTGGCCGCGGAAGACGAACTCGCCCGCGAGCGGCTTGCGGCTGCTCTTCCAGGCCGTGTTCGCCGGGTCGATGCGGCCGGGGGACGCGGTGAGCTGCGCCTTGCCGCGCACCTTCGTGACACCGGTGGCGGTCGTCGGGTCGCCGCCCGCGCGGTCGGTGAACGAGACCCGCTCGGGGTTGAAGAGGAAGACCTGGCGGATGTTGCCGCCGGGCTCGCCGCCGTCCTGGCCGTCGACCGGGTCGACGGAGCGCCAGTCGTACGCCGGGCCGCCCGCCGCGACGATCGCGTCGATCAGCTTGCCCACCGTCAGGTCGGCGGCCACCGTGCCGTCGTTCGTCGCGCCGTTGTTGTCCTGGATCTCCTCCAGGGACACGATGTCGGGCGACTGCAGGTTGTTCACGATCGCGGACGCGTGCGCGGCGAACGTGGCGTCGCCCGGGTCCAGGTTCTCGACGTTGTACGTCGCCACCGCCAGCTCGCCGCGCGACTGCTTCCGGGTGGTCTCGCGCTCCAGGCCGCCCTTCTGGAGGGTACCGAGCTCGCTTGCGACGAGGGTGTAGCCGCCGAACTGGTTGTAGTCGAGCGGACCCGCCGTGACACCGGTGAGCTTGTCGCCGACGTTCGCGACCGGGAAGTCGGTGGTCGCGCCGAGGGACTGGACCTGTATCCGCCCGGTGTTCTGCGAGGTGTACGAGCCGTACACCGTGCCGCCGCGGCGGGTGGCGTTCTCGTGCGGCTTCACCGTGACCCACAGTTCGGAGTACGGGTCGGTGGCGGTGACCACGCGGGCGTCGGAGACCTGGACGTTCATGCCCTCGAGGGACTCGTAGAGGTCCAGGGCGTACTTCGCCGGCTCCAGCGGGAGGGCGTTGACCGAACCGCCCGCGGCGGTGTCGCCGGCCGGGGCGTAGTCGGCCGGCACGGACCGGGCGTCGACGACCGCCGCGGCCGGGACGGGGTTGCCGCTCGACACGACGGTGACCACCGGCTTGGTGACCTCGGTGAGCGCCTGGTTCCCGGTGGAGACACCGCCCGGGACGAACTCCGAGACCGTGCCCGTCACCGTGACCGAGTCGCCGACGGCGACCTTGGGGGCGGAGCTGGTGAAGACGAAGACGCCCTCACTGGTGGCGGGGTCGGCGTCCGGGGCGGGGTCCTGGTACCAGAACCCCTTGGACGAGCCGTACGTCCGCACGCCGGTGACGATGCCGGGCACGTCGGTGACCTTCGTGCCCGCGAGGGGGGAGGTCCGGGTGGTGCCCTGGATGTCGTGGATGTGGACGGTGTCCGCCTGGGCCGGTGTGGTCAGTACGACGGCGGAGACGGTGGAACAGACCGCGGCGACGGTCAGCGCGCCGATGCGCGCGGTTCTCTTGCTCGGCAAGGGAATCCCTCCGGGGACGTTCGTGAGCGTCGGGACGAGGGTGGACTGGTGGGGGGAGCGCGACCTGCTTGCGGGCCAGTGACGCGCGTAGAAGGGGTTGGGCCGCAAGGCCGTTGAACTTCTACGCGCGTCAATCTCGTGTGTGAAGAGGGGAGTTGTCAAGGTTTCGACGGTGTACGAGACCTGTCGGACACGTGAACCGGGCGGCATGGGTGGAAATCCGTCTAGGCTGAGCAGTCGGCACGGATCCCCGGGCCGCCTCCGGGCCCTCGGGCCCGCCGGTGCCCCGCGGGACCGGCGCCCCGGACCGCTTGGCCCGCCCGCCCCTGCTCGTCGTGGTCGTTCGGAGGAGAACCCAGCCGATGTCAGACAGCTCTTCCCTGCCGCCCGTGCGGCTGCACTCCGAGGCGCGGCTCGCGCGGGACGCGCTGGCCACGCCGCTGCTCTCCCGCGCCGCGCGGCTGGCCCGCTGGGCGGGCCCCGCCACCCGGGTCGGCGCCGGGGGCGAACTCGTCGAGGAACAGTTCCCCGAGGCGGCCGAAGTCCTCGGTCTGGCCGGTGACGACGCGGCCGCCCTCGTCGGTGAGGCCTGGCGGACGGCCGTGGACACCGGGCTCGTCGAGATCGTGGACGAGGAGGAGGGCACCGTCACCCAGGGCGAGGACCTCGCCCTGCTCACCTCGGGCGCCCCGCAGGACGTCCTCGGCATCTGGCTCGGCGCCCTCGACGCCGTGCTCGCCGACGCGAGCGCGCCCGACCTCGGCGACCTCGTCGACGCCATGGGCGCGGAGGGCGAGATCGACCTCTCCTCGCTGGAGTGGGACCCGGAGGCGGAGTCCGAGTTCCTCGACGGGGTGCTCGGCAACCTGTACCTGCTGACCGTCGGCGAGGACGCGCTCGGCGAGGTGTCGGTACCGCTGCCCGCGCTCGCCGCCTCGATGATCCTGCCCGACGACATGGGGGAGCCCACCGACGACGTCCTGGAACAGGTCTCGGACGCCATGATGCGGCTCGACGACCAGTTCCGGCTGCTGGAGCCCATCGGACTCGTCGACTTCCGGCCCGTCGACGAGGCCCTGATGGCGGACGCCGCCGAGGAACCGGCCTCCGCCGACGACATGGACGTGTCGCGGTACGGGGTGGTGCGCCTGACACCGCTCGGTCTGTACGGACTGCGCGCCCGGCTGATCGAGGCCGGCCTCCTCGCCCCCGCGGTGGGCGAGCTGACCGACAAGGGCGCGGACACGCTGCTGGACGCCACGGCCGGTTTCCCCCCGACCGCCGCGCAGGCCGAGATCGAGCAGTGGCTCGCCCGGCGTGAACCGCTCGCCGCCGCGGAGGAGCTGCTCTTCGCGGCGCGCGGCGCGGACACGGGCGCCCCGCTGCGCCGCCTGCACTGCCAGCAGGCCCTCGCGCTCGTCGGCGCGGAGGCCGAGCCGGCGCTGCGCGCGGTGCTCGACGACGCCGAACTGGGCGGCCTCGCTCGGGTCTGGCTCTCCGAGCGCGGTGTGCCCGACGTGCCCCCGCCGTCCGAGGCGATGGTCTTCTGGCTGACCATCGACACGGTCGCGGCACAGCTCGCGGCGGAGGGGAACTCCGCGGAGCTCCGGTCCCTGGTCGAGGGCCTGGCCCGGCAGCACAGCGGCTTCTTCGACACGGCCTGGCGGGTCGAGCACCCCGCCGCCCCGGACGTCCTGGAGGCCATGGGGCGGCTGCACCCCGACAAGAGGGTCGCCAAGGAGGCCCGCAAGGCGGCGTTCAAGGCCCGGTCGCAACAGGGGGTGTGACGCGCCGGTGGGGTGATGCGGACTCCGGGTGCCCGGTGATGGGTGCCGGGCGTGGGGCAGCGGGTGCCGGGTGTGAGGCGGCGGGCGTCGGGTATGGGGCAGCGGGTGCCGGAAGCCGGCCCGGCGCGGGTCGTCTCCCGGAGCACCGCGTTCCCCTGCGCGGGTCGGGTGGATTCACGCAAGGGGGACCCCGGAAGTCGGTGCGTGTTCAACTCGCGTTCAGGCGAGGGCGGGACGGTGTGCCGCGAACCGAGGCCGCCGGCCGCCACCCCCACGACAGTCCGAGTCCACCGTCACAGGAGACATCACATGTCGCTCTCTCGCAGGGACTTCGCCAGACAGTCCGCGATCACCGGCGCGGGCGTGGTCCTCACCGGCAGCGTGGGCGCCCTCGCCACCGCCCCCAACGCGCTCGCCGCCACCGAGACGGAGACCGAGGGCGCGGGTGAGAACCCGGCGGAGGCCCGCCACGGCGGCGTCGGCTACGGCCCGCTCGTCCCCGACCCCAAGGGCCTCCTCGCGCTGCCCGCCGGGTTCTCCTACCGCGTCATCACCTACAGCGGCCGCACCAAGCTGGACTCGGGTGAGTTCACGCCGTCCAACCACGACGGCACCTCCACGTTCGAGGGCCCGCGCGGAGCCACCCTCCTGGTCAACAACCACGAGCTGTCCGGCGCCCGCTCCAAGTGGACCTACCCGGTGCCGCTCACGGAGGGTCTCGTCTACGACCCCGCCGCCTCGGGCGGCTGCACGGTCGTCGAGGTCCGCCGGGACAAGGTCGCCGAGTGGGTCGGCGTCGCGGGCACCGCCACCAACTGCGCCGGCGGCAGCACTCCTTGGGGCACCTGGCTGACCTGCGAGGAGACCGAGGACAAGGCCGGCATGAACGGTATGACCAAGGACCACGGCTACGTGTTCGAGGTCGACCCCGTGGACCGCCGCCGCAACAAGGACCCCAAGCCCATCAAGGCGCTCGGCCGCTACGCCCACGAGGCCGTCGTCGTCGACCCCAGGCGCGGCCGGCTCTACCTCACCGAGGACGCCTCGAACCCCAACGGCCTGCTCTACCGCTGGACGCCCCCGCAGGGCTTCGAGCACGGCCACGGCCGCCTCCGCACCCTCGCCGACGACGCCGGAGCGTTCCAGGCGTTCAAGTGCTTCGACTCCGGCGGCAAGTTCGTCGACGACCTCTCCCGCGCCACGAAGACCGGCACGGTGTACGGCGTGGACTGGGTGGACGTCCCGGACCGCGACGCCAAGACCGTGTCCGTCCGCAAGCAGTTCACCGAAGGACAGGTCACCCGCGCCCGCAAGCTCGAAGGCATGTGGTGGGGCGACGGCGGCGTCTACATCGTCTCCTCCTACGCCCGGGCCGAGAGCCCCGGCCAGGCCCACGACGGAGCGGTCTGGTTCTACGACCCGGGGCGCCGCACCCTGACGCTGAAGGTCCTCATCGGCGTGAACCCCGACCCGTCCGTCGACGGAGCCCTCGACGGACCGGACAACATCACCGTCTCCCCGTACGGCGGGCTCGTCATCGCCGAGGACGGCGAGGGCGTCCAGCACCTGTTCGGCGCCACCGAGAGCGGTCGCACGTACCCGATCGCCCGCAACGAGCTCAACATCGGCACCGCCGAGGCGCCGGAGTACAGCGAGTTCACCGGCGTCACCTTCTCGCCCGACGGCCGCACCCTCTTCGCCAACATCCAGGACCCGGGCATCATGCTCGCCGTCACCGGCCCCTGGAAGCGCCAGAAGCGCGGCTGAACTCCCGCCGCTCTCCCCGGGAATTAAATCGCTCGCCGGGTTCGCGGCCGCCCTCCTAAAGTGGAGCACGTCCAGGTGCGAAGGCAGGACCTACTTCCACTCATAATGGGGCGGTCGCGGGTTCGAGTCCCGTCACCGGCACTGTGTGCCGGTGTAGCTCAGAGGGTAGAGCACCTACGTCGGTTCCGCCGATCTCGATCTCTGGACACCACAACTTCATGCACCTCCCGGTGCGCGGGCCGCGGCTACTTCTCTTCCAAAGAATCCACGCCGCCGCCGAATTGATCTCGGGAGGCGCAGCTCATGGTGGGTGCCCGGTGCGCAGGCAGCGGATACTTCGGGAACGGGTGGGGTCACGACCTCGTGCGGGTTCGAATCCCGTCATCGACTTCGGGTCGGTGTGGCGGAACGGAAGACGCGCCAGTTTATAAGCAGCCGACGCCGATCCCTGATCTCGGGCACCCTCCATTTGCTGTGCCTCCCTCCGGAACTCATCCGAATTCGGGGGAATTCACCATGGCGCGCTTCAACAACAAGGCGGCGAAGGCGCAGCCCACCTCTCGCGTGACGTCCACCGGCCGTGTGCTGCGGACGCACCAGGGCGGTCTGGGCCGCGAGCGCGACGCGCGCTCCGAGCTCTTCCTGCTGGCCGTAACGCACTTCCTCTCGGACACGTTCTACGAGGCCCGCTCCGACCGCGACGACCGGTTCGCCGTGCTCGTGCGCGAACTCGCCGTCACCGACCCGTCCTGGACGGCCGGCCTGCTGGGCTGGCTGCGCGGCGAGGGAAACCTGCGCACCGCCTCGCTCGTGGGCGCCGCCGAGTACGTGAAGGCGCGCCTGGACGCGGGTGCCACCGACGGCCCGTCCAACCGGCAGGTCGTCGCCTCCGTACTGCGCCGTCCCGACGAGCCGGGCGAGCTGCTCGCCTACTGGACCTCCCGGTACGGCCGCAGCGTGCCCAAGCCCGTCAAGCGGGGCGTCGCCGACGCCGTACGACGGCTGTACAACGGCAAGTCGCTGCTGAAGTACGACACCGCGTCCAAGGGGTACCGCTTCGGCGACATCCTCAACCTCGTGCACGCGGCGCCGGACCCGGACAAGCCCTGGCAGGGCGACCTGTTCCGGTACGCGCTGGACCGGCGCCACAACCCGGACACGGCCGTCGTCCCCGAGTCGCTGCCCGTGCTCGCCGCCCACCGAGACCTGATGGCGCTGCCGCCCGCCGAGCGGCGCGAGGTCGTGACCGGCGCGCAGGGGGCGCGGCGGCTGGCGGACGCGGGGATGACCTGGGAGGCGCTGGCCGGCTGGCTCCAGGGGCCGATGGACAAGGAGGCCTGGGAGGCCGTCATCCCGTCCATGGGCGCCATGGCGCTCGTCCGCAACCTGCGCAACTTCGACGAGGCCGGCGTCAGCGACGAGGTGGCGGCACAGGTCGCCGCCAGGATCAGTGACCCGGCGGAGGTCGCGCGTTCGCGGCAGTTCCCGTTCCGCTACCTCGCGGCCTACCAGCACGCGCCGTCGCTGCGCTGGTCGTACCCGCTGGAGCAGGCGCTCGGCCACTCGCTGGCCAACGTGCCCGCGCTGCCCGGCCGGACCCTGGTGCTCGTGGACCGTTCGGGCTCGATGTTCTTCTCGCGGCTCTCGGAGCGCTCCGAGCTCAACCGGGCCGACGCGGCGGCGATCTTCGGTACGGCGCTCGCGCTGCGGGCGGCGGACGCGGACCTCGTCGAGTTCGGCACCACCAGCAAGCGGGTGAAGTTCCGTGCGGGCGAGTCCGTGCTCAAGGTCATCGGACGGTTCGGCGACCTCGGCGGCACCAACACGACCGAGGCGGTCCGCAAGCACTACGAGAAGCACGACCGGGTCATCGTCGTCACCGACGAGCAGGCCGCGTACAGCCAGTACGGTGACCCGACCGAGCAGGTGCCGGCGCAGGTTCCGGTCTACACGTGGAACCTCGCGGGCTACCGCGCGGGCCACGGTCCCTCGGGGAAGGGCAACAGGCACACGTTCGGGGGGCTCTCGGACGCGGCTTTCCGGATGGTGCCGCTCCTGGAATCGGCGCGGGACGCCGACTGGCCGTGGGCGCAGGCCGACTGAGGCCGCTCGCCTCCGGCGTTCGCGGGTCCTGTGCGCCGGCTGGCGCAGGTCCTGTGCGCCGACCGTTGTGGGGCCTGCGCGTCGGCCGTCGTGGGTCCGGTGTCGGTCCGGTGGGTGGGTCGGGGCCGTGCCGGTACATCCGCCCGTCGCCGTTGGGTGAGGTGTGGTCGTCGGTGGCGACGGGCATGTGATGTACCGGCACGGCCCCTTGCGCCGGATGCCGGCTGCGGGTGCGTCGTGGTTTCGGTCCGCGTGGGGGCGGCTCCTCCCACGCGGCTTCCGGGTGCGGGCGGGGTCAGAGGGCCTGGGCCGCCGGTTTCACCATGCCTCGGACCGTGCGGGACTTGACGAAGTCGCCCATGGCCGTCATTTCCCACTCACCGGAGAACTGCTTGATCAGCTTGGCCATCATGACGCCCGTCTGGGCCTCGGCGCCGGTCAGGTCGAAGCGGACGAGTTCCTCGCCGCTGGCGGCGTCGATGAGGCGGCAGTAGGCCTTGGCGACCTCGGTGAACTTCTGGCCGGAGAACGAGTTGACCGTGAAGACCAGGCCGGTGACCTCCTGGGGGAGACGTCCGAGGTCGACGGTGATCACCTCGTCGTCCCCGCCGCCCTCGCCCGTGAGGTTGTCGCCGGAGTGCTTGATCGCGCCGTTCACGATGGAGAGCTTGCCGAAGTAGCAGCTGTCGATGTGGTTGCGCTGCGGGCCGTAGGCGATGACCGAGGCGTCCAGGTCGATGTCCTTGCCGCGGAACGCGGGCTCCCAGCCGAGGCCCATCTGGACCCTGGAGAGGAGCGGGCTGCCGCCCTTGACCAGGGAAACCGTCTGGTTCTTCTGGAGGCTGACCCGGCCCTTGTCGAGGTTGATCTTGCCGGTGGCGGCGGGCGGCGCGGGGGGCATGGGCGGGGCCGGGGGAGCGGCCGGAGACTGCGGTGCGGCGAGCCGGGGGTCCACGGCCGGGGCCGGGGGCTGTACGGCGGGGGCGGGCTGGGCGGCCGGGGCGGGCTCCTCCACGCTCACGCCGAAGTCGGTGGCGATGCCCGCCAGGCCGTTCGCGTAGCCCTGGCCGACCGCGCGGGCCTTCCACGCGCCGTTGCGGAGGTAGATCTCGACGATCACCAGGGCCGTCTCCGTGCCGAGGCGAGGCGGGGTGAAGGTGGCCAGGACCGCGTTGTCGTCCGCGTTGCGGACCGTGGCCGTCGGTTCGATGCCCTGGAACGTCTGGCCCGCGGCGTCGGGGCTCGCCGTGACGACGATCTTCTCGATGCCCGGGGGCACCGCGGTCGTGTCGACCGTGATCGCGTCGGGGGCGCTGCCGCCGCCCGACCGGTAGGTCACACCGGGGCCGGTGGGCTGGTTGTAGAAGATGAAGTCGTCGTCGGAGCGCACCTTGCCGTCGGCGGTGAGCAGCAGGCTCGACACGTCGAGCCGCACCGGGGCGGTGACGTCCACCGTCACGCGGGAGACGGGGAGAGGGATGTTCGAGCCGGGTGTCATAGCTGTCATGCCTGGGGTAACGAGCGGGGGCGTTTTACCGTTCCCTTACCCAAGAGTGAAGGACGAGGGGGAGGAGGGCGGTCCGCTTCGTCGTGTCAGTGCGGCCAGAGCGGCGGGTGCGTCGTGAAGTGGCCGCCCAGATGGGCGTGGTCCGGGTTGCCGGGGTCGAGTTCCCCCTGTTCGGCGATGAGCTTCCCGGCGTACGGCTCGGAGTCGTCGCGCGGGTCGTAGCCGAGGGCCCGTGCCGTCGAGAGGTCCCACCACAGGCGGGTGTTGGCGGACGAGCCGTAGACGACCGTGTGTCCCACGTCCTTCGCGGTCAGGGCCGCGTGGAAGAGGCGGGCGCCGTCCTCGGGGCTCATCCACACCGAGAGCATGCGCACGCTGGTCGGCTCCGCGAAGCAGGACCCGATGCGCACCGAGACGGTCTCCAGGCCGTGTCTGTCCCAGTAGAGCTGGGCCAGGTCCTCGCCGAACGACTTGGAGAGGCCGTAGAAGGTGTCGGGGCGGCGCGGGGTGTCGACGGGGATCAGGGGGTCGTCACCCCGCGGGCGCGGGGTGAAGCCCACCGCGTGGTTGGAGGAGGCGAAGACGACACGGCGTACGCCCTCCTCCCGCGCCGCCTCGTACAGGTTGTACGTCCCCTCGATGTTCGCCCTGAGGATCTTGTCGAAGGAGGCTTCCAGGGAGATGCCCGCCAGATGGATGATCGCGTCCACCCCCCGCACCGCCTCGCGCAGTGCCGCCCGGTCGGCGAGGTCCGCGGTGATCGCCCCCGGCTCGCCCTCGACCGGGCGCACGTCGAGCAGGCGCAGCTCGTGGCCGTACTCGGGCAGCAGCCCGCGCATCAGGGTGCCGAGTCCGCCGGCGGCGCCGGTGAGCAGGACGGTGCGGGGAGCGGGCATGCGGGGTCTCCTCCGTGCGGGCCGGTGCGCCGGGGCGGGTGCCGCGGACCGGTCGGCGGGGCGGGCGTCAGGGCTCTGACAGACGGTCGTATCCGTGTATGTGATTCACATCCGTGGACACGCTAGGGAGCGGTGACGTGTCGCGTCAAGTGTCGCGCGGGCGGGGGAAATCCGCCTTCGGGTTGCGGGTTTGCGCGCTTGACCGGCCCCGAGAGGGCGGCTTAGCGTGAGCGAGTTCAGGGATATGGACGTGGATCAGAAACGTGCACTCGATGGGCACCTTCCAAGGGAGAGTCCGTGACGTCAGCCCCTCTTGCCGCCCGGCTGGGCATCCCCAGTGGGCCGCTCTTCTTCCCCGTCACCGCGTACGGTCCCGACGGCGCCGTCGATCCCGGCGTCTACCGGGAGCACGTGCGGCGCGGCGTCGAGGCCGGGGCCGCGGCGGTCTTCGCGTGCTGCGGCACCGGCGAGTTCCACGCGCTCGTGCCCGAGGAGTTCGAGACGTGCGTACGGGCCGCGGTGGAGGCGGCCGAGGGGCGTGTCCCGGTGGTCGCGGGCGCCGGATACGGGACCGCCCTTGCCGTGCGTCACGCGCGCCTCGCCGAGGCGGCCGGGGCCGACGGGCTGCTCGCCATGCCGCCGTATCTGGTGAAGGCCGGGCAGGAGGGGCTGCTGCGGCACTACCGGGAGATCGCCGCCGCCACCTCCCTGGACGTCATCGTCTACCAGCGCGACAACGCCGTCTTCACCCCCGAGAGCGTGGTCGAACTCGCCCGCACCGAGGGGATCATCGGTTTCAAGGACGGGCTCGGCGACCTGGACCTGATGCAGCGGACCGTCAGTGCGGTGCGGAGCGGGACACCGGGCGGCTTCCTCTACTTCAACGGCCTGCCCACGGCCGAACTGACGGCGCTCGCCTACCGGGGGCTGGGGATCACGCTCTACTCCTCGGCGGTCTTCTGCTTCGCCCCCGAGGTCGCGCTGGCCTTCCACCGGGCCCTGAACACCGGGGACGACACGACGGCGAACCGGCTGCTGGACGGCTTCTACCGGCCCTTCGCCGACCTGCGGGCGCAAGGGCGCGGCTACGCGGTCGCCCTCGTCAAGGCGGGTGTCCGGCTGCGCGGACTGGACGTCGGCGAGGTCCGGCCCCCGCTGCACGAACCGGCCGAGGACCACGTCAAGCAGCTCGCGCAGCTCATCGACCGCGGGTACGCGCTCATCGAGGAGGAGTTGTGAGGGCGTCCGCGTTCCTCTATCCCTGGGACGTCAACGGGGACCCGGAGGCCGCTGCCAGGACCGCCGGTCTCGGCGTCCGTCAGGTGACGCTCGCGTCCGCCTATCACTCCACGCGCGCGCTGACGCCCCGCCACCCCCGGCACCGGATCGTGACGGCCTCGCACGCCGCCGTGCTGTATCCGGTGGACGGGGCGCGGTGGCGGGGCCGGTCCCTCCGCCCGTACCCGGCCGGCGACTGGGCGCCCGGTGACGCGTACGGCGAGGCCGCGGCCGCGCTCGCCGGGGCGGGGCTCGACGTCCACACCTGGGTCGTGCTCGCGCACAACTCCCGCATGGGGGAGGAGCATCCGGAGACCTCCGTCGTCAACGCCTACGGAGACCGCTATCCCTGGGCCCCCTGTGTCGCCCGGCCCGCCACGCGCGCCTACCTGGCCGGCCTCGCGGTGGAGGCCGCGGTCCGGCCCGGTGCCGCGGGCACGGAACTGGAGTCGCTCGGCTGGTACGGGCTCGCCCATCTGCACGCCCACGACAAGACCGGCGGGGTGCCGCTCGGGGACGCCGGACAGTATCTGATGTCCCTCTGCTTCTGTGCCGGGTGCGCGGAGGGGTACGGCCGGCAGGGCCTGGACGCCGAGGAGCTGGCGTCCTCCGTACGCGGGGCGCTGGAGCCGGCGTGGCGGGGGGAGCCGTCGGGCGGCGGCTGGGCCGGGGTGGAGAAGCTGCTCGGCGCGGGAACCGCGGCGGCCACCCGTCTCTGGCGCGACCGGGTGGCCCGCTCGCTCCAGGAGGAGACGGTCTCGGCGGTCCGTTCGGCGGCGCCGGCCGGGTTCCAGGTGCTGCTGCACGCCGATCCCGTCTCCTTCCACTGCGGAGCCAACGCCGGGGTGGACCCCGGGCACGTCCTGTCCGTGGCCGACGGCGTGGTCGTGCCGTGCACCGGGGGCCCGGACCTGCTGGCACCGTTCGCGGAGGCGGTGCGGGCGGGCGCGCGGGGGAGGGTCCTGGCCGCCAACTTCACCGTGGTGTCCGGGATGGGGGGCCGGCCGGACGCCCTGGCGGCCGACGCGGCCCGCGCGGCGGCGCTCGGCGCGACGGAGCTGCGCCTGTACCACGCAGGGTTGGCCTCGGACGCCGATCTGGAGGCCGTGCGGGGGGCGTTGGCGGAGCTGGACTAGGCCCTGTCGTCAAATCCCCGTCGTCCGCCCGGAGGGCGGGCCCGGCGGCGTCATGGGGGTCCCCCCTGCTCGAGCGGAGCCGAGAGCTCGGGGGAGCGTGCTCTGGGGGTACCCCCTGCTCGAAGAGCTCGGGGGAGTGCCGGCCCCAGGCCTGCGTACTGGATGTACTCGGGTCTGGGGCCGGTGCGGCGAGTGGGGGCACCCCCTGCTCGAAGAGCTTGGGGGAGTGCATGGCGTCGCCGGCAGACGGGGATTTGACGACAGGGCCTAGAGGGGTCCGTTCCCCGCCTCCGTCGTGGGACTTCACCCGCTCGGCTTCCGGTGTTCCGTCGTGGGGCCCGCTCGCTCCCGCCCCCACCGGCCCGGACGGGGGCCGTGGGGGCGGGGCGGGGCGTGCCTCCAGCGCCTTCAGCCCGTCACCGTGCGGGCGGTGATGTCGCCGTGGGCGGTGGTCGCGTGAATGGTCAGACCGGGGGCGGCGTCGGCGTTCCTGAGCGCGTTGCTGACCCGGCCGAAGGCGGTTCCGGCGTCCAGGGACGCGGAGACCCCGGGAGCGGCGCCGACGATGATGTCGCCCTTCTCGGTGCTCAGCGTGAGCGTGCCGCGCACGGCCTCGGAGACGGTCAGATCGCCCTTCTGGGTGCTGATCTCGGCGGGGCCGTGGAGGCGGCCGACGGTGATGTCGGCGTCGAGCCCGGCCAGGCGGACGCTGTCGGCCTCGTCGAGCTCGACCGAGCGGTGGCCGCCCTCGAAGGTGACGTCGCCGAGCCGTCCCACGCCCCGGAACTCCGCGGCGGCCGCCTTCGCCTCGACGTGGGAGCCGGCCGGGAGCTGCACGGTCACCTCGACGGCCCCGGACGGGCCGAGGCCGCGGTTCCTCGCGCCCGGGATCTCGACGCGCAGGACGCCGTCGGCGCAGGAGACCTCGGTCTGCTCCGCCGCCTTCACGTCGCGGCTCTTGGAGCGGTTGGCGGGCAGGACCTCGACGGTGGTGTCGGCGCGGTCGGCGGCGATGAACCGGATGCGGCCCGCCGGGATGTCGAGGACGGCCGAGACGGGGGCGGGGGTGTCGAACTTCTGCATGATGCTCTCCATGGTCTGCGTCGTGTGCGTTCCCTGTGTTTCTGACATTGGAAACGCTACGTTGCATTCAAGGATTGGGCAACATGCTTGTTGCTTGATTTTGCTATTTAGCCAGGCAGTTGCAGTGATTTCATTGCAATGGGCCTGCTTCTAATGCAACAACCTCGCCTGGATCATTGCAATGAATGAAGGTGAACGCTCTGCGGGGGGAGGGGGGAGGGGGAGGGGGGAGGAGGGCGCCCGGACCGGTCCGGGCGCCCTCGGGCCCCGTCAGTTCTTCAGCAGCGCGCAGACGAAATTCTCCTCGACCGCGCGCAGCCGCTCCAGCAGCTCGGGCTTGGTCGCCTTGTTCACCTGGGTGGTGAGCGTGAAGGTCAGGGACCGCCGGCCGTCCGGTGTGGCGGCGATCAGCTGGGTGTAGCCGGGGAAGTTGCCCGTGTGACCGAGGACGACCCCGCAGCGGGTGGAGTAGCGGAAGATCGCCGCTCCCGCCTCGTTCTCGCCGGGCCCGGCGGGCTCCGACGCCCCCTCGATCCAGCGGCGCTGCTCGCGCAGGGTGGCCCGGGAGATCAGGGCCCCGCCCGCGTAGCCCCGGATGAAACGGGTCAGGTCCGCCGGGGTCGAGACGATCCCGCCCGACGCCCACACGCCCGACGCGCCGAGCGCCTCGCTGACGTCCTCCGGGGGGTCGGGCGGCGTGACGTCGTAACCGTGCATGTACGGCTCGGGCATCTCGTAGCCCTGCGGGAGGCTCGTGTCGCGCAGGTCGAGCGGCCGGTAGACGAGCGCCCGCAGCAACTGCTCGTAGGGCCGGCCGGTGACCGCCTCGGCCATCAGCGCGACGGCGATGTTGTCCGAGTTCGAGTACTGGTACCTCGATCCCGGCGGGAACAGCAGCGGTCTGTCGGCCACGAAGTCGAGCAGTCGGCGCGAGTCGAAGCGGTGGTGCGGGTCGGCCATGAGGATGCTGACGAACTCGGGGGCCTGCGAGTAGTCGGGCAGTCCGCTGGTGTGGTTCAGGAGCTGGCGCAGCGTCACGGCGTGCCACTGCCGGGGCAGGGACGGCAGCCGGCGGCCGATGGTGTCGTCGAGGGAGAGGGCGCGCCGGTCCACCAGGCTCAGTGCCACGGCACCGCTGAACGCCTTCGCCGTGCTCGCGATCCGCGTGTGGTCGTCCGTCTCGATCGGACGTCCGCTGTCGAGGTCGGCGGTTCCGGCGCGCACGACACGGGAGTCGCCCTCGCGGCGCAGGACGGCGATGACACCGGGCGGGCCGCCGGGGCTGCGCACCAGCTCTTCGAGCTGCTTCCGCAGGGCGCGGTCACGGTCCGCGGAGCCGGAGCCGGAGCCGGCGTCGGCCGGTCCGGACACGGCGCCGGCCAGACAGGCGGCGGCCAGCAGGACGCCGAGGGACGTGCGCAGCCGGGGACGGCGGGGCAGGGGCATGGGGGTCTCCCGAAGTGGGGGCGGGGCCTGGGCACGCCCAGCTTCGGCCCCGGGGGATCGGCTCGCCCGCGCCGTTGCTGCATACGGAGGAGCGGGCGGCCGGGCGCCGAACCGCCTGGCCGGTCCGGGGAACCGATGAGTTTCCGGAGCGGCCGGGGTCCACCCCACGGGAGTGCCCCCACGGGCCCGGTCCGTGGGGTGCTCCCGGGAGTGCCCGGCGGGCTCGTCCCGCGGGTCCCGCTCACGGAGCGCCCCGCGGGCCCGTTCCGCGGGTCCCCTGAACCGGACGAACAAACGGACACGCGTTCTGAGGAGAATCGGATGACCGTCCAGACCTTCGACTTCGGGCCGCAGGCCCTCGTCGTGGCGCGCCTCGCGGCGGGTGTCACGGACGCGCAGCTCGACGGGGCGACCCCCTGTCCGCACTACGCGGTGCACAACCTGCTCGGACATCTGGCCGGCCTGGCCGTCGCCTTCCGCGACGCCGGACGCAAGGACCTGGGCCCGACGACCGACACCAGCCCGGCCGCCGCCGTGCCCGACATCGGGCCCGGCTGGCGCGAGGCCCTGCCGAAAGCGCTCGACGGACTCGCCGACGCCTGGCGGGACCCGGCCGCCTGGACCGGGACGACCCGGGCGGGCGGAGTGACGCTCCCGGCCGGGGCGGCGGCGGCCGTCGCCGCCGACGAACTGGTGGTGCACGGCTGGGACCTCGCCCGGGCCACCGGCCAGGAGTACGTGCCCGACGGCACCGCCCTGGAGGTGACGCACCGGTTCCTCGCCGGCGTGGCCGACGACCCGACCCGCCTCGGGGGCATCTTCGGCCCCGTCGTCCCGGTGCCCGGCGACGCGCCGCTCCTCGACCGGGTGATCGGCCTCAGCGGCCGTGACCCGGGCTGGAAGCCGTGACGGAGGAGCCACCGGGCCGGGGCGGAGGGGCCACCGGGCCGGGGCGGAGGGGCCACCAGACCGCGCCCTCCAGCGCACCGGGACCGGACCCCGAGCCGTCCCGCGCCGCGGGTCCGGGTCCCGTGCCGCCCCGTGCCGCGCGCGTCTCCGTAACTTCTTCCGTCGGAAGCGTTGACGAAACACGGTCACGCTCCTACCTTCGACGCGTCGTACTTCGTACGTCATATATGAGACGCGATATGCGAGACCGGGGACAGGCGCCCGTACCCGACGCCCGGCTCCCGTGATCCGAGACGTGAGACCAGAGAGGCGCGCATGACCTCTGTGCCCACCCCGATCCCCTCCCGCACGCAGTTCGTGCTGGAGGGGATCAAACACCGCATCCTCACCGGGCAGTTGACCCCGGGACAGGCCCTGGTCGAGACCGACCTCGCAGCGCAGTTCGGGGTGTCGAAGACCCCGGTGCGCGAGGCGCTCAAGACCCTGGCCGGCACCGGGCTCGTCGTGATGAACCAGTACAAGGGCGTCACGGTACGCATGGTGGACGCGGACATGGCGCGCGAGGTGTACGACGTACGGCTGCTCCTCGAACCCGAGGCGCTGCGCCGGGTGGTGTGCCGGGGAGCCTCCCTGGACGCCGCCCGCGACGCGCTCACGCGTGCCGACGCCGCCGCCGACACCGCCGAACGGTCCCTGGCCAACCGGGAGTTCCACCGAGCCCTGTACACGCCCTGCGGCAATCCGCTGCTCGGCCGGATGCTCGACGAGGTGCGCGACCAGGCGGCCCTCGTCTCGACGGTCGCCTGGGCGTCCGACCCCTCCTGGGGACAGGAGGCGGACGAGCACCGGGAGATCCTGCGCCTCGCCCTCGACGGGGACGCCGACGGCGCGGCCACGGCACTGCACGCGCACATCGCCTCGTTCGTACGACGGGCCTTCCCGCAGGGCCGGGAAGAGGGCGGACAGGAATGACGGCAGCGACGTTCGACACCCAGCGGGCGGCGCTCGCCGAGGTCGTGGCGATCCCGGTGACCCCCTTCGCCGAGGACGGCACGATCGACCGGGACGCCCACCGGGCCCTGCTGCGCCGGCTGATCGACGGCGGCGTCCGCACCCTGACCCCCAACGGCAACACCGGCGAGTTCTACGCCCTCACCCCCGAAGAGCGCCGGACGACAACCGAGTTGACCGTCGAGGAGGCCGACGGCCGCGCGGCCGTCCTCGTCGGCGTCGGACACGACCTGCCCACCGCCGTCGCCTCCGCGCGGCACGCCCGCGCCCTCGGCGCACCGATGGTGATGGTCCATCAGCCCGTCCACCCGTACGTCTCGGAGGGCGGCTGGGTCGACTACCACCGGGCGATCGCCGAGTCCGTGCCGGAGCTGGGCGTCGTGCCGTACATCCGCAATCCGGCGCTCGCGGGCGCGCGGCTCGCCGAACTCGCGGACGCCTGCCCGAACGTCATCGGCGTGAAGTACGCCGTCCCCGACGCGGCGCGCTTCGCGTCCTTCGCGCGGGACGCCGGCCTCGACCGGTTCGTGTGGGTGGCCGGACTCGCCGAGCCGTACGCCCCCTCGTACTTCTCGGCCGGCGCCACCGGGTTCACCTCCGGCCTGGTGAACGTCGCCCCGGCCGTCTCGCTGGACATGATCGAGGCGCTCCGCTGCGGCGACTACCCGGCCGCGATGAAGGTCTGGGAGCGGATCCGCCGCTTCGAGGAACTGCGCGCCGCCGACGCCTCCGCCAACAACGTCACCGTCGTCAAGGAGGCCCTGTCCTCGCTCGGCCTGTGCCGCCGCGACGTGCGCCCGCCGAGCCGGCCCCTGACCGCGAGCGAGCGGTCCGAGGTCGCCGCCATAGCCGCCGGATGGTCCCTGTGAAACGGCCCGAGGACCTCAGGAGCCATCAGTGGTACGGCACCGACGGGCTCCGCTCGTTCAGCCACCGGGCCAGGACCCGGCAGCTCGGCTACCTCCCCGAGGAACACCTGGGCAAGCCGGTGATCGCGATCCTCAACACCTGGTCCGACATCAACCCCTGCCACGTGCACCTGCGCGACCGCGCCCAGGCGGTCAAGCGGGGAGTGTGGCAGGCCGGCGGATTCCCGCTGGAATTCCCGGTGTCCACGCTGAGCGAGACCTTCCAGAAGCCGACCCCGATGCTCTACCGCAACCTCCTCGCGATGGAGACCGAGGAACTGCTGCGGTCCTACCCGGTGGACGGGGCCGTGCTGATGGGCGGCTGCGACAAGACGACGCCCGCGCTGCTGATGGGGGCCGCCTCGGCCGACCTGCCGGCCGTCTTCGTGCCCGCCGGGCCGATGCTGCCCGGCCACTGGCGCAACGAGGTCCTGGGCTCCGGCACGGACATGTGGAAGTACTGGGACGACCGGCGCGCGGGCCTCATCGGGGACTGCGAGATGGCCGAACTGGAGAGCGGGCTCGCCCGGTCGCCGGGGCACTGCATGACGATGGGCACCGCGTCCACGCTGACCGCCGCCGCGGAGGCGCTCGGCGTCACCGTCCCCGGCGCCTCCAGCATCCCCGCCGTCGACTCCGGGCACGACCGCATGGCGGCCGCGGCCGGGCTCAGGATCGTCGAACTGGTCCGCGCGGACCGGAAACTGTCCGACATCCTCACCGCGGACGCCTTCGCGGACGCGGTCACCACGGTGCTCGGCATCGGCGGTTCGACGAACGCCGTGATCCATCTGATCGCCATGGCCGGACGGGCCGGTGTCACCCTCACCCTGGACGACTTCGACCGGATCGCGAGGACCGTTCCGGTGCTCGCGAACGTCAGGCCCGGCGGACGGACGTACCTCATGGAGGACTTCCACTTCGCCGGCGGTCTGCCCGGGTTCCTGTCGCGGATCACCGACCTGCTGCACCTGGACCGGCCCACGGTCGCGCACGACAGCCTGCGCGAACAGCTCGCGGGCGCCCGGGTGCACGACGACGACGTCATCCGCACCCGGGAGAACCCGGTCGCGGCCGAGGGCGGGGTCGCCGTCCTGCGCGGCAACCTCTGTCCCGACGGCGCCGTCATCAAGCACATCGCCGCCGAGCCGCGCCTGCTGAAGCACACCGGTCCCGCGGTCGTCTTCGACGACTACCGCACGATGCAGCGGACCATCGACGACCCGTCGCTCGGCATCACCGCGGACAGCGTCCTCGTGCTGCGGGGCTCCGGCCCCAAGGGCGGCCCGGGCATGCCCGAGTACGGCATGCTGCCCATCCCCGGCCATCTGCTGAAGCAGGGCGTCCGGGACATGGTGCGGATCTCCGACGCCCGGATGAGCGGCACGAGTTACGGCACCTGCGTGCTGCACGTGGCACCCGAGTCGCACGTCGGCGGTCCGCTCGCCCTCGTACGGAGCGGGGACCTGATCACCCTCGACGTCGGGGCGCGCTCGCTCCACCTCCACGTGGACGACGCGGAGCTGGAGCGCAGGCGGGCCGCGTGGACGCCGCCGCCCGCCAGGTACGAACGCGGCTACGGCGCGCTCTACGACGACCAGATCACCCAGGCCGACACCGGCTGCGACTTCGCGTTCCTGGCCCGCCCGGGCAAGGTGCCGGACCCGTACGCGGGCTGAGCCCCACGACCACGACCGCATGTGCACGTGCCCGGACCATGAGCGTGTAGCAAGCGCTTCCTGCACCCGCTGTACCCGCCCCACTGCGAACGGAGAACAGTCATGGCCCAAGCCGCAGCCGTGGCGAAACCGCCCGCGCCACCCCCGCGGCGCCGTGCCTCCGCGACCCCGCGCAGGCTGCCCTATCTGCTGATCGCCCCGGCGGCGCTGCTGATGCTGGGCTTCATCGCCTACCCCGTCCTCAGCGTCTTCTACTACAGCCTGCAGAACTACAACCCGACCAAACCGTGGCGCAACGGCTACGCGGGCTTCGGCAACTTCACGCACGCCTTCACCGACGACCCCCAGTTCTGGGACACGTTGGCCTTCAGCGCGAAGTGGGTCGTCGTCGAGGTCGGCCTCCAGCTCCTGTTCGGCCTGGCGCTCGCGCTGATCGTCAACCAGACCTTCGTCGGCCGGGCGGTGGGACGCGCGCTGGTCTTCTCGCCCTGGGCCGTCTCCGGGGTGCTGACCTCGGCGATCTGGGTGCTGCTCTACAACTCCCAGACGGGCATCACCCGTTACCTCGCCGACGCGGGCATCGGCTCGTACGGCACCAGCTGGCTCTCGGACACCTCCACCGTCTTCCCGGCGGCGGTGGTCGCCGACCTGTGGCGCGGGGTCCCCTTCTTCGCGATCCTGATCCTCGCCGACCTCCAGTCCGTCTCCAAGGACCTGTACGAGGCCGCCGAGGTCGACGGGGCGAGCCGCGTCCGCCAGTTCCTGCACATCACGCTGCCGCACCTCAAGGACGCGATCATCCTCTCCACGCTGCTGCGCGCCGTGTGGGAGTTCAACAACGTCGACCTGCTCTACACCCTCACCGGCGGCGGACCCGCCGGGGAGACGACGACCCTCCCGCTCTACATCGCCAACACCAGCGTCGACGCCCACAACTTCGGCTACGCCTCCGCCCTCACCACGGTCGCGTTCGTGATCCTGCTGTTCTGCTCGATCGTCTACCTGCGGCTCAGCAAGTTCGGAGGCGGGGACAAGTGATCACCAAGGACGCCGAGGCGGTCGCCCCGGCCGCACCCGCCCCGCCGGTCGAGGAGCCCCGCCCGCGCGCGGCGAGGAAGCGGCGCGCCTGGGACGAGGTCCCGCGCTGGCAGATCTACGTCCCCCTGGGCGGCTACCTCCTCTTCACCCTGGTCCCCTTCTACTGGATCCTGCTCTTCGCGCTGCGCCCGGCCGGGTCCACCTCCCTCGTGCCCTGGCCCATGACACTGGACCACTTCGACAAGGTGTGGACCGAGCGCAGCTTCGGGACCTACTTCCAGAACAGCGTGGCCATCGCCGTCGCCACCCTCGTGACGACCACGCTCGTCGCGCTCGCCGGCGGCTACGCGCTCGCCCGCTTCGACTTCAGGCTCAAGCGGGGCTTCATGCTCGCGCTGCTCTGCTCGCAGTTCGTGCCGGGCGCGCTGCTCCTGGTACCGCTCTTCCAGATCTTCGCCGAGCTCCGGATGATCAACTCGCTGGCCAGCGTGGTCATCGCCGAGACGGTCTTCCAGCTGCCGCTGTCGATGATCCTCATCAGCGGTTTCATCCGGAACGTGCCCTACAGCCTGGAGGAGGCCGCCTGGGTGGACGGCTGCAACCGCTTCGACGCCTTCCGGATCGTCGTCCTGCCGCTGCTGCGGCCCGGGCTGATCGCCGTCGGCTCCTTCGCCTTCGTGCACGCCTGGAACCACTTCCTGTTCGCCCTGATGTTCCTCAGCGACCAGAGCAAGCAGACCATCCCGGTCGGCCTCAACACCCTGATGAGCTCCGACAGCGTCGACCTGGGCGCGCTCGCCGCGGGCGGCATCGTCGCCGCCGTCCCCGTGGTCGTCGTGTTCGCCTTCATCCAGAAGTGGCTGATCACCGGATTCAGCGCCGGGGCGGTGAAGGGATGACCGCCGCCCCGCGCCAGGACCGCGACCGTCACCCGGACGGCCCCCGCCCCACGCCCGCCGGCACGCTCCGCCTCCCGCTGCCCGTCGTCCTCGCGGGCGCCCGGGGACACGGCCGCTGGCACCTGGACAACATCCGCGGGCTCCAGCGCAAGGGCCTGGTGCGCCTCGCCGGAATCTGCGAGCTGACACCGCTCACCGAGGAGGAGCTGGACGGCCGGCGGGTCGCGCAGTCCGCGGACCTCGGAGCCCTCCTCGACTCCACCGGCGCCGCCGTCGCGGTGATCTGCACCCCCATCCCCACCCACACCGACCTCGCGCTGACCGCCGCACGCCGGGGCGTCCACGTGCTCCTGGAGAAGCCGCCCGCGCCCTCCTACGCGGAGTTCCGGCGGATGGCCGACGGGATGGCGGCGGCCGGGACGGTCTGCCAGATCGGCTTCCAGTCGCTCGGCTCGCACGCCCTGCCGGCGATCAGGAGACTGATCACCGAGGGCGCGCTCGGCCGGATCACCGGGATCGGCGGGGCCGGGGCCTGGGTCCGCGACGAGGCGTACTTCCGGCGCGCGCCCTGGGCGGGCAGGCGCCGGCTCGACGGCGTGGACGTCGTCGACGGGGTCCTGACGAACCCGCTGGCCCACGCCGTCGCCACGGCCCTCGCGCTGGACGGTTCGACCCGCGCCGAGGACGTCACCGGCATCCGCACCGAGCTGCTGCGCGCCAACGACATCGAGTCCGACGACACCTCGTGCGTGCGGGTGACCACCACCGGGGGCCGGATCACCGTCGCCGCCACGCTCTGCGCCGAACGCCCCGGAGAGCCGTACGTCCTGGTGCACGGCACGGAGGGCCGGATCACCTTCTGGTACAAGCAGGACCGGGTGCTCGTGCAGCGGTCGGGGCGCGGCCCCGAGGAGACCGAGTACGGCCGCACCGACCTGCTGGAGAACCTGGCCGAGCATCTGACGGGCGGCGCCGGACTGCTGGTCCCGCCCGAGTCGACGGGCGCCTTCATGAAGGTCGTCGAGGCGATCCGCCGGGCGCCCGACCCGGTCGCGCTGCCCCCGGACGCCTGGAGGACGGTCCCCGGCGAACGGCGCCGTGTCGTGCCCGGCGTCGACGGGTTCGTCGCGGCCGCCGCCGACACCCTCGCCCTCTACTCCGAGCTGGGCGCCCCCTGGGCGCTCCCGAAAGAGGTGAGCACCGCGTGAATGACGACTCGCCGGTCCTGCGGATCGGCGGCCGCCCCGTCGCCCGCTACGTCACCCGGCCCGCCCTGCCGGACCGGCTCTCGCCGCGCCCGTACCTGCACCCCGTCACCACCCTGGCCGGCACGGCCGTCACCGAGCTCGCTCCGGCCGACCACACACACCACCTCGGCGTCGGTGTGGCCGTACCCGACGTCGAGGGGCACAACTTCTGGGGCGGACGCACCTACGTCCGCGACCGGGGACCGACCGAGCTCGACAACCACGGCACCCAGCGGCACTCCGGCTTCCGGCTGCGGGAACCGGAGGGCTTCGTGGAGGAACTGCGCTGGACGGCCGCGGGCACCGAACTGCTGCGGGAGCGCCGTACGGTCACGGCCGTCGCGCTCACCGGCACCGCCTGGGCGCTGGACTTCGCCTTCTCGCTCACGAACGTCACCGCGCGCGCCCTCACGATCGGCAGCCCCGCCACCAACGGACGGCCGGGCGCGGCCTACGGCGGCTTCTTCTGGCGGGCCCGCAGGGAACGGGACGCCCCCCGCGTGTTCACCGCCGACGCCGAGGGCGAGGAGGCGGCGCACGCGCGCCCCGCCGACTGGCTCGCCCTCGCGGGAGCCGGCTGGACGCTCGTCCTCGCCGGGGCGACCGCCGAGACCCGCCGGGACCCGTGGTTCGTCCGCGCCGCCGAGTACCCGGGCGTCGGCTCCTCCCTGGCCCACGACCGGCGGCTCACCGTCGAGGCGGGGGACACGTTCACGCGCCGGGTCGTCACCGTCGTCGCCGACGGCACCCTCGACCGGACCGGGGCCGCCGGACTGGTCCGCGAGGCGGTGAGCCCCTGATGGCCCTGCCCTCCGCCGACCTCGGTGACGGCACCTACCGCAACCCGGTCCTCGACGCCGACTGGTCCGACCCCGATCTGCTGTGCGTCGGCGACGACTTCTACCTCACGGCCTCCAGCTTCGGCCGCGTTCCCGGCCTGCCGCTGCTGCACTCGCGGGACCTGGTGAACTGGACCCTCGTCGGCCACGCCCTCCAACGCCTCGAACCCGCGAACGAGTTCAGGACCCCGAGGCCCGACCGCGGGGTGTGGGCACCCGCGTTGCGCCACCACGACGACCGCTTCTGGATCTTCTGGGGCGATCCCGACCACGGCGTCTTCCAGGTCAACGCCCCGCGGATCAGGGGCCCTTGGACCCGGCCGCACCTGGTGAAGGAGGGCCGGGGACTCATCGACCCCTGCCCGCTGTGGGACGAGGAGACCGGCGAGGCGTATCTCGTGCACGCCTGGGCCAGGTCCCGTTCGGGAGTGAAGAACCGCCTCACCGGACACCGGATGCGTCCCGACGGCACCGCTCTGCTCGACGAGGGGAAGGTGATCGTCGACGCCGACCTGATCCCCGGCTGGTTCACCCTCGAAGGCCCCAAGGCCTACCGCCACGACGGCTGGTTCTGGATCTTCGCTCCCGCCGGGGGAGTCGGGACCGGCTGGCAGGGCGCCTTCCGCTCGCGCGGCTTCTTCGGACCGTACGAGGAACGGGTGGTGCTGGAACAGGGGAACACCCGCGTCAACGGCCCGCACCAGGGCGGCTGGGTGCGCACGGCGGCGGGCGAGGACTGGTTCGCGCACTTCCAGCAGCGCGGGGCCTACGGGCGCGTGGTCCACCTCCAGCCGATGCGCTGGGACGACGGGGCCGCCTCCCGCCCGGGAACGGCCGGGAGCGGGGGAGGCTGGCCGGTGCTCGGCGACCGGGGCGTCCCCGTGGCCGTACACCGCAAGCCGGACCTGCCGGCCCAGCCGCCGTCCGCGCCCGCCACCGACGACGACTTCCCGGGCGGCCGCTTCGGGCGCCAGTGGCAGTGGACCGCCAACCCCCAGGACGGCTGGGCCACCCAGCACTCCGGCGACGGACTGCGGCTGAGCTGTGTCCGTACGGCGGACGCCCACGACCTGCGCCGGCTGCCCCACGTCCTCACCCAGCGGATGCCGGGCACGCCGGTCACGGTCCGGGTCGACCTGCGCCTCGACAGCGAGGAGCCCGGCGCGCGGGCCGGGCTCGTGGTGCTCGGGGACGCGTTCGGCTGGATCGGCCTCCAGCGCGAGGCGGGGGGTTCGGTACGGCTCGTGCACCGGTTCGCCGAGACCGCCTTCGCCGGGGCGCCCGTCGTGCGCCCGGGACGGCGCGAGGGGGAACGCGACGCCGCTTCGCCGCGGCCGGCGCCCCGGGGGCGGGCCCGGCTGTGGATCGAGATCGGCGCGGGCGCCCGCTGCCGCTTCTCGTACGACACCGGCGGCGGCCGGCAGCCCTCGGGGCAGGTCTTCGCCGCGACCGGGTGGCGCTGGACCGGCGCCCTGCTGGGCCTGTTCGCGCTCGCGCCGTCCGGCGCGGGGCACGCGGGGGCCGCCACCTTCACGCGCTTCCGAGTCGCCCCGGCCCCCTGAGGGCCACCGCCGGCCGCCCGTCAGCCGCCCGTCCCGTTCGTCAGCCGTTCGTCCGCCTGTTGGGAGCCGCAATGCCGCACCTTCGTAGCAAGCGCTTACCGGATGTGGGGGGAAGGGCGCGTCCCTTCCCCGAGCAGCCGGGTGCCGATCTCCGAGGGCACCTCACCGACCCCGCCACCCCGTTGGACCCAGACGAAGAGAGCAGACCGATGAAGACCAGCCCGCTCAGGAACAGCCCACCGGCGACCGGCCCGAGAGGGCCCCGCGTCCCAGGTGCCCGGCGTGCCGCCGTGGCCGTCGCCCTCGGATCCGTGCTCGCGCTGACCGTCACCGCCTGCGGTGACGACGGCAGCGGCAGCGCGGGGGACAAGGGCACCGAGGGCTCCGGCAAGGGCGAGATCACCTTCTGGGACAACAACGGCGGTGTCCGCACCGACGTCTGGAAGCAGATCATCGCCGACTTCGAGAAGAAGTACCCGGACATCAAGGTCAAGTACGTCGGCATCCCGGCGGCCGACGCCCAGTCCAAGTACGACACCGCCATCCAGGGCGGCGGCCTGCCCGACGTCGGGGGCGTGGGCACCGCGATGCTCGCCGAGGTCGCCGTCCAGGGGGCGCTCGAACCGCTGGACGGCCGGATCGAGAAGGGCGCGCTGAGCGGGAAACTGAGCCGGAACCTGCTCGACGTCAGCCGGGCCGCGGGCGGCGGCGACACGCTGTACCAGGTGCCGACCTCCGCCAACAACGGCACGCTCTGGTACCGCACCGACCTGTTCGAGGCGGCCGGACTGGAGGCGCCGACCTCCTGGTCGAAGTTCTACGAAGCCGCGGCGAAGCTCACGGACAAGGGCGAGAACGAGTTCGGCTTCACCATCCGCGGCGGAGCCGGCTCCATCGCCCCGGCGCTGGACGCGGCGTACGGCCAGACCGGCATCACCTCGTTCTGGGACGGGGACAGGACCACGGTCAACGACCCGAAGAACGTGGCGGCCCTGGAGAAGTACGTCGCCCTCTACAAGAAGGCCACCCCGTCCGCCGACGTCAACAACGACTTCACCAAGATGGTCGCGCAGTGGGACAGCGGCACCATCGGCATGCTGAGCCACAACCTCGGCTCCTACCAGGACCACGTGAAGGCGCTGGGCGACGGCAAGTTCCGCGGCATCCCGAACCCCACGCTGGACGACGGCAGGCGGGTGCAGATCTCCAACCCGGTCGACGGGCTCAGTCTGTTCAAGTCGGGGAAGAACAAGGCGGCCGCCTGGAAGTTCATCGAGTTCGCCGTCTCCGCGCAGGAGAACTCCAAGTTCAACGAGTCGGCGGGCCAGGTCCCGGCGAACATCGACGCCGCGAAGGACGCCTGGATCCAGCAGGCCGAGCCGACCAGGCTGGCCGCAGACGCGCTGAACGGCGGCGGCACCGAGATCGTGCAGCTTCCGTACTACCTGCCCGACTGGAACACCATCTCCAAGGCCGACAACGAGCCGAACTTCCAGAAGGTGCTGCTCGGCAAGATGAGCGTGAAGGACTTCCTGGACACGCTGGCCGACCAGCTCAACAAGGCGCAGGCCGACTGGAAGGCCCATCACTGATCCGACGCGTCCGCCGGGCCCGGCCGTGGCGCACGTCGCGCCCCGGCCGTCCCGCCGGACCCCCGGCCCGCGCCTCCGCCGGACCCCCGGTCGGCGTCTTCGCCGGCACCGCTGCCGCCACCCCCGCGATTCCTCCGCCGACCCTTCCGCCGGCACCGCGCGACTCCACCGCCGGCACCTCCGTCGAAAGGCACACGCCCGTGTCCCTCACGCGCAGACAGGTCGCCTCGGCGGCCGTCGCCGCACTGCCGCTCGCCGTCGCCGCCTCCGGCCCCGCGTCCGCGGCCCCGCGCCGCCGGCCGCGCACTCTCCACATCGCCGGTGATTCCACGGCCGCCCAGAAGTACGCCGACGCCGCGCCGGAGACCGGGTGGGGCATGGCCCTCCCGTTCTTCCTCCACGAGGACGTCACGGTCGCCAACCACGCGGTGAACGGCCGCAGTTCGAAGAGCTTCATCGACGAGGGGCGACTCGCCGCGATCCTCGGCGTGATCCGGCCGGGCGACCTGCTGCTCGTCCAGTTCGGGCACAACGACGAGAAGACCGCCGACCCGACGCGCCACACCGAGCCGTGGACGACGTTCCAGGACTGTCTGCGGCAGTACCTCGACGGAGCGCGGGCCCGGGGCGCCCGGCCGGTGCTCGCCACCCCGGTGGAGCGCAGGAGGTTCGACGCGAACGGCGACGCGGTGCCGACGCACGGCGACTACCCGGCGTCGATGCGCGCGCTCGCCACGGCCGAGCACGTGGCGCTCCTCGACATCCAGGCCCTGTCCATCGCCCTGTGGCAGCGGCTCGGCGCCGAGGAGACGAAGAAGTACTTCAACTGGACCGTGACCGAGCAGGACAACACGCACTTCAACCCGCCCGGGGCCATCGCCGTGGCCCGTCTCGTCGCGGGCGGGCTGCTGCACCACCGGGTGCTCGCGCCCCGGGACGTACGCCGCCTCGGCGCGGAGGTCCCCGAGTCCTGGATCACCTGGCCCACCGCCTGAACGCCCGAGTTCCCGAGCCGAAGAAGAGAGAGCCGCATCATGAACACACAGATATGGCATGAGCATGCCACAGATTGGCGCGCGGTCACCGTACGGAGAGCCGCCGCGCTGATCGGCTGCACCGCCCTCGTGCTCGCCGTCACCGGCGCCACCGCCGAGGCCCGCCCCCGTGAGCTCGGCCGGCAGACGCTCGCCGCGGGCGACGGCTGGGCCTCCGCCGGGACCGGTACCACCGGCGGCTCGGCCGCCGGCGCGGCGCAGGTCAGCACGGTCACGACCTGGGCGGAGTTCAAGGCCGCGCTCGCCGCCGGAGGCAGCGCCCCGAAGATCATCAAGGTCAGGGGGACGATCGACGCCAACGCCGCCGGCTGCGACTCCCTCGCCGCCCCCGGCTACGACTTCGACCGGTACCTCGCCGACTACGACCCCGCGGTGTGGGGCTACGACCAGGTGGTCAGCGGCGAGCAGGAGGACCTGCGGGCCGTCTCCGCCGCGAACCAGGACGCCGCGATCAAGGCGTACGTCCCCGCCGACACGACCATCGTCGGCCTCGGACGGAACGCGGGCTTCAAGGGCGCGAGCCTCCAGATCAAGGACGTCGACAACGTCATCGTCCGCAACCTCACCTTCGAGAGCCCCCTCGACTGCTTCCCGCAGTGGGACCCCACCGACGGCGACACCGGCAACTGGAACTCCGAGTACGACAGCGCGGTCGTGTACGGCGCCACGCACGTCTGGCTCGACCACGACACGTTCACCGACGGCGACCACCCGGACGGTTCGCTGCCCACCTACTACGGCCGGATCTACCAACAGCACGACGGCGAGCTGGACATCGTCAAGGGCGCCGACCACGTGACCGTCTCCTGGAACGTCTTCGCCGACCACGACAAGACCATCCTGATCGGCAACAGCGACAGCGCGGCGACCGCCGCCGTGGACCGGGGCCACCTGAGGGTCACCCTCCACCACAACCTGTTCACCGGCCTGGTCGAGCGTGCCCCGCGCGTGCGCTTCGGGCAGGTGGACTCCTACAACAACCACTTCGTGGCCGACTCCTCCTACGGCTACAGCTACGGCATCGGCATGGAGTCCCAACTCGTCGCCGAGCACAACGCGTTCACCCTGCCCGCCTCGGTCGGCGCCGGGAAGATCCTCAAGAAGTGGAAGGACGCGCCGCTGACCGCGGCCGACAACTACGTCAACGGCGTCCTCACCGATCTGATCGCCGTGCACAACGCGGAGATCCCCGCCGAGACGCTGAGGTCCGGCGCCGGCTGGACCCCGGTCCTGCGGACGAAGGTCGACCCGCCCAGGGCCGTGCCCGGCATCGTCGCCCACCGCGCGGGCGCCGGAAGGATCTGCTGACCATGGCCGGACACCCCGTCAGCAGAAGGGCGTTCGTCGCCGCGGGCACCGGAGCCCTGCTCGCTCCCGTGCTCGCGGCCCCGGCCCGCGCCACCGGGCACCCGCCGTTCGGGCGGTACGGTTCGCCGTCCGCGCGGCCCGACGCGAGGACGCTGTACGTCCACCCCGGCGGACTCGGCGACCACACCACCGTCCAGGCCGCCGTGACCGCCGCGACCGGCGCCGGATTCACCCTGGTCATCGCCCCCGGCGTGTACCGCGAGACGGTCTCGGTCGGAGCGGTCGACCCGGCGACCGGCCTGCCCGGCGCCGCCGGGTCCGAGATGACCTGGATCGGCGCCACCGGCGACCCGCGCGATGTCGTCGTGGTGTACGACAACGCCAACGGCACGCCCAGGCCCGACGGTTCGGGCACCCACGGCACCACCGGGTCGGCGACGACCACCGTGCGCGCGGACGGCTTCACCGCCCGCTCGGTCACCTTCGCCAACGACTGGCTGCGCGCCGACCACCCGGACATCACCGGCACCCAGGCCGTGGCGATCAAGGTGCAGGGCGACCGCTCCGCGTTCCACCGGTGCCGCTTCCTCGGCCACCAGGACACCCTGTACGCCGACACGCTCGCGCTCGCCGTCTTCGCCCGGCAGTACTACCGGGACTGCTACGTCGAGGGGGACGTGGACTTCGTCTTCGGGCGGGCGACGGCGGTCTTCGAGCACTGCCACTTCCGCACCCTGGACCGCACGGACCTGGCCGGTGCCCCGTACGGCTTCGTCTTCGCGCCGTCCACGGCCGTCGCCGGCCCGCGCGGGTACCTGGTCACCCGCAGCAGGATCAGCAGCGCCGCGCCGGACGCGTACTACAAGCTGGCGCGCCCCTGGGTGCCCGGCTCGGACCCCACCGCACGTCCGATGCTGACCGTCCGCGACACCCGTCTGGACTCCGGTGTCGACGCGGTCGCGCCCTACGCGAACATGTCCGCCGCCCACCCGTGGCAGGACCAGCGCTTCGCCGAGTACCGCAACACGGGACCCGGCGCGGTGATCACCGTCCCGGAGAACCGTCCCCAGCTCACGGACACGGAGGCCGAGCGGCACACCCGTGCCGCGTACCTCGGCGACTGGTGTCCGTGATTCCCCCCGTTCCGTCCGACAGCACGACGAAAGGACCCCACTCCATGTCTCGTCGTACCGCTCTCTCCCTCGGTGCCGCCCTGGCGCTGGGAGCCGGCCTCGCCGTCGTCCCCGGCCAGGCGCAGGCCGCCACCGTCGTCGTGGACACGACCGCCGAGCTGACCAGTGCGATCTCCGGTGCCGCCGCCGGAACCGTCATCCAGGTGCGCGGCGGCACCTACTACCCGACGGCCACCCTCCAGTCCACGGCCAACGGCACGTCCTCCGCGCCGGTCACCCTCACCGCGTACGGCTCGGAGACCGTGAAGATCGACGGCTCCTCGCTGCCCTCGGGCTCCTGGATCTTCAAGCTGACCGCCGACTACTGGAACGTCTCGGGGATCACGTTCCAGAACTCCCCGGACAGCGCGGTCGTCTGCCAGTCCTGCACCGGCACCGTCTGGAACAACGTCAAGACCATCAACGGCGGCGACTCCGGCTTCACCCTGACCGGCGACGGCACCGTCAACAACACGGTGAGGAACATCGACGCGTACGGCAACTACGACGCCGCCACGCACGGCGAGAACGCGGACGGCATCGCCGTGAAGTTCGGCTCGGGCACCGGCAACCTCATCACCGGAGCCCGCCTGTACAACAATTCCGACGACGGGATCGACTTCTGGTCCTTCTCCTCGCCCGTCACCGTCGAGCACACCTGGTCCTTCGGCAACGGCAAGAACCGGTGGGGCGACTCGGCCTTCGCCGGCGACGGCAACGGCTACAAGCTCGGCGGCGACGGCGAGGTCGTCGCCCACGTCGTCAACAACTCGGCGGCCTGGGACGACACCGGCAGCGGCTTCACCGAGAACTCCAACACCGGGGCCATCGTCATCAACCGCACCACCGCCTACGCCAACGGGAAGTACGGCTACTACTTCGCCACCGGCGCCGCCCGGCTCGGCAAGAACCTCGCCGTGGGCAACGGCACCGCGGTCTCCAAGGGCTCCTCGGTGACGTCCGCGGGCAACAACTGGGACTCCGGCGTCTCCACCCCCTCGTTCGTCTCCACGGACGCCACCACCACGTACAACTCCCGTTCCTCCAGCGGGACACTGCCCGCGACCACCTTCCTCACGACGGGCAGCACGACCATCGGCGCGACCATGAACTGACCCGCGCCGAAAGGGAAACGAGGCCTGAAAAGTCCGGCGCGAGGCCCAAGTCGGCCGAAAAGTAGGTATCGATCAGGCAAAAGGTCTCGCGCCGACGGACGTTACGCGCGTAGAAAACCTGTCATGCATAAGCCACTGCGCATCGCGGCCGTCGCCGCGACCTGTGTCGTCGCCGGTGCCGCCCTGTACGGCACCGGCGTGGCGACCGCCGGTCAGTCGACGGCGAACTCGACGCACGAGCCCTACAACATAGGCGTCCTGGTCAAGGACATCGACACCTACTACGGCACCACCGCCGACAGCGACGGGGTCTACCAGGCGTCTCCCGACAGCCCGTACGCCGAGGACCTCGCGCGCCTCGACGCCGCCGCCGAGCGGTACATCGACCGGGCGGCCCGCAAGGCCCACCACCGGCACGAGAAGCCCGCCGTCGTCTTCGACATCGACGACACGCTGCTGCTCTCCCTCGACTACGAGAAGAGGACCAACTACACCTACAACTCGGCCTCCTGGGCCGCGTACGTCGCCCAGGCGAACCGTCCGGCCGTCTTCGGCAGCCCCGAGCTCGTCGCGTACGCCGCCTCCAAGGGCGTCGAGGTGTTCTACAACTCCGGCCTGAAGGAGTCGCAGCGCGCCTCCGCGGTCGAGAACCTGAAGAAGGTCGGCGTCGACGTCAACCTCGACGCCGCCCACATGTTCCTCAAGGACGCGGCCAACCCGCCCGCCTACCTGAGCGACTGCGCCACCGCCGCCGCCTGGAACTGCACGACCGTGCAGTACAAGGCCGGCACCCGCAAGCACATCGAGTCCCTCGGGTACGACATCGTCGCCAACTTCGGCGACCAGTACTCGGACCTCGAGGGCGGCTACGCCGACAAGACCTACAAGCTCCCGAACCCCACGTACTTCGTGAGCTGACACCCTCTCCCCCCACGGGCGAACGCCCCCGCCGGTCCTCACCGGCGGGGGCGTCTCGTCTGTCCGGGGGAGCCGGGGCCGAACCCGATTCCGTAACACGGGGAAAACCTGAAACCGGTTGAACGGGGGAACAATCCAGCCAGCATCCGCACACCAGGCACGCAGGCAACGAGGAGCATCGCCATGTCCGAAGCGCAGAAGGTCGACGACCGGCCAAGTGCCGTACCACCGGCGGCAGGCGGGGTCGACGGGTTCTTCAAGATAACCGCCAGAGGCTCCACGATCGGCCGGGAGATACGCGGCGGGTTCGCCACGTTCTTCACCATGGCCTACATCCTCGTCCTGAACCCCATCATCCTCGGCAGCGCCAAGGACAAGTTCGGGCACACGCTCGACACCGGCCAACTGGTCACCGCCACCGCGCTGGTGGCGTGCGTGATGACCGTCGTCATGGGGATCGGCGGAAACCTCCCGCTCGCCATCGCCGCGGGCCTCGGCCTCAACGCCGTCGTGGCCTTCCAGATCGCGCCGCTCATGAGCTGGGACGACGCCATGGGCCTGGTCGTCCTCGAAGGCGTCCTGATCTGCGTCCTGGTGCTCACCGGCCTCCGGGAAGCGGTCATGAACGCGATCCCGCAGCAGCTCAAGCAGGCCATCGGCGTCGGCATCGGTCTGTTCATCGCCTTCATCGGCTTCGTGGACGCCGGGTTCGTCAGCCGCATTTCGGACGTCGCGCACACCACCGTCCCCGTGCAGCTCGGTGCCGTGGGCCGCCTGACCGGCTGGCCCGTCCTCGTCTTCTGCCTCGGCGTCCTGCTGACCATCGTGCTGCTCGCCCGCAAGGTGAAGGGCGCGATCCTCATCAGCATCGTCACCATGACGGCCGTGGCGATCGTCATCGAGGCCGTCGCCGACGTCAAGAACTGGGGCCTGACCACGCCCGCGGTCCCGGACGAGATCGTCGCCGCCCCGGACTTCGCACTCGTCGGCCACTTCAGCCTGTTCGGCGGATTCGCCGAGGCCGGTGTGCTCACCGCCGTCCTGCTGGTCTTCACCCTGGTGCTGTCGGACTTCTTCGACACCATGGGAACCGTCGTCGGGGTCAGCGCCGAGGCCGGGCTGCTCGACGAGCGGGGGCAGGTGCCGGGCATCGGCCGGGTCCTGCTCATCGACGGCGCCGCCGCCGTCGCGGGCGGCGCGGGCTCCGCCTCCTCCAACACCGCCTACATCGAGTCCGCGGCCGGCGTCGGCGAGGGTGCCCGCACCGGCTTCGCCAACCTGGTCACCGGCGGCCTCTTCGGCCTCGCGCTCTTCCTCACCCCGCTGCTGACCATCGTCCCGCTCCAGGCCGCGGCGCCCGCGCTGATCGCGGTCGGGTTCCTGATGATGACCCACGTCAAGCACATCGACTGGGACCGGTACGAGATCGCGATCCCGGCGTTCCTGACCATCGCCGTGATGCCGTTCACGTACTCCATCACCAACGGCATCGGCGCCGGTTTCCTGGCCTACGTCGTCATCAAGGCGGTGCTGGGCAAGGCGAAGGAGGTCAACTGGCTGCTGTGGGCCGTCTCGGCGCTGTTCCTGGTGTACTTCGCGATCGACCCGGTGGAGCAACTGCTCGGCGTGAAGTGACGTGAGGCGAGCGGACCGCGCGACGGGTCCCGCACGTGACGAGGCGGCCCCGTACCCGACCGGGTGCGGGGCCGCCTTGCGCACGGGCCGGGTGCGCCTCAGCCCTTCAGCGCCGCCCGCATCATCGCCTTGGCGACCGGCGCCGCGAGTCCGCCTCCGCTGACCTCCGAGCGCGCCGCGTCCGACTGCTCGACCATGACCGCGACGGCGACCTCCTTGTCGTTCGCGTCGGACTTCGCGTACGACGTGAACCAGGCGTACGGCGTCTTGCTGTTCTTCTCGCCGTGCTGGGCCGTGCCGGTCTTGCCGCCCACGGTCGCTCCGGGGATCAGCGCGTTGGTGCCCGTGCCGTCCTCGACGACCGTCCGCATCGCCGACTGGAGCTGCCGGGCGGTGTCCGAGCTGACGATCTCCTGGGTCTCCGCGTTGTCGTCGTAGTCCTCCAGCACAGTGCCGTCGGAGTCGCTGGTCTGCGAAACCATATGCGGCGAGACCAGCTTGCCGTCGTTGGCAATGGCGGCGGACACCATGGCCATCTGGAGCGGGGTGGCGGTGACGTCGAACTGCCCGATGCCGGTCAGCGCCGTGGACGACTTGTTCATGCCCGTGGGGTACACGCTGGCGTACGCCCGCACCGGCACGTCCTGCTCCGTGTCGTTGAAGCCGAACTTCTCCGCCATCGCCCTGACCTCGTCCTGGCCCAGGTCGACCGCCATCTTCCCGAAGACGTTGTTGCAGGAGTACTGGAGCGCGACCCGGATCGAGGCGTTCTCGCAGGGCGCGGACGCGTTCTCGTTCTTCAGCCGGGTCGTCGTGCCCGGCAGGACGTACGGGTCCGGGCTGTCCGTCTTCGCGTCCACGTCCTCGTACAGCCCGTTCTCCAGCGCGGCGGCGGCCACGACCAGCTTGAACGTCGAGCCCGGCGGCAGCGGCTGTCGCAGGGCGCGGTTGACCAGCGGCTTGTCGGGATCGCTCTTCAGCTTCTTCCAGACGCTGCTGTCGCCCGCGCTGATCTTCGTCGGGTCGTACGACGGCGTCGAGACGACCGCGAGGATCTTGCCGGTCCTCGGGTCGATCGCGACGGCGGCGCCCTTCTTGTCCCCGAGCGCGGTGTAGGCGGCCTTCTGGACGGCCGGGTCGATCGTCGTGACCACGTCACCGGGGTCGGCGCGCTTGTTCGTGAGCGTGTCCAGCGGGTTCTTGAGCTTGATGTCCGAGCCGTCCAGCAGCTTCTGGTAGATGCCCTCCAGCTGGGTGGCCCCGTAGACCTGCGAGCTGTAGCCGGTGACCGCCGCGTACAGGCTGCCGTCCTTGTACGTCCGCTTGTACTCGAGGTCGCTCCCTGTCGTCCGCGCGGAGCCGGTGATCGCGTCGCCGGCCACGATGATGTTCCCGAGCGGGTTCGCGTACAGCGCGATCGCGTTCCGCCGGTTTTCCTTGTCGTCCGCGAGCGCCCGGCCTTCGTAGAACTGCACCCAGGTCGCCCTGATCAGCAGGGAGAGCACGAGCAGCAGAGTGAAGGCGGCGGCACGCCTGATCGTCTTGTTCATCCCGGACAGAAGACGCTCGAAGCGGTGGCAATCGTTCCCGTACGACCTGTTTTCTCATCATGCCTTCAGAAAACCGGTCTCGTACGCGGTGATCACCGCCTGTGTCCGGTCCCGGGTGCCGGTCTTGGCCAGTACCGCCGCGACGTGCGACTTCACGGTGGCGGGGCCGATGTCCATGCGCCGCGCGATCTCCGCGTTGGTCAGCCCGAGAGCCATGTGCCGCAGCACCTCGCCCTCCCGCTCCGTGAGCCGGTCCGCCCACGACGGGGGCGCGGACGTCCGGCGGGCGTGCTCGGCCACGAGGGCCCGCAGGGCCGACGGGAACAGCAGGGCGTCGGTCCGCGCGACCAGCCGCACCGTCTGGACGAGCACGTCGGCCTCGGCCCGTTTCAGCAGGAAGCCGACGGCTCCGGCGCGCAGCGCGTCGTACACGTAGGAGTCGTTCTCGAAGGTGGTCACGACCACGACCCGGGGCGGCTCGTCGAGGGTGGCGAGGATCTGCTCGGTGGCCCGGATGCCGTCGATCCCGGGCATGCGGACGTCCATGAGGACCACGTCGGGGCGCAGCTCCCGGACGACCGAGACCGCCTCGGCACCGTCCGCCGCCTCGCCGACCACCTCCAGGCCGGGCTCGGCGGAGAGGATGGCCCGCAGGGCGGTGCGGACCATGCGCTCGTCGTCGGCGAGAACGACCCGGATCGCGGGCTGGGACATGCCGGTCCTTTCCGTCTGTCGCACGTTCGTCTGTCGCACGTTCGTCCGTCGCGCGGGCGGGTTCGTCCGCCGGGCGCGCGGCGGGTCCGTCCGCGGGTCACCCGGGTCCTCGTACGGGCAGCCGGACGTGCAGGCGCCAGGTGCCGCCGGACGCGCCGGCCTGTGAGGTCCCGCCCAGCAGCCGCACCCGGTCGGCGATGCCGCGCAGGCCGTGGCCGCCGCCGGGACGGCCGGAGGGGGAGGGGCCGAGCGGGTTCTCGACGGTGATCTCCAGGTGGCCGTCGGCGGCGGCGATGCGCAGGCCGACCGGTTCGCCCGCGTGCCTGAGGGCGTTGCTCAGGCCCTCCTGCACGATCCGGTACGCCTCCCGGGAGACCAGGGGCGGCAGGTCGGTGGCGCCGGTGCCGACGGCGGCGGTCACCTGCCGTCCGCCCGCCCTGGTCCGGCGCAGCAGTCCGTCCAGGTCGGCGGCGAGGGTGGGCGCGGGGGCGGTGCCGGGGGCGTCGCCGTCCCGCAGCAGGCCCAGGACGGCGTCCAGTTCACCGACCGTGCGCCGGGTGGTGTCCTCGATGGCGGCGAGCGCCTCACGGGCGAACCCGGGGTCGGTGTCCAGGACGCGGCGGGCGGCGCTCGCCTGGAGCGTGACGGCGCTCAGCGCGTGGCCGACGGAGTCGTGCAGCTCGCGGGCGAGCCGGCCCCGCACGGCGAGCTCGGCGGCGCGGGCCTCGGCTTCCGCCAGCCGGTCCGCCGGGGTGGGGCCGAGGAGGGCGGGCGCCCACCGGGCGAGCAGGGCCCCGCAGCCGGCGGCGCAGGCGGCGAGGGCGGCCAGTACGGCCGCTCCCGCGAGCGGGCAGAGCACCGACGCCCAGGCGCGGCCGAGGTGTCCGGTCAGGGGGACGGGGGTGTCGCCCGGGTCGGTGAAGAGGGGGAGCACGCTCAGCACGACCGCGAACGGCGGTACGGCCAGCGACATTCCGGAGACGATCCCGCCGAGCCCCAGGTGCAGGGTGAACCAGGCGGCCGTGCGCCCCCGTTCGCCGGGTGTCCGGGCCGGCTCGCGGGAGAGGGAGTCCGTGCCGAGGCCGCACAGGGCGAGGGCGGCGCCCGACTCCAGGGGACGGGTCAGCGGAAAGAGCGAGGTGACGGCCGCGACCGGTAATCCGACCGCGAACGAGCAGAGTTGCAGGGGCAAGGAGGTGAGCACGTCGTCCGCCCCGGTGAACGGGCCGAGGACCACCGAGCCGACGAGGACGTACGGCATGGCGAGCGCCCCGCCCAGGACCAGATGGATCCAGCGCCGGCGTGCCCGCCCGCCGAACAGGAGCCGCCACGTCTTCGTCACCGCGGGGCCCTGGCGGAACGGTCCGCGAAGTGGTGGGCGGTGACGGTCGCCACGAGCAGGCCGACGGTCATCTGCCCAGCGTAGGCGAGGCACATCGCCGGTGTCGGGCGGTCCGCGAGGTCGTGGGAGGCCGCCAGGGCGGCGAGCGCGGTCCAGGCGCCCCAGCAGGCCGCGGCCGCGGAGCCCGTCCAGGCCAGGGCGAGGGGCACGGTGACCGGCAGCGGGCGGCCTCGGCGGAAGGCCAGCTGACAGGCACCGGTGACGGCGGCGGCCAGGAAGGCGACGAAGACCGCCTCCACGATCCGGCCGCCGCTCGTGTTCCGCCCGGCCGTGGCCCCGCAGGCCCACAGCAGCCGGAGCACGGCCGGGAGCAGCGCGAGCACGGCGGCCGTCACGGCGGTCAGCCGCTGCGCGGCCGCCGTGACCGGCGCGGGCAGCTCTCCCACCCGCCCCCGCCACAGGTGTCCCCACCGGTCGCGGGCGTACCCGGCGAACAGCGCGCCCAGGGCGAGTCCCTGCACGATGAACCCGCCGTACACGACCTCGAACACCCACCCCGCGAGGAACGGGCGGCCGTCACCGCCCCGGCCGTCCCCGCCGAAGGCCAGCTGCAGTGGAACCCGACCATGATCGGCGCGAGCAGCCCGGTGGCGGCCCACATGGGCACCGCGAGCAGCCAGGCGGGCACCCGCAGCCCCCAGGGCCGGGTCAGCAGCAGCGCCAGCACGATGACGGCCGCGTCCATCACCACGGTCAGTCCGTTGGCGAGGACCATGGTGATCCGGTGCTCCAGCAGCGGACTTCCGTCCGGCACGCCGATGCGACTCCCGCCGATCCAGGCGAGTTTGAGGCAGAGGTAGGGCACACAGGCGGCGACGGCGACGAGGCACAGTACAGGGCGGTGCCACGGGCCGGTGGCGGTGGTGCCCCCGGCGGCGGTGTTCGGGGAGGTCATGTCCCCACGCTCCCGCGCACCCGGGACCGCGCACTTCCTGCGCGGCGACGATCCGCCTCCGCCGGGTGGGGGAGCCCGGTGTCCTCCTCACAGCCTCCGCGTCGCCAGGGTGAGCCGGTCGCGGGCGTCGAACAGGGCGTCCTTCACCATCTGTTCGTGGGCGGGGGTGAGCCGGGCCACCGGCACCGAGCAGCTGATCGCGTCACGGGCGGGCGTGCGGTACGGGATCGCCACGCCGAAGCAGCGCAGCCCCAGCGTGTTCTCCTCGCGGTCCACCGCGAAGCCCTGCTCCCGCACCTGGTGCAGCTCCTCGACGAGCTTCTCCCGGTCGGTGATCGTGTGCTCGGTCAGCGCGGGGAGCGTCTCCGGCAGCATCTTGCGGACCTGCTCGTCGCTGTACGTGGCCAGCAGGGCCTTGCCGAGAGAGGTGGAGTGGGCGGGGAGCCGGCGGCCGACCCGGGTGAAGGGGCGCAGATAGTGCTGCGACTGCCGGGTGGCGAGATAGACGACGTTCGTGCCGTCCAGGCGCGCGAGGTGGATCGTCTCGGTGGTGTCGTCCGAGAGGCGGTCGAGGGTGGGGCGGGCGGCGGCGACCACCTCGTCGCCGTCGATGTACGAGGTGCCGACCAGCAGGGCCCGTACGCCGATGCCGTACCGCGTGCCCGTCGCGTCCGTCTCGACCCAGCCGAGTTCCACGAGCGTGCGAAGCAGCATGTACAGGCTGGACTTGGGATATCCGACGGCCTCCTGGACCGCGGCGAGGGAATGCATTCCGGGCCGGCCGGCGAAGTATTCCAGCAATTCAACGGTCCGCACCGCGGACTTGACCTGCGCCCCGCCGCCTGCCTCGCCTGCCGACATCGCCCTTGACCCCTTCGTTGGACGGGAAATAGTCTCCGACAGGAAATTCACCATCAGAGACAGCGTTCAGCATATCGAACGCCGCTGGTGAGTGACACAAGAAATGTGGCAAGAACTGTGGCAGTACATCTGAAGGGACCCGCGGTGGCAGCAGCACCAGTCTGGAGTGTCGACCCCCGTACCGGGAAGCAGCGGGAACAGGTCGCGGTGGAGGCCACGGGCCAGGAGGTGGACGAGGCCGTCCGCGCGGCGCACGACGCACGTGCCGCGCTGGCCGACCGTGCCGTGCGCGCCGCGTTCCTGCGCTCCGCCGCGGACCGGCTCGACGAGGCCGGGGACCTGCTCGTCGAGGCCGCCGACGCGGAGACCGCGCTCGGACCGGTCCGGCTCACCGGCGAACTCGCCCGCACCTGCTACCAGCTGCGCGCGTTCGCCGGGATCGTCGACGAGGGCGCCTTCCTCGACGTCGTGATCAACCACCCGGACGCCACCGCGACCCCGCCGGTCCCGGACCTGCGCCGCTACAAGGTGCCGCTGGGCGTCGTCGCCGTGTACTCGGCCTCGAACTTCCCCTTCGCCTTCTCGGTGGCCGGCGGTGACACGGCGAGCGCGCTGGCCGCGGGCTGCCCGGTCGTCGTCAAGGCCCACCCCGACCACCCGGCGCTCTCCGAGCTGGTCGCGGCCGTCCTGCGCCGCGCGGCCGCCGCGCACGGCATCCCCGCCGGCGTCGTCGGCCTCGTGCACGGCTTCGAGGCCGGTGTCGAGCTGGTCCGGCACCCGCTGGTCACGGCGGCCGGGTTCACCGGCTCCGTCCGCGGCGGGCGCGCGCTGTTCGACGCGGCCGCCGCGCGTCCGGTGCCGATCCCGTTCCACGGCGAGCTGGGCTCCCTCAACCCCGTCGTCGTCACCGAGGCCGCGGCCGCCGAGCGCGCCGAGGAGATCGGCACGGGACTCGCCGGCTCGATGACCCTGGGCGTCGGCCAGTTCTGCGTGAAGCCGGGCCTGGTGCTGGCGCCGGCCGGAGCGGCGGGCGACCGGATGCTGAAGTCCCTGACCGACGCCGTGAGCGCCACCGACGCCGGGGTCCTGCTCGACCACCGCATGCGCGACAACTTCATCGCCGGGGTCGCCGAGCGCGCCGGACTCCCGGACGTCCAGACCCCGGTGACACCGGGCGCGGGCGGTGAGCACACCGTGAGCCCCGGCTTCCTGACCGTGCCCGCGAGCAGGCTCGCCACCGAGGGCGAGCACGACCTGCTCCTGGAGGAGTGCTTCGGGCCGCTCACGGTCGTGGCGCGCTACGAGGACGAGTCCGAGGCGGGCGCGGTGCTCTCCCGGCTCCCCGGCAACCTCACGGCCACGGTGCAGCTCTCCGCGGAGGAGGCCGCGGGCGAGGGGCGCGGTGCGGAGATCCTCGCCGACCTCACCTCCCTCGCGGGCCGGGTCCTGGTGAACGGCTGGCCGACCGGCGTCGCCGTCGCTGCGGCCCAGCACCACGGAGGGCCGTACCCCGCCACGACCTCGACGTCCACCTCGGTCGGCGGCACCGCCATCGAGCGCTGGATGCGGCCGGTGGCCTACCAGGGCGTGCCCGAGGCGCTGCTGCCGCCCGAGCTGCGCGACGACAACCCGCTGGGGCTGCCGCGCCGGTACGACGGGCGCCTGGAGCGTTAGGTCCTGTCGTCAAATTCCCGCCTGCCTTGCGACGACAGGCCCTAGCGCCTCCGCGGAGGGCCGGACCGGTTCGGCGACGGGCCGCGTCCCGTGCCGTGCCGGTTCGACCCGCCGGGCCTCGTGCCGTGCCGGCCGGTTTCGGCGGTGTACGGGGCTGGTTCCGTGACGGATCGGTTCGGTGGCGGGCCCGGCCGGTTCCGTACCGGGGCGGTTCCGTCCCGGACCCGGCCGGTCCTGTCCGCTGGCGGGCATCGTGCGGGCCGTCGTGCGACACCTCCGTACCACCGGGGGGTCGGGCCCGGACCTGAGAGACTTCGGGCCATGGACGTCACACTCCCCGAACTCCCCTTCTCCCTCCGCACCTACGGCCCCGACGGGCACTGGTCGTACGAGGACGGTGTGCTCACCGGCTGGGCAGGGCCCCGGCAGGACCGCTTCGTGCCGCCCACCGGGGAAGGGCTCGACCCGGCCTCCGACGCGCCGAGGCTGCTCGGCTCGCCGGAGGGGGACTTCCAGCTCATCGCCCGCGTGACGGTGGGCTTCGGGGCCGCCTTCGACGCGGGCGTGCTCTACGTCCACGTCGGGGAACGGGCCTGGGCGAAGCTGTGCCTGGAGTACTCCCCGGACGTGCCCACCGTCTGCACGGTGGTCACCCAGGGGCACTCCGACGACGCCAACTCCTTCACCGTGGACGGCAGTTCCGTGTGGCTGCGGGTGAGCCGCACGGGCCGCGCCTTCGCCTTCCACGCCTCCCGCGACGGCGAGCGCTGGACCTTCGTCCGTCTGTTCACCCTGGCCGGTGAGAAGGAGACCGGGGCGGCGCTGGTCGGCTTCATGACCCAGGCGCCGATGGGGGAGGGCTGCGTGGTGACCTACGACGGCATCGAGTTCCGTCCGTCCTGGCCGGACGACCTGCGCGACGGCAGCTGAAGCCTCCCGGATCCGGTTCCGCGTCCGTCCGGTTCCGCGTCCGTCCGGTTCCGCCTCCGGTCCGGCCGGAGGCGGAACCGGACCGTCCGCGGTCACGTCCTCAGCAGCATGATCGAGAACCGTGTGAAGCACGTGCGCCGGGTGATCAGGACGGTGCTGTCCGTCGAGGCGGCCGCCGTCGCCGACCTGCACGCCCGGGCCCGGGCGACGTACTACCCGGACGGAGTGCCGCAGGACGGCACCGACTGGCTCGCCGCTTGGCGGGGCGCAATCGAGCGCCCCGACGGTCACGTGCTGTGCCTCGTGCAGGACGGGGGGATCGCGGGCATCGCCTCCTTCCGCACGGACGGAGCCGCGCCCGCCGACACGGTCAAGCTCTTCCAGTTCCACGTCGACCCCGACCGCTGGCGGGCCGGGATCGGGGCGGAACTGCACGCGGCCTGCGTGGAGGAGTGGCAGGCGGACGGGAAGCGCACGGCGACCCTCGACGTGCACGTCGACAACCTGCGCGCCCGGGCCTTCTACGCCCGTCTGGGCTGGGTGCCCGACCCGGAGAACCCGCCGGAGGAGGGCGACCACCACCTGTGTCTGCGGTACCCGGTGCCCGGGCGCGCGGACGGGACCGGCGGCGCGGCCCGGGGCGCGGGGAGCACCGGGGAATGACCCGAGCCGCTTGAACGTTCACCCATCGACGTCCCTGGAGGGTGTCCCCCGTTCGCACGACCTGGAGAGAACCGAAGAATGCGCGTCGAGATCTGGTCCGACATCGCCTGCCCGTGGTGCTATGTCGGAAAGGCCCGCTTCGACAAGGCGCTCGACGCCTTCCCGCACCGTGACGAGGTCGAGGTCGTGCACCGCTCGTTCGAGCTGGACCCCGGCCGTGCCAAGGGCGACGTCCAGCCCGTGATCACGATGCTCACCAGGAAGTACGGCATGAGCGAGGCGCAGGCGCAGGCGGGCGAGGAGAACCTCGGCACGCAGGCCGCCGCCGAGGGCCTCGCGTACCGCACCCGGGACCGCGACCACGGCAACACCTTCGACATGCACCGCCTGCTGCACCTCGCCAAGGCGCGGGGCCTCCAGGACGAACTGATAGCCCTGTTCTACAAGGCCAACTTCGCCGAGGAGCGGACCGTCTTCGGCGACGACGAACGGCTCGTGGAGCTGGCCGCCGCCGCCGGGCTCGACGCCGACGAGGCCCGCGGGGTGCTCGCCGACCCGGCCGCCTACGCCGACGACGTCCGCGCCGACGAGCGCGAGGCCGCCGAGCTGGGCGCGAACGGCGTCCCCTTCTTCGTCCTGGACCGCACCTACGGGGTGTCCGGCGCACAGCCCGCCGAGGTCTTTGCCCAGGCCCTGGCCCAGGCGTGGGGCGAGCGTCCCCGGCTCACGCCGGTCCAGGACGGGGCCGCCGAGGTCTGCGGCCCGGACGGCTGCGCCGTTCCGCAGGACTGAGGAGCGCTGGGGCGGGCCCCGGCGCCGGAAGACGCAGGTCGGGGCCCACGCATAAGCGCCGCTTGGGGAAACCACGTAGAAATCCGCAATGGACTTGGACATCGTCCGGGTCCACAGTGGTCCCATGGAGACCTTCGAGACCCTCGTCCGTGCCGAGTTCGCCCCGGAGAACACCTATCTGAACACGGCCAGCAACGGCCTGCTGCCGGCCCGTACCGTGGCCGCCCTGCACGAGGCGGTGGCGCTGCGCGCCGCGGGCAGGCCGCTCGACCCCCTCTACGAGGACGTCGAGCTGGCCCGCGCCTCCTTCGCCCGGCTGGCCGGCGTCCCGGCCGCCCGGGTCGCCGCCGGCCCGTCCGTCGCGGCCCAGACCGCGCTGATCGCGGCCGGGCTCGCCCCCGGCTCCGAAGTCCTCACCGCGGAGGACGACTTCACCTCCGTACTGAACCCGTTCCACGTCCGCGGCGACCTGAAGGTGCGCGCCGTACCGCTGGAGCGGATCGCCGAGTCCGTGCGGCCCGGCACGGCGCTCGTCGCGGTCAGCGCCGCGCAGTCCGCCGACGGGCGCGTCGCTGACCTGCCCGCGCTGCGCGAGGCGGCCCGCGCCCACGGGGCGCGCACCTACGTCGACTTCTCGCAGGCGGCGGGCTGGCTGCCGGTCGACGCCGACGGCTACGACTTCACCGTGTGCATCACCTTCAAGTGGCTGCTGGGCCCGCACGGCGCGGCCTTCCTCGTGGTGCCCGAGGACTTCGGCGGGCTCACCCCGGTGCTCGCGGGCTGGGTCGCGGCGGAGGAACCCTGGAACAGCTGCTACGGCCCGGTCCAGGAACTCGCCCGCTCCGCCCGCCGTTTCGACGTGAGCCCCGCTCTGTTCACCTACACCGGGGTGCGCCACTCCCTCGCGCTGATCGAGGAACTGGGCGTGGACACCGTCCGCGCGCACGACCTCGCCCTCGCGGACCGGTTCCGCGCGGGGCTGGCCGCGCTGGACCACGAGCCGCTGCCCGCGCCCGGCTCCGCCATCGTCTCGGTCCCCGGACTGGGGCACCGCCAGGGCGAACTGAGCCGGGCCGGCATCGAGGTGTCGAACCGCGCGGGCAATCTGAGGGCGTCGTTCCACCTCTACAACACGCCGGCCGACGTCGACCGGCTGCTGGACGTGCTCGGCGGCTGACCCGGCGGACGGCCCCGGGGAGCACGTGCTCCCCGGGGCCGCCGGGCTCCCGCCCACCCCGCCGGAGGTGTCACCGCACCGGGGTGAAGTCCCGCGCCCCGATGAACTCCGGCCTGCGCACGGGCGCCGCGAACGGCTCCACCGCGGCGTTCTCCACGCTGTTGAACACGATGAAGACGTTGCTGCGCGGGAACGGGGTGATGTTGTCCCCCGAGCCGTGCATGCAGTTGCAGTCGAACCAGGTCGCCGAACCCGCCCTGCCCGTGAAGAGCTTGATGCCGTGCCGGCTCGCGAGGCGGGTGAGCGCCTCGTCGGAGGGAGTCCCGGCGTCCTGCATCCGGAGCGACTTCTTGTAGTTGTCCTTCGGCGTGGCCCCCGCGCACCCGAGGAACGTCCTGTGCGACCCCGGCATGATCATGAGGCCGCCGTTGGTGTCGTGGTTCTCGGTCAGCGCGATCGAGACGGACACGGTCCGCATGTTCGGCAGACCGTCCTCGGCGTGCCAGGTCTCGAAGTCCGAGTGCCAGTAGAAGCCACTGGCCCCGAAGCCCGGCTTGACGTTGATCCTCGACTGGTGGACGTACACGTCGGATCCGAGGATCTGCCGGGCCCGGCCCACGACGCGCTCGTCGCGTACGAGACGGGCGAAGACCTCGCTGATCCGGTGCACCTCGAAGACGGACCGGATCTCCTGCGTCCCCGGCTCGACGACCGAGCGCTCGTCGGCGCGGACCGCCGGGTCGGTGACGAGCCGTTCCAGCTCCCGCCGGTAGACGGCGACCTCGCTCTCGGTGATGAGCTGTTCGACGGAGAGGAAGCCGTCGCGCTCGTAGGAGTGCAGATCGGGGACCGGGATCGGGCCGGGTTCGTCCGGCGCGCCCCAGACGACCGGGTCGTGACGGGGCACGGCCACCTCGGTGGCGGCGCGGCTGGGGTACGGATCGGTGAGTGCGGTCATCGGTGTGTCACACCTCCTCGGGTTCGGTGAGCAGGGGATAGACGCCGTTCTCGTCGTGGTCCTCCCGTCCGGTGACGGGCGGGTTGAAGACGCAGACGCACCGGAAGTCGGTCCTCGGGCGCAGGGTGTGGCGCTCGTGGCCGTTCAGCAGGTACATCGTCCCCGGCGAGATCCAGTGCCTCTCGCCGGTCTCCTCGTCGGTGAGCTCGGCCTCGCCCTCCACGCACAGCACGGCCTCGACGTGGTTCGCGTACCACATCGACGTCTCCGTGCCCGCGTACAGGATCGTCTCGTGCAGGGAGAAGCCGACCCTCTCCCCGGCGAGGACGATGCGCTTGCTCTCCCAGGTGCCGGACGCCGCCCTCACGTGCCGGTCGGTGCCCTCGAGTTCCTTGAACGAACGGACTATCACGGTGGTGCGGTACCTCTCTCTCGCGTGGTTCTCGTGCTTCCCGCCGGTCTCCCGGAGCCGCCGGCTCAGACGGTCTCCCGTACGGCGCGTTCGAGGACGCGCAGGCCCTCGTCGAGTTCGTCGGGGGTGATGGTGAGGGCGGGCAGCAGTTTCACGACCTCGCTCTCCGGCCCCGACGTCTCGACGAGCAGCCCGAGTTCGAAGGCACGGCGGGCGACCCGCGTGGCACGGGACCTGTCCTTGAACTCGATGCCCCAGACGAGTCCGCGGCCCCGGTACTCCTCGACGTCGGCGAGGTTCTCCTCGGTGACGCGGATCAGCGCCCGTTCGATCTGCTCGCCGCGGGCGCGGGTCTGCTTCTCCATGGCGGAGCCGTCGGTCCAGTAGGCGTCCAGGGCGGCGGCGGCCGTGACGAACGCCGGGTTGTTGCCGCGGAAGGTGCCGTTGTGCTCGCCCGGCTCCCAGATGTCCAGCCCGGGCTTGAACAGGCACAGCGACATCGGCAGTCCGTACCCGCTGATGGACTTGGACACGGTCACGATGTCGGGCACGATCCCCGCCTCCTCGAAGGAGAAGAACGCGCCGGTCCGCCCGCAGCCCATCTGGATGTCGTCGACGATCAGCAGCATGTCGCGGCGTTCGCACAGATCGGCCAGCGCGCGCAGCCACTCGGGCCGCGCGACGTTGATGCCGCCCTCGCCCTGCACGGTCTCGACGATCACCGCGGCGGGCCGGTTGAGCCCCGACCCCTGATCCTCCAGGAGCCGTTCGAACCACAGGAAGTCCGGCACCCGCCCGTCGAAGTAGTTGTCGAACGGCATCGGGGTGCCGTGCACCAGCGGGATGCCGGCGCCCGCCCGCTTGAAGGCGTTGCCGGTCACGGCGAGCGAGCCGAGCGACATCCCGTGGAAGGCGTTGGTGAACGACACGATCGCCTCGCGCCCCTTCACCTTCCGCGCGAGCTTCAGCGCCGACTCGACGGCGTTGGTGCCGGTGGGGCCGGGGAACATCACCTTGTACGGCAGGTCGCGCGGCCGCAGCACCAGGTTCTGGAAGGACTCCAGGAAGGCGCGCTTGGCGGTCGTCGACATGTCGAGACCGTGGGTGACGCCGTCGCGCTCCAGGTAGTCGATCAGGGCCCGTTTGAGCACGGGGTTGTTGTGTCCGTAGTTCAGCGACCCGGCGCCCGCGAAGAAGTCCAGGTACTCGTGCCCGTCCTCGTCGTACATGCGGCTGCCCCGGGCCCGGTCGAAGACGGTGGGCCAGTTGCGGCAGTAGCTGCGCACCTCCGACTCCAGGGTCTCGAAGACGCCGAGGTCCGGCTGGGTGATGGTCAAGGGGATTCGCTCCTCGAAGCTCGTGGGGAGGGGAGGGGAGGCGGGGGATCAGCGGGGGAACGGGCCGATGCGGTACAGCACTTCGGGCTCGTGCGGCCCGTCGGGGAACTGCCCCGCCTCGAACAGCACCTCGCGCTCGACGGGGGCGCCGTGACGTCGCGCGTACGACGTGAACAGGCGCTCGGAGGCGGTGTTGCCCGGGGTGACGGTGGTCTCGACGGCGGACAGCCCGCGCTCGGCCGCGACCCGCGCGGTCAGTCCGTCGAGCAGGCGCGCCGCCAGCCCGCGGCCGCGGTGCGCCGCGTCGACGGCCACCTGCCACACGAGGAGGGTTTTCGGACGCTCGGGACGCACGTACGCGGTGACGAAACCGACGGGCCGCCCGTCGGCGTCGCGCGCCACCGCCGAGGTGCCGGCGAAGTCACGGCACCACAGCAGGTAGCTGTAGGAGGAGTTCAGGTCGAGGGTCCGGGAGTCCTTGGCGATACGCCAGAGGGCGGCCCCGTCGGCCACCTCCGGACGGTCGATCCGAAGGCCCTCCGGTATTTCCGGGAATTCCGCTGACAGGTCTGCTTGAGCGACGGTCATGCGGATTTAATTTACCGACGGAAAGTTCAGATTGCATCGTCGGACGGGGTTACGTGTGGTGCGCCCGTGTGTTATCACGCGCCCGTGAAAGGCCCCCGAAGGGGACGCTTTTATCGACGGTTTTGCCCGGAAAATACCGCAGAAAACGGGTGGGGTGTGGAGTGGATCACAGGAGTGGAACGTGTGCGGGGTCTCCCCGTGCCGCGCCTGGTCGTGTTCGCGAAATCTTTGCGTTTAGGTACGGGGAGAGCGGGCAGGAGAATGTCGGAAACCGTATCGACGGAATTCGGATTCGAATGGGCGGCAAGGGGAGGGTGGGGGAGATTTGGAATTCCCGCGGTATCGCCGTGGGGGATCCCGGGGGCTCCCCGGCCCGGCGGGAGCGCGGCCGTTCCCGCCCGCGCTCCGGCGAAGGTGCGGCGCCCCCGCCGACCGCCCCGCCGGCTGCCACGCGCCGCCCGTCCTCCGTCCCGGCTCAGCCCCAGGCCAGCTCCACGGCCCGGTGCGCCCCCTCCAGGTCCACGGGGAAGCCGGACCCGGCCAGTGCCGCGCCGATCCCCGCGAGGCTGGAGCGGACGGCGTCCGGGGTGGCGTCGGGGCCGTAGTGGTTCACGCGGATCATCGAGTGCGCGAGAGCGCCGCCGCCCGCGGCGAGCGGCAGCGCGGGATCCGCGGCCAGCGCCTTGGCGACCACGGCGGAGGCGTCCGCGCCCTCGGGCACCCGCAGCGTGGTGGCGACGGGCGCGGCGTCGGCGGCGGCGTGCACGAACGGCGCGAGGCCCCCGCCGAGGGCCATCGCTCCCGCCCGGGCGGCCGCGGCGGCCGTGGCGTGACGGGCCGTCACCGCGTCCAGGCCCTCGCCCTCGATCCGCTCGACACACGCCTCCAGCGCCAGCATCTCCAGCTGTGCCGGGGCGTGCAGCAGCGTCGTGCGGCCGCCGTCGACCCAGCGCTCCTTCCAGTCGAGCAGGGAGAGGTAGGAGCGGCGCGGCGCGGCGGGGTTCGCGGCCATCCGCGCCCACGCCCGCTCGCTCACCGACACCGCCGACACGCCGGCGGGGCCGCCCATCGCCTTCTGGGCCCCGATCACGCACAGGTCGACGCCCCAGGCGTCCGGCAGCACCGGCTCGGCGCCGATCGACGCGACGGCGTCCAGGTAGAAGAGGGCGCCGTGCTCGCGCACGACCTCGCCGATCTCCGCCACCGGGTTGGTGTTCCCGGTGGCGGCCTCGGCGTGCACGAGCGACACGAAGTCGATCGACGGGTGCTCGGCGAACGCCTCGCGGATCTGCGCGGCGGTGACCGCGGTGTGGAAGGGCACCGGCAGGTCGATCACGGTCGCCCCGCAGTCCCGCAGCCAGTTCCCGAACGTCTGGCCGTAGGGGCCGGTGACGACGTTCAGGGCGGTCGTGCCGGGACCGGCCGTGCCGCGGATGGCCCCTTCCAGGGGGAGCAGCGCCTCGCCCTGCATGATCACGACGTCCTGCCGGGTGCCGAGCAGCCGGGCGACACGGTCCTCGATCGACGCGAAGCGGGCGGCGCTCAGCGGCGCCAGGTCAAGGAAGGGGTGGGTCACGGCGGTGCTCTCCTCGCTCGTGGTGGGGGGTGACGATCAGAGAGTAACCGCGGCCCCTCCGTACCCGGAGCGGCGAATTCTGAGGCCGGACGGCTCAGGGGCCATCGGATTGATTTGAGCAACTCAAACCTTTCCTTATAATCGGAACCCTCTGTTCCCTCTGTTGGAGGTCCCCGTGTACTCGGTCCCCGGACGCCGGACCCGCCTTCTGGCCGCCACCACCGCCACGGCCGGGCTGCTGCTCGTGGCCGGCTGTTCCTCGGACGGCGACGGCGGCAAGACCACCACCGCCAGCGGGGTCCCGCTGGTCAAGAGCGGTCAGCTCACGACCTGCACCCACCTGCCGTACCCGCCCTTCCAGTCGGAGATCGACGGCAAGGTGCAGGGCTTCGACGTGGCGCTCGTCGACCTCGTCGCGGACGACCTCGGCGTGAAGCAGGCCATCGTCGACACGCCCTTCGAGAACTTCAAGACGGGCGCGTTCCTCAACTCCGAGCAGTGCGATCTCGCCGCCGCCGGCATGACGATCACCGAGGAGCGCAAGAAGAACGTCGACTTCTCCGACCCGTACTTCGACGCCACCCAGGCCGTCCTCGTCGACAAGAAGAGCGGCATCACCTCGCTCGCCGACCTCAAGGCCAAGGGCAAGAAGCTCGGCGCCCAGGCGCAGACCACCGGCGAGGACTACGCGAAGAAGCAGGGTCTCGACCCGATCTCCTTCGAGTCCTCCGACGCGGTCCTCAGCGGGCTGCGCACCGGCCAGGTGCAGGCCGTCATCATCGACTACCCGGTCGTCCAGGGCTGGCTGAAGGACAAGGCCAACGCCGACGCCTTCGAGGTGGCCGACAACCTCAACACCGGTGAGCAGTACGGCTTCACCGTGAAGAAGGGCAACACCAAGCTCCTCGCCGCCGTCAACAAGGCCATCGCGGACGCCAAGGCCGACGGCACGTACGAGAAGCTCTACGAGAAGTGGATCGGCCCGTACGACGCGGCCGCCGCCTCCCCGTCCGCCTCATGAGTGGTGCCGACACCTCCCTCCAGCCCCGCAGGTCGGGCCTGAGCAGGCGCCAGAAGCGCCGGATCTCACGCGGTGCGCAGTACGTCGTCTTCGTGGCCGCCGTGACCGCCTTCGCGGTCACGGCGGACTGGGGCCGTCTGAAGAACCAGTTCTTCCAGTGGGACCTGGTCAAGCAGATGTTCCCCGAGGTCATCACGCTGGCGCTGAAGAACACCGTCCTCTACACGGTGTCCGGCTTTCTCGTCGGCCTCGTGCTGGGCATCGTCATCGCCCTGATGCGCCTGTCGTCGGTGGGCCCCTACCGCTGGTTCGCCGGGATCTACATCGAGGTCTTCCGCGGTCTGCCCGCCCTGCTGATCTTCATCTTCGTGGGCGTCGCGGTGCCGCTGGCGTTCCCGGGAACGGAGATCCCGGGCGGCACGTACGGCAAGGTCGCCATCGCGCTCGGCCTGGTGGGGGCCGCGTACATGGCCGAGACGTTCCGCGCGGGCATCCAGGCCGTGCCCAAGGGGCAGATGGAGGCGGCCCGTTCGCTGGGCATGTCGCACGCCCGGGCCATGGTCTCGATCATCGTCCCGCAGGCGTTCCGGATCATCCTGCCGCCGCTCACCAACGAGCTCGTGACCCTCTTCAAGGACTCCTCGCTGGTGCTGTTCCTCGGTGTCACCCTGGAGGAGCGGGAACTGTCCAAGTACGGCCGCGACCTGGCCAGCACGACCGCCAACTCCACGCCGATCCTGGTCGCGGGCCTGTGCTACCTGCTGGTCACGATCCCGCTCGGCTTCGTCGTGCGCCGTCTCGAAGCGAAGTCGGGGGAGGTCGCGAAGTGAGCACGCCCGAGATCCAGGTGAAGGACCTGCACAAGTCCTTCGGCGACAACGAGGTCCTGCGCGGCATCGACCTGGAGATCGCCCGGGGCGAGGTCGTCTGTGTCATCGGCCCGTCCGGCTCCGGCAAGTCGACCCTGCTGCGCTGTGTGAACCTCCTGGAGGAGCCCACCGAGGGCCAGGTGTTCGTCGGCGGTACGGAGGTCACGCACCCCGACGTGGACATCGACGCCGTACGCCGCCGCATCGGCATGGTGTTCCAGCAGTTCAACCTCTTCCCCCACCTGTCGGTGACCGGGAACCTCACGCTGCCGCAGCGCCGGGTGCTCGGCCGGGGCAAGGAGGAGGCGGCCCGCGTCGCCGCCGAGAACCTCGCCCGGGTGGGGCTCGCGGAGAAGGCCGACGCCTATCCGGCCTCCCTCTCCGGCGGCCAGCAGCAGCGCGTCGCGATCGCCCGCGCGCTCGCCATGGGACCCGACGTGATGCTCTTCGACGAGCCGACCTCCGCGCTCGACCCCGAGCTCGTCGGGGACGTGCTCGCCGTCATGCGGATGCTCGCCGACGAGGGCATGACGATGATGGTCGTCACCCACGAGATGACCTTCGCGCGCGAGGTCGCCGACCGGGTCGTCTTCATGGACGGCGGTGTGATCGTCGAGGACGGCACCCCGGCGCAGGTCATCGGGGCTCCGGCGCACGAGCGGACGCGGCACTTCCTGTCCCGGCTGCTCGACCCGGCGATGGCGGACGTCGAGGAGGAGGCACCGCGCGCCGCGGGGGACACCGAGTAGGCCCGGACGGGCGGGACCGGCGGGGACCGGCCGGGAACGTGCCGGGGGAGCGGGGAGGCAGAGCCGCCTCACTAAGGTGCTGGGCATGAGCGATCACCCGGTACTGCACGTGAAGGGACGGGTCCTCGTCGGGCCCGACGACGTCCGCGACGAGCTGTGGGTCGTCGGCGGCAGGATCTCGTACGAGCGCCCCGCCGGCGCCCGTGACGTCCGCACCGTCGAGGGCTGGGCGCTGCCCGGCCTGGTCGACGCGCACTGCCACGTCGGGCTCGACGCCCACGGCCCGGTCCCGGCGGACGTCTCCGAGAAGCAGGCACTGACCGACCGCGACGCCGGCACCCTGCTCATCCGGGACGCCGGCTCGCCCTCCGACACCCGCTGGATCGACGACCGCGACGACCTCCCGAAGATCATCCGCGCGGGGCGGCACATCGCCCGCACCCGCCGCTACATCCGCAACTACGCCCACGAGATCGAGCCCGAGGACCTCGTCGCGTACGTCGCCCGGGAGGCCCGGCGCGGCGACGGCTGGGTCAAGCTCGTCGGGGACTGGCTCGACCGCGGCACCGGCGACCTGGGCGCCTGCTGGCCGCGCGAGGCCGTCGAGGCGGCGATCGCCGAGGCGCACCGGCTCGGCGCCCGGGTCACCGCGCACTGCTTCGCCGAGGACTCGCTCCGGGACCTGGTCGAGGCGGGCATCGACTGTATCGAGCACGCCACCGGCCTCACCGAGGACACCGTCCCGCTCTTCGCCGAGCGCGGTGTCGCCATCGTCCCGACCCTCGTGAACATCGCCACCTTCCCGCGGCTCGCGGACGGCGGCGAGGCCAAGTTCCCCCGGTGGTCGGCGCACATGAGACGGCTGCACGAGCGCCGCCACGACACCGTGCGGGCCGCGTACGACGCCGGGATCCCCGTCTACGTCGGCACCGACGCGGGCGGCTCCCTCGCGCACGGTCTCGTCGCGGCCGAGGTCGCCGAGCTCGTCACCGCCGGCATCCCGCCCGTCGAGGCGCTCTCCGCCACCGCCTGGGGAGCCAGGCGCTGGCTCGGGCGGCCCGGACTCGACGAGGGGGCCCCGGCGGACCTCGTGGTCTACGACGGGGACCCGCGCGCCGACGTACGGGTCCTGGCGGATCCGCGGCGGGTGGTCCTCGACGGGCGGATCGTCGGCTGACGCGGGCGGGGCGGACGTCGCGGACGGCCGGGGCGGGCGTGGTTGACGGAGCGTGACGGCCGGGGTGGCGTGCTCGTTGGGCACCGAAGGGTCCGCTCCGGCGCGTCCCCCGCCGCCGGCCGGCGCGTCAACCGGCGCTTTCACCCGGGGGCGTCGAGTGGGTGACGGTGGAGAACGGCTGTGCCCCGGGATTCGAAGGCGTGCGCGGAAACCCCACGATGGAGTGAACTCACTCCAGGTGCCTGACTGTTCACTCTCGGTGCGTAATTCTTTCCGGGTCCCAGGCTTTCTCCCATGGGGGTCCCACCCTTGAACAGCATCAGCCACCGCATGCCCGCACGCCGTCTCGCCGTCGCCGCGGCCGCCACCGTCCTCGCCGCGGGCCCCGCCGCGCTGGCCGGAGCGGGCTCCGCCCACGCGACCGGCGACCAGGGCCGCGCGAGCGCCGTCGTGCTCCGCACCGGGCTCGACGTGTCCCTCCTCAGGAAGACCGTGGACGTCCCGCTCGCGGTCTCCCTGAACGAGGTGCGGGCACCGCAGAGCGCGGACAGGACCACGCTCACCGCCCAGCTGGACGGCGTCGACGGCGGGCGTCCGTTCAACGTGCTGCGCGCCGAGGCCGCCACGGCCGAGGCCACCGTCTCCGCCGGGAAGGCCGAGAGCTCGACCCGTCTCGCGCACGCCGCCGTCCACGTCCCCGGGCTGCCGCTGCTGTCGCTCGTCGAGATCGAGGAAGTGACCTCGAAGGCGACCTGCGAGGCGGGCGAGGAACCCTCCGCCACCGCGAACCTGCTGGGGTCCGTCACCGTTCTCGGCAAGAAGGTCACCCTGACGACGGGCGGCCCGACGCACGTGAAGGTCCCCGGGGTCGGCGAGGTGCGGCTCGACCTCTCCAGGACCGGGACCACGTCCCGTACGGCCGCCGCGTCGGCGCTCGAACTGAACGTGTCCGTCGACCCGTTGAAGCTGGGCGTGGCCCAGGTCGAGGGCACGGTCACCCTGGCGAAGTCCACCTGCGAGGCGCCGGCCGCGCCCGCCCGGGAGTCCGCGCCGGACACCCCCTCGGCCGCTGCCGAGCCCGCCGCCGAACCGAGCGCGCAGGGCGGTCGAGAGGAGGGAGGGCTCGCCGAGACCGGCGGCAGTTCGACGACGCCGTACCTGGTCGCGGGCGCGGCGGCACTGCTCGCCGCGGGCGCCGGAGCGGTCGCCCTCTCCCGCCGCAGGGGCTGACGCCCGCTGTTCTCCGGTGCGTCGGGCTGAGGCCCGCTGTTTCCCGGCACGGCAGGGGTTGAAGCCCGCTGTTCTCCGGTGCGGCGGTTCTGAGGCCTGCTGTTTCCTGGTGCGGCGGTGCTGAGGCCCGCTGTTGCCCGGCGCGCCGGGGCCCGCCCCCGCCGTACGCCGGAGTCGTTGCCGCCCCGCTCCGGCGCTGCCGTGGCCACCTCGTACCGCCGCCGCCGGGGCCGTGGTCACCTCGTCCCGGCGCCGCCGGGGTGAAGGCCGTCGTGCCGTCGGGGCCGGTGTCCGCCGTGCCCCGTCGTCCCGGGCGTCCGCCCGGACCCTCGTTCCCCGGGCGCCGGAGGCGCTGGACGGGCGCGGGGTGCGGGGGCCGGGCCGTTTCAGGCCGAGGAGGGTGCCCGCGGCGGCTCCGGGCGCGGGCCGGACGAGGGCGGGGCGGGCCGGCGGGGCGGGACGACCCCCGGGCCGCCGACGCCGCCGTCCCCGGCGACGGTCATCGCCCGGTCCAGCGCCTGCAGGAACCGGTTGACCGTCGTCCGGTCCCGTACCGCGATGCGCAGCCACTCCTCCCCGAGCCCGGGAAACGTGTCCCCGCGCCGCACCGCGAACCCGAGATCGCGCAGCGCGCGGCGCACCCCGGCGGCCCGCGGCAGCCGGACCAGCACGAAGGAGCCCTCGGCCGGCTCCACCACCCGCAGGCCGTCCGTGCAGGCGAACTCCCGCAGTCCCGCGACCAGATGGTCCCGGTCCTTGGCGATCCGCCGCGCCGCGTGCCCGGCCTCCGCGAGCGCCTGCGAGGACACGCACGCCTCCGCCGCCGTGAGCGCGGGCGTGGACACCGGCCAGAGCGGCTGGGCGCGCTCCAGCCGGGCGATCGTCCCCGGGCCGGCGAGCACGTACCCGATCCGCAGCCCCGCGAGGCCCCAGGTCTTCGTGAGGCTGCGCAGCACGACGAGACCGGGGACGTCCGTCCGGTCGGCCAGGGACTCGCGTTCGCCCGGCACCGCGTCCATGAACGCCTCGTCGACGACCAGCGTCCGCCCGGGCCGGGCCAGCCCGGCGATGGTCCCGGCCGGGTGCAGCACCGACGTCGGATTGGTCGGGTTGCCGATCACGACGAGGTCGGCGTCCTCGGGGACGGCGGCCGCATCGAGCCGGAAGCCGTCCTCCTCCCGCAGCAGGACACGGCCCACCGTGTGGCCGGCGTCCCGCAGCGCGGCCTCGGGCTCCGTGAACTGCGGGTGCACGACGACCGGCCGGCGCACCTCCAGGCCGCGCGCCAGCAGCACGAACGCCTCGGCCGCGCCCGCCGTGAGCAGCACCCGCTCCACCGGCAGCCCGTGCCGGGCCGCCACCGCAGCCCGCGCCGCCCGCCCGTCCGGGTAGGCGGCGAGGGACGGCAGCGACGCGGCGATCCTGTCAAGGAGCCACCCGGGCGGGGTGTCCGCCCGGACGTTCACGGCCAGATCGGTCAGCTTGGAACCGTCGTCGCGCACCTCGGCGTCCCCGTGGTGCCGCAGATCGTGTCCGCCCCCGGCGGCCTCTTCAGTGGGCATGGGAATGCGTGTGCCCCCCGTGATGGTGGTGCCCGTGTCCGCCGTGGTGCCCGTGCCCGTCGTGGTGGCCGTCGTCGTCCGGGTGGAAGTGCGGCTGCTGGGGCAGCCCCACCTTGTCCTCGAAGCCGGGCAGCGCGATCCGGTACACGCAGGAGTCGCAGTTCATCCGCAGATCGCCCGCGACGGCCTCACGGTAGCGCTCCATGACCAGGTCGAGCAGCTCCGGTTCGGGACCGATGACCTCGGCGGAGCCCACCTCGACCCCCGGGTGGGCGGCGGCCCACTCCTCCGTCTGCCGTCGCACCCGGTCCGGGAGGATGCCGGTGAACAGGAAGTAGGGCAGGACCACGATCCTGCGCGCGCCGAGCTTCACGCAGCGGTCGAGGCCGGCGGGCACGTCCGGCGCCGCCAGGGACACGAACGCGGTCTCCACGCCCGCGTACCCCCGGCCCTCCCACAGCAGCCGCGCCGCCTTGTGCACCTCGGCGTTGGCGTCCGGGTCCGTGGACCCGCGGCCCACGAGCAGCACGGTCACCCCGGCCCGCTCCTCGGGGGTCGTGACGCCGTCGCCGAGGGCCTCGTCCAGCCGCCGCTCCAGCACGGCGAGCAGCGACGGATGCGGGCCCAGCGGACGCCCGTACGTGTAGGAGATCCCGGGGTGCCGCTCCTTCTCGCGGGCCAGCGCCGCCGGGATGTCGCCCTTGGCGTGCCCGGCCGACACCAGCATCAGCGGCACGGCGGCGAAACGCCGTACGCCCCGGCCGACGAGTTCGCCGACGGCTTCGCCCAGCGGTGGCGGCGACAGCTCGATGAACCCGCCGGCGACGGGCAGTTCGGGATGGCGGCGGCCCAACTCCCGTACGAAGGAACGGAAGGCCTCGGCTCCGGCCTCGTCCCGGGTGCCGTGTCCGGCGATGAGCAGGGCGGGGGGAGGGGTGGTCACGATGTCTCCTCGGCGGCAGAGTCGGCCGCTGCGGTTCTCGGGGCCTGGTGGGCCTCGGCGGTCTTCGAGGCCCGGTCGGCCTCGGGAACACGGGGATGGGGAACGGCGTCGGGCGCGACGGCCGGGGCGGGCGGACCGCCCCCGGCGAACACGCCCCCGTCGGCCGGTCGCCGGGAAAGCACCTGCCCGGCGGGACGTGCGGCCCGGAGTCCGGGCGACGCCCGGCTCACTCGGCTCACTCGGCCTCCTTCTGCCAGCGGTAGCCGCGCGGTGTCACCATGCGCCCGGCGATCTCGCGGGTCGCCGTGTTGCCCACGGTCACCACGGTCATCATGTCGACGATTCCCGGATCCAGGGACCCCAGCGTCGTGACCCGGCTCGATTCGTCGGGGCGGGAGGCGTTGCGCACCACCCCCACCGGAGTGGCCGCCTCCCGGTGCTCCGCGAGGATCGCGAGAGCCTGGGGGAGCTGCCAGTCGCGGCCCCGGCTGCGCGGGTTGTAGAAGGTCACGACGATGTCGGCCTCGGCCGCCGCGCGCACCCGGCGCTCGATGACCTCCCACGGCGTGTGCAGGTCGGACAGGCTGATCGACACGTGGTCGTGGCCGAGCGGGGCGCCGAGGATCGCCCCGGCCGCGAGCGCCGCGGTCACCCCCGGCACCCCGACCACGTCGATGTCGTCGGACGCCTCGGCCAGCGCGGGCGACGCCATCGCGTACACGCCCGCGTCGCCGCTGCCGATCAGCGCGACCGCCTGACCGCGGCGCGCCTCGGCCACCGCCGTGCGCGCCCGCTCCTCCTCGGCGCCGAGCCCCGACTCCAGGACCAGCGTGCCGGGCCGCAGCAGGTCGCGGATCTGGTCGACGTACTGGTCGAGCCCGACGAGCACCGCGGCCCGCCGCAGTTCCGCCGCCGCCCGCGGGGTGAGCAGGTCGCGGGCGCCCGGGCCGAGGCCGACGACCGCGAGCCGCCCGCGCGCCGGACGGCGCACGACCGCGCAGGTCGCCATGGCGGGCTGCCCGTCCGCCCGCACCGACTTCCGCTTGGGCACGAGGAGTTCGCCGCCGCCCTTCAGCGCGGCGGCCTCCGCCACGGACGGGGTCCCCACGGCGGCGAGCGGCGCGCCGGAGGGGTTCGGGACCTCCACCGCCGCCAGCTCCCCGGCGGTGTACGTGACGACCGGCACCCCGAGGCGCCCGGCGGCCCCGATGATGCCGGGCTCCTCGGACTTGGCGTCCACGGTGGCGAGTCCGGCCACCGACGACGCGGAGAGCCCGGCCCCGCGCAGGGCGTCCTCGACGAGGCCGAGGACCTCCTCCACGGGCGCGCCCCGGGAGGCGCCGACCCCGACGACGAGGGACGGCGGACGCAGGACGACCTCGCGCGCGGCGGTCTCCCGGACCCGGTCGCTCACCCGGACGACGGCCGCTCCCGGCGCCGCGGGACTGCCCACGTTCGGCGGCAGCGCGGGCAGCGGCCAGACCGACTCCCGCTCCAGCACCACCGGTTCGCCGTCCAGCATGGCCCGCGAGACCCCGGCGAGATCCCCTTCCACGGGGAGACCGAGGGTGTCGAGACCGGGTACCCCGACCGCGTCGGTCGCCGTCGTCACCACCGGCTCGGCGCCGAGCAGCTCACCGACCTCGCGGGCGAGTTCGTTCGCCCCGCCCGTGTGGCCGCCGACCAGCGACACGGCGAACCGCCCCGCCTCGTCGACGCACACCACGCCGGGGTCCGCCTTCTTGTCCGAGAGCAGCGGCGCGACGAGCCGCACGACCGCGCCCGTGGCGAGGAAGCACACCACCTGGTCGCACTCCGCGAAGGCCCGCCGCACGGCGTCCGCCACGGGCCCCTCGTACACCCGGGTACGCGTGGACCACGCCGCGGCGAGCCGGTCACGGGCCGCCGCCCCCGCCGCCGTGGCGGAAATCAGGCCGATCACTGGGAGACTCCTTCGGTACGGGCCGGAGGCCGGACGCCCCACAGCACGAAGACGGGATTGGCCGCCGCGAGCCGGGACACCCCGCCCGGCAGCGGGGCGAGCCGCGAGGACTGCAACAGGACGCCGTCACAGGCGAACCCGGCGGCGGTGAGGGCGTCACGGGCGGCGGGCACCCGGTCGAGCGAGGCCATCGCGATCACGACGGCACGCCGGGCCCGGCGCGCGCACTCCCCGACGATGGCGGGCAGTTCACGTCCGCCGCCGCCGATGAAGACCGCGTCCGGGTCGTGCGGGGCGTCCAGGCCGGACAGCACGGCGGGCGCGGCCCCGTGCACGACCCGCACGTCCACGCCGTGCGCCGCCGCGTTCGCGCGGACGCGGTCGCAGCCGTCCGGGGTCTTCTCGACCGCGGTCACCGTGGCGCCGAGACGCGCGCACTCCACGGCGACCGACCCCGAGCCCGCGCCGATGTCCCAGACCAGGTCGCCGAGCCGCGGCCCGATCCGGGCCAGCGCCAGCGCCCGCACCTCGAACTTGCTGATCATCGAGTCGCGGTGGGCGAACTCGCTCTCGTCCAGGGCCCATCGGCCGGGACCGGCCGACGGCCCCGCGACGGTCCGCGCGGGCGCCGGGGACCGCGACCCGTCCAGGCACAGCACGACACTGACCGCCGGGCCCCAGTCGCGGGCGGCGGCCTCGGCGGGCGTGGCCCGCTCGACGCTCTCGTGCTCCGGGTCGCCGAGGGCGCTCGCCACCACCAGGACACGCTCGGCGCCCGCGGCGGCGAGGGCGGCGCCCAGCTCGGCGGGCCCGGACCCGGGAGCGGTCAGCACGGCCACCTTGGGCCGCGACCGGCAGACCAGGACGGCCGTGCGCAGATCGCGCCCGTGCGCGCTGACCACCACGGCGTCGTCCCAGGGCAGGCCGAGCCGGGCGAACGCGGTCGCCACGGAGGAGACTCCGGGCCGGACGTCCAGCCGCCCGGCCCCGAACCGCTCCGCGAGCGCCCGTACGATCCCGAAGAACCCGGGGTCGCCCGAGGCGAGCACCACGACCGGCCCCCCGGGCGCCCCCTCGTCCGCGTACCGCTCGATACGGTCCAGGGCGGGCGCCAGCGGCCCGAGCACCACCCGCTCCGCACGCTCCGGCAGCCGGGCCGCCGCCAGGTGCCGCCGGGCGCCCACGACCAGCCCGGCCCCGGCGAGCACCTCCTTCACGTCCGCAGGCAGCGGCGCCCCCGTCCCCGTACCGACCACGGTGATCACGCCGGAGCTGTCCGCGGGACCGGCGGACGCCCCCTCCGCGCCGGCCGTCCGCCCCTCCACGCCGGTGGCGCCCGCGCTCACGACGCCGGGCCCTGCGCACCGCCCCGGCGCGCGGCCCGCAGCTCGGCGCGCGCCTCGGGGTCGGCCTTGCGGAAGCCGTGGAAATGACCCGGGTGGTACAGGTGCGAGCGGGTGCCGCTCGCGTCGAGCGCCGGGCCGACCAGGAAGAGCGTGTGCTTCCAGAGCTTGTGCTCCTTGACGGTCTCCTCCAGCGTGCCGACCGTGCACTTCACGATCAGCTCCTCCGGCCAGGTCGCCTGGTAGGCGACCACGACCGGCGTGGTCGTCGGATAGCCGCCCTCCAGCAGCTCCCGCACCAGCTGTCCGCTGCGCGCCGCCGACAGGAACAGCGCCATCGTCGTGCCGTGCTTCGCGAACTCCCGCACGTCCTCACCGGGCGGCATCGGCGTCTTGCCGCCGCCGAGCCGGGTGAGGATCACGGACTGGGCGACCTCGGGGATCGTCAGCTCGCGCCGCGCGATCGCGGCCACCGCGGAGAAGGACGAGACGCCCGGCACGATCTCGGTCTCGATGCCGAGCTCCGCGCACCGGTCGACCTGCTCCTGCGTACCGCCCCACAGGGCCGGGTCGCCGGAGTGGATCCGCGCCACCCGCAGGCCCTCGGCGCGGGCCCGTTCGTAGACGGCGACGACGTCCTCCAGCGACATCGTCGCCGAGTCGAGGATCTCGGCGCCCTCGCGCGCGTGGCCGAGGACCTCGGCCTGCACCAGGCTGGCCGCCCAGATCACGACATCGGCCTCGGCGATGGCGCGCGCGGCGCGGAACGTCAGCAGGTCGGCGGCGCCGGGGCCGGCACCGACGAAGGTCACCTTGCCGGTGGGGGCATCGGCCATGGGAATCGGTCCTCTCCTACGAGTACTACGAGAAATCAGGGGTGCCGCACATCAGGGGTGCCGCATAGCGGCTGTGCCGCACATCAGGTGTGCCGCGAACGCTTCGGCGGGCCCGCGGCCGCCGCCCGATGTGCGCGAACGGGGGTGGATCGGATAGCAAGGGTCCATGGCGGTCCTCGTCGCGCTCGGCGCGTTCCTGATGACGCTGGCCGGCGGCTGGACGGCGCAGCGGGTGACCGACCGCCGCCATCTGGTGCTCGGCCTGGCGGGCGGCCTGATGCTCGGTGTGGTCGGCCTCGACCTGCTGCCGGAGGCGCTGGACGCGGCGGGCACCGAGGTGTTCGGCGTACCGGCCGCGCTGCTCCTCTTCGTGGGCGGCTTCCTGCTGGCCCATCTGGTCGAACGGCTCCTCGCCCACCGCCGGGCCGCGCACGGGGGCGCGGAGAACGGGGAACGCGCCCCCGAGGTGGGCCTCACGGCGGCCGCCGCCATGGTCGGCCACAGCGCCATGGACGGCGTCGCGATCGGCGCCGCCTTCCAGGTCGGCGAGAGCATGGCGCTCGCCGTCGCCCTCGCGGTCATCGCCCACGACTTCGCGGACGGCTTCAACACGTACACGCTCACGAGCCTGTACGGGAACGCCCGCCGCAAGGCCCTGCTCATGCTGTACGCGGACGCGGCGGCCCCCATGATCGGCGCCGCCTCGACGCTCTTCTTCACCATCCCCGAGCGGCTGCTCGGCGGCTACCTCGGCCTCTTCGGCGGTGTGCTGCTCTACCTCGCCGCCGCCGAGATCCTCCCGGAGGCGCACCACGAGCACCCCGCCCGCTCGACCCTGCTGTGCACGGTCGCGGGCGTGGCCTTCATCTGGCTGGTGGTGGGCCTCGCGGGCTGAGCCCGGGCGGTGCGCCGGGTACGGCGGACGCCCCGCGGGCGCGGGGGCCGACGGGCGTGCCGGGCGGGGGCGGGTCACAGCTTTCCGCCGCGCGTCCCGTCGCGGCGCGCGGGCGCGATGAGCGTCGAGAGGTACGGGAGCGGCTCGCCGTCGAGCTCGGCGGCGGACCGGATCGACTCGTCCTCCAGGCCGAGCGCCGACCCCCAGACGGCGTCGTCGATCCGCCCGCTGTCCCGCAGCGCCTCGGCCACCTCGGCGGCCTGCCGCCCGAACTTGTACGCGACCACCGTGCCGGGCCCGTTCAGCGCGTCCTTGAGCACGGCCGCCCCCGCGGTCACCGGGACGAGCGTGAGCGGCTCGGTCCCCTCGGTGAGAACGGCACCCGAGCGCGCGGCGAGGTCCTGCATGGCGGTGATGCCCGGCACGGTCTCCACGACCGTGCCGGGAACCAGCTCCCCGATCGTGTGGGCGAGATACGTGAACGTCGAGTACACGTTGGGGTCGCCGATGGTGGCGAAGGCGACCGTGCCGTGCCCGGCGAGCAGGCCCGCGACCCGCTCGCCGGCGGCGTCCCAGGCGGCCTCGCGCCGTTCCCGGTCGCTGCGCTCGTTGAGCGCGAACACCACCCGGACGACCTTCTGCTCGGGCACGTAGTGCAGGACGGTCGCCTCGGCCCGCCCCCGCTCGCCCCCGTCCTTCCCATCAGGCGCAGCCATGACGGGCACGACGACGACGTCCGCGGCGCGCAGGGCGTTGACGCCCTTGACGGTCACCAGCTCCGGGTCGCCGGGGCCGACCCCGACCCCGATCAGTTTGCTGCTCATGACGTCAGGCACCTCTCGACGAACCGACGGGCCACGCCGGGCTCGGACGCCCAGTGCGTGTGCAGATAACTCGCGTGCACGCCCTGCTGCACGAAACCTTCGACACGTCGTTCGGGGGAGCGCATCCCCCAGGCGGGAACGGGACCGGCACCGGGCTCCACGACCGTCCGGTGGAACTCGTGCCCGCGCATCCGGGTGCCGGCCGCGGCGAGCACGCTGTCGCCGAGGGCCACGGCGTCCCGGTAACCGAGGGTCAGCCGCTCGTCCATCCTGGCCACGGCGTCGATCACCCCGCACATGGGCCGGCCGTCGAGCTCCCGCGCCAGATACAGCAGTCCGGCGCACTCGGCCGCGACCGGCGCCCCGGCCGACGCCAGCTCCGCCACCGCCTTGCGCAGCGGCTCGTTGGCGGACAGCTCGGGCGCGTACACCTCGGGGAAGCCGCCGCCCACGACGAGCCCGGCGGTCCCCTCCGGGAGGGAGTCGTCCCGCAGCGGATCGAAGGTGACGACGTCGGCCCCGGCGGCGGTGAGCAGTTCGACGTGCTCGGCATAGGAAAACGTGAAAGCGGCCCCACCGGCGACAGCGACGACGGGCTTTCCGCCGGCCGGCCTCTCGACCGAGCGAGTCGGGTGGTCGTGGGTGGGCGACTCGACGGCCTCGGCCGCGTCCCATGCCGCACCCGGCAACGAACCGGCACCGCGCGCCAGCGCGAACAACGCGTCCAGATCGCACCCGGCGCGCACCTGCGCGGCCATCGCGGCGACCGCCTCCACCGCCTCCGCCCGCCGCTCCGCGACCGGCACCAGACCGAGGTGCCGCGACGGCGTGTCCACCTGCGGCGCCCGCCGCAGCACACCGAGCACCGGCACCCCGGACGCGTCCAGCGCCTCCCGGAGCATGGCCTCGTGCCGGTCGGACCCGACCTTGTTGAGGATCACCCCGGCGACCCGCACCTCGGGGTCCCAGGAGGCGAACCCGTGCACCAGCGCGGCCACGGACCGCGACTGCGAGGACGCGTCGACGACCAGCACCACCGGCGCCCGCAGCAGCTTCGCCACCTGCGCCGTGGACGCGAGCTCCCCCTCGCCCGCGGCCCCGTCGTACAGCCCCATCACGCCCTCGACGACCGCGAGATCGCAGCCGCGCGCCCCGTGCGCGAACAGCGGCCCGATCAGCTCCGCGCCGCACAGATACGCGTCGAGATTGCGTCCCGTGCGCCCGGTGGCGAGTGCGTGGTACCCGGGGTCGATGTAGTCGGGCCCCACTTTGTGCGGGGACACGGCGAGCCCCCGCGCGGCGAAGGCCGCCATCAGCCCCGTGGCGACGGTGGTCTTGCCGCTGCCCGAGGAGGGCGCGGCGACGACCAGCCGGGGCACGGACGAGGACATCACCACTCGATGCCCCTCTGGCCCTTCTGGCCGGCGTCCATCGGATGCTTGACCTTGGACATGTCGGTGACGAGATCGGCGAGGTCGACCAGCTTCTCCGGGGCGTTGCGCCCGGTGATCACGACGTGCTGGGTGCCCGGCCGGTCCCGCAGCACCGCGACGACCTCGTCCGTGTCGATCCAGCCCCAGTGCATCGGGTACGCGAACTCGTCGAGCACGTACAGCCTGTACGTCTCGGCGGCGAGGTCGCGCTTGACCTGCTCCCAGCCCTCGCGGGCCTTCTCCTCGTTGTCCATCTGCGCGTCGCGCTGGACCCAGGACCAGCCCTCGCCCATCTTGTGCCAGTCGACGGACCCGCCCTCGCCCGAGGCGCCGAGCACCCGCAGCGCGTTCTCCTCGCCGACCTTCCACTTCGCCGACTTGACGAACTGGAACACCCCGATGGGCCACCCCTGGTTCCAGGCGCGCAGCGCGAGCCCGAACGCGGCGGTGGACTTCCCCTTGCCGATCCCCGTGTGCACGACGACCAGCGGCCGGTTACGACGCTGACGGGTCGTCAGGCCGTCGTCCGGTACGACACTCGGCTGTCCCTGCGGCACTACGCGGCCCTCCTCTGTACGTCCTTCACCAGTCCGGCGATGCTGTCCGCCCGCAGCTCGTCCAGCGTCACGGCCGTGCCGCCCAGCTCACCCGCGAGCTGTCCCGCGAGTCCGAGCCTGACCGGTCCGCTCTCGCAGTCGACGACCACCGAGGCCACCCCCTCGGCCGCGAACAGCCGCGCCGCACGCCCGGCGAGGGCGACCGGCTCCGGACCACCGGTGGCCCGGCCGTCCGTCACCACGACGACCAGCGGACGCCGTGCCGCGTCCCGCAGCCGCTCCACCCGCAGCACGTCGTGCGCCTTGAGCAGCCCGGCCGCGAGTGGGGTGCGCCCGCCCGTCGGCAACGACTCCAGCCGGGCCGCCGCCGCGTCCACCGACGAGGTGGGCGGCAGCGCGACCTCGGCCGCCGAGCCGCGGAAGGTCACCAGACCCACCTTGTCCCGCCGCTGGTAGGCGTCGAGCAGCAGCGACAGCACGGCGCCCTTCACGGCACTCATGCGCTGGCGGGCCGCCATGGACCCGGACGCGTCGACCACGAAGAGAACGAGGTTGCCCTCACGGCCCTCACGGTTCGCCTGCCGCAGATCGTCCCGGCGTACGACCAGGCCGGGCCCGGAGCGGCCCCGCGCCCGCTGATGGGGTGCCGCCGCCTGGACGGTGGCCGCCAGATGCAGCTTGGACAGCTTCCCCTGCGGCCGCCGGGCCCCCGTCGTCCGTCCGTGCTCGGTCCGTGCCCGCGAGCGCCGTCCGGCGGCACCCTGGCCGATCCCGGGCACGCTGAGCACCTTGGCGCGGAACGGCTCCGCGGCCCGCACCGGCGCCTGCTCGCCCGCTCCGGCGCCGGAGGTCTGCGGCTCCCCGCCCTCACCGGCCTCGGGCCGGGCCCCGGAGTCCCCGCCCTGCGGGTCCCCGTCGCCGTCGCCCTGCGGAGGCTGTCCGCCGCCACCTGGACCGTCCGGGTCCGGGTCCTCGTCACCGGCCGAGCCGCCGAACTGCTCCAGGGTCTCGTCGAGCTTGTCCTCGTCGAGGCCCGGGGCGTCGAAGGGGTTGCGGCGCCGCCGGTGCGGCAGCGCCAGCAGCGCCGCCTGCCGTACGTCCTCGGCGAGCACGTCGGTGCGCCCCGCCCACGCGGCGAGCGCGGTTGCGGTCCTGGCCATCACGATGTCGGCACGCATGCCGTCCACCTCGAAGGCGGCACAGGTCGCGGCGATCTGCCGCAGCGCCCCGTCGCCGAGCCGCACGGAGGGCAGCAGCGCGCGGGCCGCCACGGTCCGCGCCCGCACGGCGGCCTCCTCGTCCGCCCAGCGCGCGGCGAAGCCGGCCGGGTCGTCGTCGTAGGCGAGCCTGCGCCGCACGACTTCGACCCGCTGGTCGGGCTCCCGCGAGGCGGCCACCTCGACGGTCAGCCCGAAACGGTCGAGGAGTTGGGGCCTGAGTTCGCCCTCCTCCGGGTTCATGGTCCCGACGAGCAGGAACCGCGCGGCATGCCGTACGGAGACGCCCTCGCGCTCGACGTACGAGGCGCCCATCGCGGCCGCGTCCAACAGCAGGTCGACCAGGTGGTCGTGGAGCAGATTGACCTCGTCGACGTACAGGATCCCGCGGTGCGCGTCGGCCAGCAGTCCCGGCTCGAACGCCTTGACGCCCTCGGCGAGCGCCCGCTCGATGTCCAGGGCGCCCACCAGCCGGTCCTCGGAGGCGCCGACGGGCAACTCGACCATGCGGGCGGGGCGTTGTGCGCCGACCCCCGCCTCGTGCGGCCCGTCCGGGCAGGCGGGGTCGGGGGAGCCGGGGGCGCAGGAGAAACGGCACCCGGAGACGACGTCGACCTCGGGAAGCAACGCCGAGAGGGCACGCACGGCCGTGCTCTTCGCGGTGCCCTTCTCGCCGCGGACCAGCACACCGCCCACAGCGGGCGAGACGGCGTTCAGCAGCAGCGCGAGCCGCAGGTCGTCCTGGCCGACGACGGCGGTGAACGGAAACGGGGTACTCACTGGTCGTCGCCCTCCAGGTCGCCTTCGAGCTCCAGATAGGTGGCGCGCAGCCGCTCCAGCGTGTCCGCGTCCGGCTCGGCCCACAGCCCCCGGTCCGCCGCCTCCAGCAGCCGCTCGGTGATCCCGCGCAGGGCCCACGGGTTGGACTTCCGCATGAACTCCTGGTTCTCGGGCGCGAACACGTACTCGGCCGACAACTTCTCGTACATCCAGTCGTCCACCACCCCGGCTGTCGCGTCGTACCCGAAGAGGTAGTCCACGGTCGCAGCCATCTCGAAAGCACCCTTGTAGCCGTGCCTGCGCATCGCTGACATCCACCTGGGATTCACCACCCGCGCCCGGAACACCCGGTGTGTTTCCTCCCCCAACGTCCGGGTCTTCACCTGGTCAGGGGTGGCGGAGTCCCCGACGTACGCCTCGGGACTGGCTCCCGTCAGATGCCGCACCATCGCGACCATGCCGCCGTGGTACTGGAAGTAATCGTCCGCGTCGACGAGGTCGTGCTCGCGCGTGTCGACATTTTTGGCGGCGACCGCGATCCGCCGGAACGCCGTCTCCATGTCCCCCCTCGCCGCCCGTCCGTCGAGCCCGCGCCCGTAGGCGTAGCCGCCCCAGACGGCGTACACCTCGGCCAGGTCCGCATCGCTGCGCCAGTTGCGGGCGTCGATCAGCGGCAGCAGACCGGCGCCGTACGCGCCCGGCTTGGAGCCGAAGATGCGGGCGGTCGCGCGCCGCCGGTCGCCGTGCTCGGCGGTGTCCTCGTCGGCGTGCCTGCGCACGAAGTTCCGGTCGGCGGGCTCGTCCAGCTCGGCGACCGCCCGTACGGCGTCGTCCAGGAGTCCGACCACGTGCGGGAACGCGTCCCGGAAGAAGCCGGAGATGCGGACCGTGACGTCGATGCGCGGGCGGCCCAGCTCCTTCAGGGAAACGATCTCGAAGCCGGTGACCCGGCGCGAGGCGTCGTCCCACACCGGACGGCAGCCGAGCAGCGCGAGGATCTCCGCGATGTCGTCGCCCTGCGTGCGCATGGCCGACGTGCCCCACACCGTCAGCCCGACCGACGTCGGATAGTCCCCGGTGTCCTGGAGGTAGCGCTGCACGAGCGAGTCCGCGAGGGACTGCCCGACCTCCCAACTCAGCCGGGAGGGAATGGCCTTGGGGTCGACGGAGTAGAAGTTGCGGCCGGTCGGCAGGACGTTGACCAGCCCGCGCGTCGGCGAGCCCGAGGGCCCCGCCGGGACGTAACCGCCGTCCAGGGCCTTGAGGATGTGCCCGATCTCGTCCGTCGTCCGGGCCAGCCGCGGCACCACCTCGCGGCAGGCGAACTCCAGCACCGCGACGGCGTCGGGGAGTTCGGTGCCGAGGAGGTCGCGCACGAGGGCCGGCACGGCGGCCGGGTCCCAGCTCCGTTCCTCCATGCCGAGCGCCGCCCGGCGGCACAGCTGCTCCAGGAGGTCGATCGCGTCGGCCGCCGTACGGGCCGGACCCTCCACGAGGTCCGTCAGCTCGACGGGCGCCTTCACCGGAGCGCCCGGCTCGGCCAGCAACTCCTTCTCCACCAGGCCGAAGTGCTCGGCGAGCGCGGCGCGCAGACCGGGCAGGGCGTTCGCCGTGCCGCCCCACACCTGCGAGGCGCGCAGCACGGCGAGCACGAGGTTCACCCGCGGTTCGGCCTCGGGGCCGCCGCCCAGGACGTGCAGCCCGTCGCGGATCTGCACGTCCTTGATCTCGCAGAGGTAGCCGTCGATGTGCATCACGAACTCGTCGAAGTCGCCGTCGTCCGGCTGTTCGTCGACGTGCAGGTCGTGGTGCAGCTCGGCCGCCTTGACCAGCGTCCAGATCTGCGCGCGCACCGCCGGGGCCTTCGCCGGGTCCAGGTCGGAGACGAGCGCGTACTCGTCGAGGAGCTGCTCCAGCTTCGCGAGGTCGCCGTAGGTGTCGGCGCGGGCCATCGGCGGTACGAGGTGGTCGACGACGGTGGCGTGCCCGCGGCGCTTGGCCTGCGTGCCCTCACCGGGGTCGTTGACGATGAACGGGTAGACCAGGGGGAGTTCGCCGAGGACGGCGTCGGGCGCGCAGCCGCCGCTGAGCCCGAGCCCCTTGCCCGGCAGCCACTCCATGGTGCCGTGCTTGCCCATGTGGACGACGGCGTCCGCGCCAAAACTGTTCTCGAGCCAGCGGTAGGCGGCCATGTAGTGGTGCGACGGCGGCATGTCGGGGTCGTGGTAGATCGCGATGGGGTTCTCGCCGAAGCCGCGGGGCGGCTGGATCATCACGACGACGTTCCCGAACTCCAGGCAGGCGAGCACGATGTCGTCGCCGTCGACGTAGAGGGAGCCCGGCGGCTCGCCCCAGGCCTCCAGCATGGCCTCGCGCAGCGCGGGGTCGAGGGTGTCGAACCAGGCCCGGTAGTCGGCGAGCGGCACGCGCGCGGGGGCGGCGGCGAGCTGTTCCTCGGTCAGCCACTCCACGTCGTGGCCGCCGGCGGCGATCAGCCGGTGGATCAACTCGTCGCCGTCGTCCGGGTATTCGGTGAGGGCGTAGCCCGCGTCCCGGAGGGCGTCGAGGACCCGTACGGCGGAGGCGGGGGTGTCGAGACCGACCGCGTTGCCGACCCGCGAGTGCTTGGTCGGGTAGGCGGTGAAGACGATCCCGAGCTTCTTCTCCGCGTTGGGCTTGTGCTTCAGCCGGGCGTGCCGCAGGGCGATCCCGGCGACCCGGGCGGCCCGCTCGGGGTCGGCGACGTACACCGGGACGTCGTCGGGACCCTGTTCCTTGAACGAGAACGGCACGGTGATCAGCCGGCCGTCGAACTCCGGGATCGCGACCTGCATGGCCGCGTCCATGGGGGACAGGGCCGCGTCCGAGGCGTCCCAGGCGCTCTTCGACGAGGTCAGGCACAGGCCCTGGAGGACGGGGACGTCGAGGTCGGCGAGCGCCCCGATGTCCCAGGCCTCCTCGTCGCCGCCCGCGGACGCCTCCGAGGCGTGGGTGCCGCCCGCGGCGAGGACCGTGGCCACGAGCGCGTCGGCCCGGCCGAGGATCTCGTACAGGCCCGGGTCGGCCCCGCGCAGCGAACCGCAGTACACGGGAAGGGCGTTGGCGCCGCGTGCCTCGATCGCGTCGCACAGGGTGTCCACGAACGCGGTGTTCCCGGACAGCTCGTGCGCCCGGTAGAACAGCACGCCGACCGTCGGCCGGCCCTCGACGAGGGCACGCTCGCCGTGCACGCCGAACTCGGCGGTCCGGTGCGGTTCCTCGAAGCCCTCGCCCGTCAGCAGCACGGTGTCGGAGAGGAACCGGGCCAGCTCCCCGAGGTTGGCCGGACCGCCCTCGACGAGATAGCGCAGCGCCTCCGCGACCACGCCGGCGGGCACCGACGACTCGGCCATCAGCTCGGCGTCCGGGACGGACTCGCCGCCCAGCAGCACGGTCGGGATCCCGGACGCCTTCAGGAAGGCCAGCCCGTCCTCCCAGGCCCGCTTGCCGCCGAGCAGCCGTACGACGGCGAGGTCCGCGCCCTCCACGAGCGCGGGGAGCTCGCCGGTGACGTCCACCCGGGTCGGGTTGCCGATCCGGTAGGCGGCGCCGCTGGCGCGGGCCGCCAGCAGGTCCGTGTCGGCGGTCGACAACAACAACACAGTGCTCATGCGGGTGCTCCCGGTGGGATGAAGGGCAGTCCTTGCGGCGCGCCGGACTCGATGAGCCGCCACAGCGCGTCCGTGTCCGCGTGTTCCTCGATCAGGTCGCCGAGCCGGTCGAGCTGCTCCTCGCGCAGCGCCGCGAACGACGTGTCGGGGGCCGGCACGAAGCGGCGGCCCGCGGCGGCGGCCACCTCGCGCAGGAAGGCCCGCCGGAAACCGTCCGACTCCAGCGATCCGTGCCAGTGCGTGCCCCAGACGGAGCCGACCCGGCAGCCGTCCAGGCCCCGGCCCGCGGCGTCGGACATGAACGGGTCGCCGCCGGTCACCTCGGCGACGCCGTGGTGGATCTCGTACCCCTCGACGTGCTCGCCGAGGGCCGTGCCGACCGGCCGTGCCAGGGTCTTCTCCCGCGCGAACCGCACGCGCACGGGCAGCAGTCCGAGCCCGTCGACATGGCCGGCGCGGGACTCGACCTCGTCCTCGATGTGCTCGCCGAGGAGCTGGTAACCGCCGCAGACGCCGAGGACGGGCCGCCCCTCGGCGGCCCGGCGCGCGATGGCGTCCGCGAGGCCGCGCTCGCGCAGCCACCGCAGCGCGCCGACCGTGCCCCGGGTCCCGGGCACGACGACCAGGTCCGCGTCGGCCAGTTCCTCGGCGCGGTCCACGAACCGCACGACGACGCCCGGTTCGGCGGCCAGCGCGTCCACGTCGGTGAAGTTGGACATCAGCGGGACCGCGCAGACCGCGACCCGCAGGACGTCCTCGCCGACGGGGGAGGAGACCGCCGACTCGCGGACGGCCCCGCGCAGCGAGACGCGCAGGCCGTCCTCCTCGTCGATGCCGAGCCCGTGCTGAAAGGGCAGGACACCGTACGTGTGCCGCCCGGTGAGGCCGTGCAGCATGTCGAGGCCGGGCTCCAGCAGACTCACGTCACCGCGGAACTTGTTCACGAGGAACCCGGCGACGAGGGCCTGGTCCTCGGGCGACAGCAGCGCGACCGTCCCGAAGAACGAGGCGAACACCCCGCCCCGGTCGATGTCGCCGACGACGAGCACCGGAAGTCCCGCGTTCCGCGCCACCCCCATGTTCACGATGTCGGTGCGCCGCAGGTTGATCTCGGCCGGGCTGCCGGCCCCTTCACAGATCACCGCGTCATACGTGCCCCGCAACTGCGCCAGGCAGTCGAGGACGGTCGCCAGGAGCGCTTCCCGGTGCCCCCCGTGCGGTCCTTCCCCGGCGGCCGACGGCGACTGCTCCGCGGGCCCGGCCGTTCCGAAGAACCCGCGCGCGCTCATCTCGCCCACCGGCCTGCCCATCAGGACGACCTGGCTGGTGCGGTCCCCGCCCGGCTTCAGCAGCACGGGATTCATCAGCGCGGTCGGCTCCACCCGGGCGGCCTGCGCCTGCATCGCCTGCGCCCGCCCGATCTCCGCGCCCTCACGCGTCACGAACGAGTTCAGGGACATGTTCTGCGCCTTGAAGGGCGCCACCTTGACGCCCTGGCGCACCAGCCACCGGCAGATCCCGGCGGTCACGACGCTCTTGCCCGCGTCGGAGGTGGTCCCGGCGATCAGCAGCCCGCCGCTCATGCGGTGTGCCCCTTCCTGGTGGACGAAATCCGTCCGGTCGTGGAGAGCAGAGCCCGTCCGGCCCCGGAGAGCAGAGCCCCTCCGGCGGCGCTCACGCCGAGCGCGAGCCAGCCGACGCGCCGCGAGAGCCGTACGGCCCGTTCGATGTCCCGGACGTGGACGGCGCGCCCCGCGCCGTTGAGCACGGGCCGGTGCTCGACCCGTCCGCCGTACGAGAGGGTGCCGCCGAGCCGCACACCGAGCGCGCCCGCGAACGAGGCCTCCACGGGCCCGGCGTTGGGGCTCGGGTGCTCGCGGGCGTCCGCGCGCCAGGCGCGCACGGCACCGCGCGGGTCGGGTCCGGCCACGGCGGCGAGGACGGCGGTCAGCCGGGCTCCCGGCCAGCCGGCGAGGTCGTCGAGCCGGGCGGAGGCCCAGCCGTAGCGCCGGTGGCGGGGGGACTTGTGCCCGACCATGGCGTCGAGCGTGTTGACCGCGCGGAAGGCGACGAGCCCGGGCACACCGCCGACGGCGCCCCAGACCAGGGCGCCGACGACGGCGTCGGAGGTGTTCTCGGCGACGGACTCGACGACGGCGCGCGCGACGCCGTCGGCGTCCAGAGCCTGCGGGTCGCGTCCGCACAGGTGCGGCAGCCGCTCCCGGGCCACGCCGAGGTCACCGGCCGCGAGCGCGCCGCCGATCGCCCGTGCCTCGCGGCCGAGGGAGGTTCCCCCGACGACGGCCCAGGTGGCGGCGGCGGTCAGCGCGACGGACGCGGCGGGCGAGGTGCGGACGCGACGGCTCGCGAGCGCGGCGAGTCCGGTGGCGCCGCCGACGCAGACGGCCGTGTGCAGCGCGCCCCACCCGCGGTGGTCCCGCCACAGTGTCCGCTCCACGGCCGCGGCGGCCCGCCCGAAAGCGGCGACCGGATGCCCCCGGCGGGGATCGCCGAGCAGCAGGTCGCCGAGGAGGCCGGCGGCGGCGCCGTACGCGAAGACGCGATCGGCACGCACGGGGTCAGCCGGCCGTGGGGTGGAGCGGAACCCTCGTACTTGGCGGAACGGGCAACGGGCAGCCGCGCATGGCTATATGTCCTCACTCAGGGTGTCCACGCCCTGGTTCGACGAGACCGGCGGTGAGAGTTCCTGGCTCCCGGGGAGTTCCTTCCCCGATGACAGTGGCGGGACCGCGCCGGATTCTCACCGGCTTCCTCTCATGCCGCCGTACTTGGCTCCGGCAGTCCACCACGGGGTGTGAACGGCCGTCAACTGGCTCTTGACCTGCGGAGGGACAGTGTGCGCAGGCCCACATACGCGTGGGGCGCGGGACGGTGTTCCGTCCCGCGCCCCACGCGCGGTACCGCTCCGGGCGGCCCGGTTCCGGGCCGCCGGTGCCGGGCTACTTCATGACGATCAGGGAGATGCCGTACGCCACCGCCGCGGCGCAGGCCGCGAAGCAGACGTACGCGCCGGTGGCCGCCGCGACCGCGGAACCGCCCTGGGCGGACTCCTTCTTGGAGAGGCCGGCGACGCCGAGGGTGAAGAGGGCGACGAGGGCGACGCTCACTCCGAGGGTGACCCCGAAGACGGACCCGAGGGCTGACCAGTCGATGTGCATGCTGTTTCTTCCTTCGGTTTCTCAGGCCACTCGGGACTGCGCCGGCTGGTTCACCGCGGCCTCGACCGGAGCCGGGATGGTGGCCGTGAGGCCTTCGGTCACCGTGCCGACCGGGGGCGGGGCGACGGCGGCGATGGCCTGCGTCACCACACCGGCGGGCTCCTCGTCGTCGTTCACGTTGGTGTGGTCGACGACCTCGTGGCGCGAGCGCCGCCAGATCGCGAAGCTGGAACCGACCAGGAAGACGGCGACCAGAGTGGTGCCCCAGGCGCCGAAACCGGTCACCCATTCGGCGAGCGCGCCGACCAGGGCGGCGGCGGGCAGGGTGAGGACCCAGGCGACGGCCATGCGGGTCGCGGTGGACCAGCGGACCACACCGCCCTTGCGGCCGAGACCCGCGCCCATCACGGCACCGGAGACCGAGTGCGTGGTGGAGAGGGAGAAACCGAGGTTCGAGGAGGCCAGGATGACGGTGGCCGCGCTGGTCTGGGCGGCGAAGCCCTGCTGCGGCTGGAGGTCGGTCAGGCCCTTGCCCATCGTGCGGATGATGCGCCAGCCGCCCAGGTAGGTGCCGAGCGCGATGGCGATACCGGCGGAGAGGATGACCCAGACCGGCGGGTCGGAGTCGGGAGCGACGGCGCCACCGGCGACCAGGGCCAGGGTGATGATGCCCATCGTCTTCTGCGCGTCGTTGGTGCCGTGGGCCAGCGAGACCAGGCCGGCGGAGGCGATCTGGCCCGCGCGGTAGCCCTTCTTGGTGGCGTTGGTCTCGGCGCCGCTGTTGAGCTTGTACGACAGCCGGGTGGCGACCATGGCGGCCAGGCCGGCGACGACCGGTGCCACGACGGCGGGCAGGAGCACCTTGCCGACCAGGACGTCCCCGTGCACCGCGCCGACGCCGGCGGAGGCGATGGTGGCGCCGACCAGGCCGCCCATGAGGGCGTGCGAGGAACTGGACGGGAGTCCGACGAGCCATGTCACCAGGTTCCAGAGGATCGCGCCGACGAGCGCGGCGAAGATCACCTCTGGTCGGATGCCGGTCTCGTCGACGAGGCCTTTGGAGATCGTGTTGGCGACCTCGACGGAGAGGAAGGCGCCGACAAGGTTGAGGGCGGCGGACATGGCCACCGCGACCTTGGGCTTGAGTGCGCCGGTCGAGATGGTGGTGGCCATCGCGTTGGCGGTGTCGTGGAAACCGTTCGTGAAATCGAACACGAGAGCGGTGACGATCACGATTCCGAGGAGGAGCGTGATGTGTTCCATTTACCCAGGCTTCTGTTGGACGTCAGTGGCAGGTGGAACGTAGGCAGCCTGGGTGAACGGAAGGTGAACTGGGTCGGACTTCGTGGTGTCCCGAACAGCGGATCGCCATTCCGCTTGTGTCGGCGGGAGGTCCGGCGGGCTCGAACGGATGCGGAATTCCATACTCCGCTTGGGGATGATGCCCCGGGTGGACCGCTCGGGTCGAGGGGGGTTTGAAAGGTGAGATCCCCGTCACCCGCAGGCCGTAGCGGTCGTCACGCCGTCGGAGGGCGCGGAACGGGCGCCTCCAGGGTGGTGGTCGAGTGCCGGTTCGGCCGTAATGGGCTGATCACGGGGTGTGATCCGCGGTAAATGTCCGGACGGGGCGACGCCGGCGCCTCGGAAGTGCGATGTGATGCAAATCACATACAACCATGGGCTCTTGGAGGCCCGGAGCCGCCCCCGGAGCGCGCTCGCGCAGGGTGCGTGCGACGCGGTGGCTGGCAGGATCGCGTCATGACTGAGCGGTACCGGGAGGCACGGGACGGGCACGAGCGCGCACGGACGCCGGGGGACCCCGACGGGACCGGGGTCCCCGACGGGCGCGTCGGGACCGGGGAGCGCGACGGACGTGACCGGTGCGACGGGGCCGAGGGGTGCGACGGCCCGGACGCGTCGGACGCCCTCCGGCGGGCCTGGGACGAACTGGTCTCCACGGCCCGGCGCACGGTCGCCGACGGACTGGTCGTCGGCACGTCCGGCAACGTCTCGGTCCGGGTCGGCGACACCGTCCTCGTCACGCCCACGGGCGTGCCCTACGACCGGCTGACGCCCGATGACATCACCGGCGTCGGCCTCGACGGCCGGCAGCTGCTCGGTCCGCTGCGCCCGACCAGCGAACTGCCGATGCACCTCGCGGTGTACCGCGCGACCGAGGCGCGGGCCGTCGTCCACACCCACGCGCCGCACGCGACGGCCGTCTCGCTCCTCGTCCCCGAACTCCCGCTCGTCCACTACATGGCGGCGGCCCTCGGCGGCCCCGTCCGCGTCGCCCCCTACGCGGCCTACGGCACCCCGGAACTGGCCGAGCACACCCTGCGCGCACTGGCCGGCCGCACCGCCTGCCTCCTCCGCAACCACGGCACCATCGCCCACGGGGCATCGCTGGACCAGGCGTACGACCGCACGGCCCAGCTCGAATGGATGTGCCGCGTCTGGCTCCTGTCCTCCTCGGTCCCGGGCCTCACGCCCGTCCTGCTCTCACCGGACCAGCTGGAGGAGGCGGGGGAGCGGCTGCGGGGGTACGGCCAGCAGGGGTGACCCCGTCCGCGCCGGGGCGGCACCCCCGCCCCTCACCGCCCCGGCGCCGGAGCCCTGCGGGCGCCCTCCGTCACTCCTGCAAGCGCCCCCGCTGGCCGATGGCCGACTCCGCCGGGAGACTGGTCGGGTGCGCACTCTGAGAGCCACGGCAACGGCCGTCACCGTAGCCATAGCCGCGGGCGCGGCCTCCGTGGCGGCGGGCCGGTTCGCCAGCGACGCCGCGCTGAAGACGAGGCCCGGCAAGCCGCTGCCCACCGAGCCCCGGCTCACCGTGCACGCCACGACGGCGGGCGGCATCACCCTCACCCGGGCCCTCGCGTCCCGGCGCCCGGGAACCTACGGACTCGCGGGCGACGGCTCCCACGCGGTCGTCGGCCCCCTCCTGGAGTCCGTGCCCCACACCGCCGACACCGTCGTGCGCAGCCTGGAACGCGTCACGCACGGGTCCCTGGAACCCGGCGACAAGGTGTGGCTCACCCCGAACCTGTACGTCGGCGACCCCGGGGCCGCCCTCGGACTCGAACACGCCGACGTCGACGTGCCCGGAGAACTCGGCGCCCTGCCCGCCTGGTTCGTCCCCGCCGTCCGCGACACCTGGATCATCACCGTGCACGGCCTGGGCACCACCCGGGAACACCCCATGAACCTGATGGAGTTCCTGAACGGCCGGCACTTCCCCGTCCTCGACCTCGCCTACCGGGGCGACCTCGGCGCACCCCGCCCGCCGGACGGCCTGAACCACCTCGGCGAGACCGAGTGGCGCGACCTCGACGCGGCCATCCGGTACGCCGTGCGGTTCGGCGCCGAGCGGGTCGTCCTGTACGGCTGGTCGACCGGCGCCACGATGGCCCTGCGCGCCGCCGCCCACTCCGCGCTGCGCGAGCGGATCTCCGGACTCGTCCTGGACTCGCCGGTCCTCGACTGGGAGACCACGCTGCGCGCCCTCGCCGGCGCCCGTCACACCCCGGGCTTCATGCTGCCGCTCGCGGTGCGCGCCGCCCAGGGCCGCACCGGCGTGCGCGGGGACCGCATCGCGCACGCCTCCCACCCCGACCAGGTCAAGGTGCCGACCCTGCTGGTGCACGGCCCCGACGACACCATCGCCCCCTGGGGCGCCTCCCGGCGCCTCGCCGGGAGCCGGCCCGACCTGGTCACCCTGCACACCGTCCCGGACGCCCCCCACGGCGCCATGTGGAACGCCGACCCGGCGGCCTACGAAGAAGCCCTGCGACGCTTCCTCACCCCCTTGATGTGAGCGCCGCGGCCGACGCGACGGTGTGCTTCCGGTCACGAAGGCGTGCTTCCGGTTCGGCCCCGGACAACTCCGCGCGGCACTCGTTCCCGCGCGCCGGGCCCCCGGGGAGGGTCCCGCTCCCACCGCCCCCGTGGCCTGCGACGGCATTCCGTTTGGGTTTTCGGACTGTCAACCGCAAGACTGCACCCGTGACGTCCCGTAACCCGCGCGACTCCAGGCTCCGACTCGTCAGCCCCCGGTCCCTCGCGACCGCTCCCCGAGCGGTCGCCCAGCGCCGCACCCGCCGCCCCGCGCCGCGGCCCCCGGAAGGCACACCGCCACCCGCGGAACTCGCCCGCATGGCGCGTACCGGCCTGTCCGACGCGGCCCGCGTGGCGCGCTGGGCCGACGCGGCCCTGCGCCCGGGACGCGACGACGCGAACCCCGACGGCAAGGGCACCCTCTCCGACGCCACCGCCGAACGGGCCGCCTCGGACCTCGGGCTGACCACGGTCCAGGTCCGCGCCGACTGGGACACCGCACGTCTGGCCGGCCTCATCGAGGTGCACGGCGACGACGCCCGCCCGGGATGGCGGCTGCGGGCCTGGAACCGCGACGACACCGCCGTCCTGCGCGGCTGGGTCGCCCTCTTCGACGCCTGGTCCCTCGCCTACCCCGAGCCGGTGGACCACGCGCCCGCGTCCGTCGCCGAGGTCGTCTCCGCGATGCCCCAGGTGCTCTCCTTCCTCCAGCTCTCCGCCGGGCCCGTCCCCGTGGACCAGCTCCTCGACCTCCTCGGGCAGCGCGTCACGGAACTGCGCACCGAGCGCTGCGAGATCTCCTACGGCCCCGAGCCCGCGGCCGAGCCCGCCCCGGAACCCGCCGAGGTCCCGGACGCCCCCCTCGCCCCCCTCCTCGACTGGGCCCTCCAGGCCCTCGCCTCCGTCGGCGCACTGACCTACGGAGAGGGACAGGCCACCCTCACCGCGCTCGGCAGCTGGGCGGTCTGGGTCAAGCTGGAGCAGATCTGCGTCGCCGCGCAGAGCCCGGCCGGCAACATCGAGCAGTCCGCCGAGGACATGCTCCGCGGCTGCGCCCAGCTCCGCCCCAACGCCGCCCGCGCCGAGTACCGCGCCTGGCTCGCCGCCCGCCCGGTCGGCGCCGCCGTCACCGAACTCATCGGGGCGGCCCGCGGCGAGGACGCCCTCACCCGCGGTCTCGCCTTCGAGGCGCTGCGCGTGGTCGGTGCCCCCGCGGAACCGGACGTCCGCGCCGTGGTCGAGGAGACCCCGCTGCGGCCCTACGCCCTGCTGTGGCTCGCCGAGCACGACGGCTACGACCCCGAGGACGCCCACGAGGTCCTCACCCGCGCCGAGTCCACCTGGCTGTGGGTCGACACCGCGGCCGCCGTCGCCGACCACGGCGAGGCCCCGCTCCTGGTCCGCCACCTGGAGTCCGCGGTGCAGCCCACCGTGCCCGCGCTGCTCGACGAGGTGCGCTCGGTCGGGCACCCGCGCACGGTGCAGGTGCTGGTCGCGCTCGCCGCCGCCCACCCGGACCCGGCGCTCGCCAAGGCCGTACGCAGGGCCGCCTTCCAGGTGCACACCGGAGGGAGCTGACCGGCCCGGCCGGGACCCGCCGAGGGCCGGCCCCTGCGGGCCGGCCCCGGAACTCCGTCCCGGAGCGGTGCTACCCGCCTATCTCCGGGGCGTAGGTGCCGAAGCTCCAGATGTTGCCCTCCAGGTCGCGGGCCATGTAGTCCCGTGAGCCGTAGTCCTGGTCGGTCGGGGCCATCAGGATCTCCGCGCCGTGCTCCACGGCCCGCCGGTGGTGCGCGTCGACGTCGTCCACGACGACGTACACCCCGCACGGGCCGGCGCTCTTCATCGCCTCGTCGAAGCGGCCGCCGCGGCCCTTGGAACCGAGCATCACCGCGCCGTTGCCCTGCACCAGCTCGGCGTGCGTCACCGAGCCGTCCTCCCCTTCGTAGACGGCCAGTTCGGTGAAGCCGAAGGCCTCCGTGAGCTGTCTGATCGCCGCCTTCGCGTCGCCGTACAGCACGGAGGGGTAGATGCTGGGACGCTCGTTCGTGCCGGCCATGCCGATCACTCCGTCTCGTCGTGAACCGCCGGATTCCGATCCGCTGCCCAGTCTGGCACCGGCCACTGACAACGCCCCCGGCCGCCGGACCGCGTGATCCGGACGTCCGGCGCATCCCGCGAGGGGGCGAGCGTCACAGTGCCGGACGTCCGCACACCGGAAAAGTGCTTGCACCGCCCCGTTAGACTTGGCCCATGGCCATACTCCTCGCGCATTAGACGGCGTGAACGTCCTCGGCCGTCCACCCCGCCATCAATCCCGCTCTGGAGTCTGACCGTGATCTCCGCCTCCGGTATCGAGCTGCGCGCCGGCGCCCGCATCCTCATCGAGTCCGCCACCTTCCGCATCACCAAGGGCGACCGCATCGGCCTGGTCGGCCGCAACGGCGCGGGCAAGACGACCCTGACCAAGGTGCTCGCGGGCGAGGGCCAGCCCGCCGGCGGAACCGTCGCCCGCTCCGGCGAGGTCGGCTACCTCCCGCAGGACCCGCGCACCGGCGACCTCGACGTCCTCGCCCGCGACCGCGTCCTGTCGGCCCGCGGCCTGGACGTGCTGATCCGCAAGATGCGCGAGAACGAACAGCGCATCGCCAACGGCTCCGGCGCCACCCGCGAGAAGGCCCTGCGCCAGTACGAGCGCCAGGAGACGGAGTTCCTCACCAAGGGCGGGTACTCCGCCGAGGCCGAGGCCGCGACCATCGCCGCCGCGCTCAACCTGCCCGACCGCGTGCTCGGCCAGCCCCTGCACACGCTCTCCGGCGGTCAGCGCCGCCGCATCGAGCTGGCCCGCATCCTCTTCTCGGACGCCGACACCCTGCTGCTCGACGAGCCGACGAACCACCTCGACGCCGACTCCATCGTCTGGCTCCGCGATTACCTGAAGACCTACCGCGGCGGCTTCATCGTGATCTCCCACGATGTCGACCTCGTCGAGACGGTCGTCAACAAGGTGTTCTACCTGGACGCCAACCGCGCCACGATCGACGTCTACAACATGGGCTGGAAGCTCTACCAGCAGCAGCGCGAGGCCGACGAGAAGCGCCGCAAGCGCGAGCGCCAGAACGCCGAGAAGAAGGCCGCCGCCCTCAACGCCCAGGCCGACAAGATGCGCGCCAAGGCCACCAAGACGGTCGCCGCGCAGAACATGGCCAAGCGCGCCGACCGGCTGCTCTCCGGCCTGGAGTCCGTCCGCGTCTCCGACAAGGTCGCCAAGCTGCGCTTCCCCGAGCCCGCGCCCTGCGGCAAGACGCCGCTCATGGCCGAGGGCCTGTCGAAGTCGTACGGCTCGCTGGAGATCTTCACCGACGTCGACCTGGCCATCGACAAGGGCTCCCGCGTCGTCATCCTCGGCCTGAACGGCGCCGGCAAGACGACCCTCCTGCGTCTCCTCGGCGGTGCCGAGAAGCCCGACACCGGAGAGGTCGTCGAGGGCCACGGACTCAAGCTCGGCTACTACGCGCAGGAGCACGAGACCCTCGACCCCGAGCGCACGGTCCTGGAGAACATGCGCTCCGCCGCCCCCGACCTGGACCTGGTCGAGGTCCGCAAGACGCTCGGCTCGTTCCTGTTCTCCGGCGACGACGTCGACAAGCCCGCCGGTGTGCTCTCCGGCGGAGAGAAGACCCGTCTCGCGCTCGCGACCCTCGTGGTCTCCTCCGCGAACGTGCTGCTGCTCGACGAGCCGACGAACAACCTCGACCCGGCCAGCCGTGAGGAGATCCTCGGCGCGCTGCGCACCTACAAGGGCGCCGTCGTCCTCGTCACCCACGACGAGGGCGCCGTCGAGGCGCTCCAGCCGGAGCGGATCATCCTGCTGCCGGACGGCGTCGAGGACCTGTGGGGCGCCGACTACGCCGACCTGGTGGCCCTCGCCTGAGCCCGGCGCGGGCTCCTGGAGGGCCCCGCGCCGCTTGATCGACTGACTGATCCACCGCCTATGGATCATTCGGCCGATCCGTGATCCACCATCTGTGTGAGATCTCCTCGTACCGAGGTGTGTCGTACATCGATTTCACGGCCGAGCCCTTTGTTCTCAAGGGCTCGGCCGTCTTGCGTCGCTGACCAGGTACTTCGCGGAAGAACTCGTTCGGAGGCGCGGGCGGCACCGGCCGGAATGGTTGATTCCGTTCGTGGGGACGGGCTCCTGTCGTCAAAACCTTGTCTTACGGACCTTGCCGAATGGGTGGCCATGACGCCCGAAAGGGGTGATCATGAGAGTCCAGAGCGCACTTCCCATGAGGAGGACCGGGTGGCCGAGACTCTGAAGAAGGGCAGCCGGGTTACCGGCGCCGCGCGCGACAAGCTCGCGGCAGACCTGAAGAAGAAGTACGACTCCGGTGCGAGCATCCGAGCGCTGGCCGAAGAGACCGGCCGCTCGTATGGCTTCGTGCACCGGATGCTCAGCGAGTCGGGTGTCACGCTCCGAGGGCGTGGCGGTGCGACGCGGGGCAAGAAGGCCGCCTCGGCCTGAGGCCGGGCGTCCCCATCGGCTTCGGTGGTGACCACCCGGTCGGTCGGGTGACCGACCGGGTGGTTACTGTGCAGTCACTTAGGTGCGTTCCTCGTGTCTTCGCGAGGTACGTGTCTGATCCGACCGCACCCATCGGAGGCAGCCCATGGCTTCGCTCGACAAGGACCTCGACCCGGTACTCGACAAGGACGGCGTACGGCTCACCGTCGACGGCGCGATCGCCACGGTGACGCTGACCAATCCGGCCAAGCGCAATGCCCAGAGTCCTGCTCTCTGGCGGGCCTTGACGCAGGCCGGGCGGTCACTGCCGGGCTCCGTCCGGGTGGTCGTCCTGCGGGCCGAGGGCCAGTCCTTCTCCGCGGGGCTCGACCGGCAGGCGTTCACGCCCGAGGGTTTCGACGGGGAACCGTCGTTCATCGACCTCGCGCGCGGCTCCGACGCCGACCTCGACGCGACCATCGCCGAGTACCAGGAGGCGTTCACCTGGTGGCGGCGCAGCGACATCGTGTCCATCGCGGCCGTCCAGGGGCATGCCATCGGCGCGGGCTTCCAGCTCGCCCTCGCCTGTGACCTGCGCGTCGTCGCCGACGACGTGCAGTTCGCCATGCGCGAGACCAGCCTCGGCCTGGTGCCCGACCTCACGGGGACGCACCCGCTGGTCGGCCTCGTCGGATACGCCCGTGCGCTCGAGATCTGTGCCACGGGCCGCTTCGTCCTGGCCGAGGAGGCCGAGCGCACCGGGCTCGCCAACCTCGCCGTGCCGGGCGGGCAGCTCGACGCGGCGGTCGCCGACCTGGCCGCGGCGCTGCTGGCCGCGCCGCGCGACGCCGTGATCGAGACGAAGGCGCTGCTGCGCGGGGCCCAGGAGCGGTCGTACGAGGAGCAGCGCACCGCCGAACGCGCCTCCCAGGCCCGCAGGCTCCGCGACCTCGCGGGCGCGGGCGACTAGGTCCTGTCGTCAAATTCCCGCCTGCCTCGCGACGCCTGGCACGTACTCTCGCCGCACCGGGCGAAAGCCCCAGTACGTCCAGTACGAGGACTTCCGCCCGGCACGCCGAGAGCACGCACCAGACGCCGCGAGGCCGCCCTTCGGGCGACGACGGGAATTTGCCGACAGGCCCTAGGCCCTGTCGGCGCGCACCGGCTTCTTTGCCCCGTCCTCTCCGGGACGGGGCACCCGGTGGTGCCGGGCGTTCCGGCGCGCGGCGGTCAAGCTCCCGGGGTCACGGACGTCACCAGGACCGCCACGGACGGGTCGTTTCGTGCGGCCCCGGCGACCGCGGCCCTGACCGCCCGTGCCACGTCCACCGCCCGTTCGTCCCCGGAGACCTCCAGCTCCACCCGGACGTGGCGGCGCGGCAGGGCCGGTTCCGTGGCGGGCACGCTCTCGACGTGGACCGGACGGCCCAGGGCGTCCGTCAGACGGGTGACACCCGGGACGGCCAGGACCGTAGCCGCGATCCGGACCTCCTCGGGGTCCTCCGGCACGGGCGCCGTCCTCACGCCGTCGGCCGCCCCGGCCCCCCGCGCGTTCCGGGCCCCGTCGGCAGGCCCGGCGCCGGGCCTGTCCCGTACCCCGTCGGCGGGTACCGCCCCGGGCGCGCCCCGTTCCGTGTCCGCCGGGCCGTCCGCGGACACGTCGTCCCCGTCCTCCAGCAGGTCCGTCACCCGCAGGTCCACCTCCGTGACGTCGAGGCCCAGGAGCCGTGTCGCGGCGGACACCACGGTCAGTCGCAGCCGGGCCGCGACGGCCGGAAGGGGCTCCACGCCCGGGGACGTGGGATCCACCAGGACCCGGAACTCCGCCGTGACCCGCAGCGGACCGGGCGGCAGCGCACCGGGCGGGGGCGGCACGGCCGGTGCGCCGGCCCGGTCCGGGTCGGCGAGCCCGATCCGCACCGTCCCGAGCCGCACCCCCCGCACCGCCGCCGCCTCACGCCGCAGCACCGACCTCGCCGCCTCCTCCGTGATCCACGCCCCGTCGAGGGCCGGGCCCAGCGGCAGGAGCCTGCCGAGCCCGAGCCGCTGCCGTACCGCCTGCGTCCACCGGTCCGCCGTCATTGCTCCAGCCTGCCCCATCCACGGCGCGCGACCGCACGACCCGACCTACTGTGAGCAGAGGAGGACGACCGAAAGGGACGTACGGCGATGACCGACATGACCGAGCGGAACCGGACGGACAGCCCCGACACGGAGAAGGAGCCCCAGCAGACCCGCAAGCCCGCCAGGCGTGGCGGCGGAGATCCCGCCACGCGGGGAAGGACCACGATCGCCGACGGCGTCGTGGAGAAGATCGCCGGGCTCGCCGCCCGTGACGTGGTCGGTGTCCACACGATGGGCAGCGGCCTGAGCCGGACCTTCGGAGCGGTACGGGACCGGGTGCCGGGCGGTTCCACCAAATCCGTGACGCGCGGTGTCAAGGCCGAGGTCGGAGAGCTGCAGACGGCACTCGACCTGGAGATCGTCGTCGACTACGGCGTGTCGATCTCCGACGTGGCGCACGCGGTGCGCGAGAACGTCATCGCCGCCGTCGAACGCATGACGGGCCTCGAAGTGGTGGAAGTCAACATCGCGGTGAGTGACGTGAAGCTTCCCGAGGAAGAGGAAGAGGAGTCGGAGACGCGGCTCCAGTGACCCCGGGTCACCGGAACACCGCGGACACCCCGGCCCCGCACCATGAGTGATCAGGCGGCCCCGACTGCCGAGGAGCGCGGGCGGCCCCCGACTGCTGAGGAGCGCACCATGAGCTTGGCCGTGATCGGCATGATCGCCGGAATGGCGCTGGGCTTCGCCGGATACTTCGGCGGCTTCGGCGCGTTCCTCCTGGTGGCCGCCCTGGGGGCCGTCGGGTTCGTCGTCGGACGGCTCTTGGAGGGGGACCTGGACGTCGGCGACTTCTTCCGCGCCCGCGACGGCCGGCGGCGGTGACGCGTGCCAGGCCATGTCGACCGGCTCGGCGAGATCCGGCCGGGCCTCGCGACCGTCCCGCCCGCCGAGCGGGGCGCCACCCGGATCGCCGACCGCGTCGTCGCGAAGATCGCGGCGCGCGCGGCGCGCGAGGCGCTGCCCCCGCCGCCCGGTGACGCCGCGGTCCCGCACGCGACGGTCGTCGTGCGCCGCCGGGCGCCGGGCTCCGGAGGGACGGACGGCACCCCGGAGCACAGCGCCCGGGTCCGGGTCAGCCTCGAACTCGGCTACCCCGCCGACATCGGCGCCCTGTGCGGCGAGGTGCGTCGTCATGTCGCCGAGCGGGTAGAGGCGTTGGCGGGGATGGAAGTGCCCGAGGTGGCCGTCCAGGTGGAGCGGCTGCATCTGACCTCCGGGCCCGGCACGGCACAGGGGAGGACGCGATGAGCGAGCCCCAGGGCTCCGAGGACACCCGGAAGACGCCCGTACTGGAGAAGCCGGACCGGCCGGAGGAGGGAGACGACGCGGGCGCCCTCGGACAGTCCGCCTCCTCCGCCGCCTACGAACCGCTGGGGACCGCCGGGGACGAGGACGGCCGTCAGGGCCGGTTCTGGTCGGCGCGCCGTGTCCCCGCGGGCGTCCTCGCGCTCGTGCTCCTCGTCGCGGCGGGCGCCTTCCTGTACGACGTCGTGGCCGTGCGCGCCGGACGGTCGGCGCTGCGCTGGCGGACCTGGCTGGCCGAGCAGCTCGCCGAACGGCCGCTCGACGACACCGCGGTCCTCGCCGGCGCCGGGATCGCCGCCGCGCTGGGGCTCTGGCTGATCGTCCTCGCGGCCACGCCGGGACTGCGGGACGTGCTGCCGATGCGGCGCACCCACGCCGACGTCCGGGCCGGTCTGCACCGGGGCGCCGCCGCGACGGCGCTCCGCGACCGGGCGATGGAGGTCGCCGGTGTGCGGTCGGTCCGGGTGCGCGTCAAGCGCCGGAAGGTCGACGTCCGCGCGATGGCGCACTTCCGGGAACTCGACGACGTCCGCGCCGACCTCGACACCACCCTCGCCGACGGCATCAAGGGGCTGGGGCTGTCCCGTCCGCCCGCCCTGTCGGTGCACGTCGCGCGTCCCGGACGGAAGAGGTGAGGTCCGTGCTGAGGATCGTCAACCGCGTGCTGATCGGCTTCGTCGGGCTCGTGCTGCTCGTCCTCGGCGGTTCCGTGCTCGCCGTCGGACTCGGCGTGCGGCCCCCCGCGTGGTGGATCCACGACGGGCGGCACGACGTGCTGCTCAGTACCGCCGAACGGACCGAGTGGCGCGACCGGGGCTGGTGGTGGCCCGTCGTCATCGCCGCGCTCGCGGTGCTCCTGCTGCTCGCCCTGTGGTGGCTGGTCGCCGTCGTGCGGCGCAGGCGGCTCGCCGAGGTGCTCGTCGACACCGGCGACGGCGCGGGCGCGCTGCTGCGCGGACGGGCCCTGGAGGGGGTGCTGGCCGCCGAGTCGGCCCGGCTGGGCGGCGTGGACCGCGCCGACGTCCTCCTGACCGGCCGGCGCAGCCTGCCCGAGGCGCGGGTGCGGCTCCGGCTGGAACCGCATGTGGACCCGGGGCAGGCGCTGCGTCTGCTGACCGTGGAGGCGCTCGCGCACGCACGGGACTCGGCCGGCCTGGCCGCGCTCCCGGCGGAGGTGCGGCTGCGCGGCGTCAAGCACCGCGCCGAACGGGTGACCTGACCACCCCGCCCGGCGGAGGACCCCGGCCCCGGCCCCGTGCTTTCCACGCCTCGCGGAGGGTTCTGGCGGCCCCGCCCCGTGCCTTCCACGTTCCGTGGAGGGTTCTGGCCCCGCCCCGCACCCTCCACGCCCCGCGGCGGGTCCTAGAACCCGCCCCGCATCCCGCCGTCCACCGGGAGCATGATGCCCGTCAGGTACGACGCGGCGGGGGAGAGCAGGAACGCGGCCGTGCGGCCGAACTCCTCCGGGGTGCCGTAGCGGCGCAGCGGGATGCGGGACTCGTTGGCCGCGCGGGTGGCCTCGGGGTCGGCGGACAGACCGTCGAGCTGGCGGACGCGGTCCGTGTCGATGCGGGACGGCAGCAGCCCGACGACGCGGACGCCGCGCGGGCCCAGCTCGTTCGCGAGGGACTTGGCGAAGCCGGCGAGGCCCGGACGCAGACCGTTGGAGATGGTGAGCCCGGGGATCGGCTCGTGCACCGAGCCGGAGAGCACGAAGCCGATGACACCGCCCTCCCCGAGTTCCTCCGCGGCCGCGCGGGCCAGCCGCACCGCGCCGAGGAAGACCGACTCGAACGCCACCATCCACTGTTCGTCGGTGTTGTCCGCGGCGAACCCGGGCGGCGGTCCGCCGACGCTGATCAGGATGCCGTCGAAGCCGCCGAAGTGCTGCCTGGCACCGGCGATCAGCCGGGCCGGGGTCTCGGCGGCCCCGTTGTCGGCCGCGACGCCGACCGCGTTCGGGCCGAGGGAGGAGGCGGCGTCGGCCGCGCTCTTCTCGTCGCGTCCGGTGACGACCACCTTGGCGCCGTCGGCGACGAGTTCGCGCGCGGCGGCGTTGCCCAGGCCCCGGGTGGCTCCCGTGACGACGTACACACGATCCTTCAGTCCAAGATCCATGGCCTCATCCTCCCCTATTCCGGGGGAACGGCCCCGTCCGCCTGCTCCGCCCCGTCGACGCCGAAGAGGCTGAGGGCGGACACCACCAGGCCGATGTGGCTGAAGGCCTGCGGGAAGTTGCCGAGCTGGCGGCCCGCGACCGGGTCGTACTCCTCGGAGAGCAGTCCCAGGTCGTTGGTGAGGCCGACCAGCCGCTCGAACAGCTCGCGCGCCTCCCGCGTACGGCCCGTCATGTGCAGCGCGTCCGCGAGCCAGAACGAGCAGACGACGAAGGTGCCCTCGTCGCCCGGGAGCCCGTCGACGCCGGTCGTCGCCGCGGTGCTGTAGCGGCGCACCAGGAAACCGTCGGGGGCGAGTTCCGCGCGGACCGCGTCGACCGTCCCGGCCACCCGCGGATCGTCGGGCGGCAGGAAACCCACGCGCGGGATGAGCAGCAGGGAGGCGTCCAGTTCGGACGAGCCGTAGGACTGCGTGAAGGTGTTCCGGACGGGGTCGAAGCCGCGCTCGCAGACCTCCCGGTGCACCTCGTCGCGCATCGCCCGCCAGCCCTCGATGTCACCGTCGAGCGCCGGTTCGTCCTCCAGGGTGCGTACGGCGCGGTCGGCGGCCACCCAGGCCATCACCTTGGAGTACACGAAGTGCCGACGCGGGCCGCGCACCTCCCAGATCCCCTCGTCCGGCTGCTTCCAGGCCACCCGGAGGAACTCCATCATGGCGCACTCCACCCGCCACATGTGGGGCCGGGACGGCAGGCCGGAGCGCCGGGCGAGCGACAGCGAGTCGATGACCTCGCCGTACACGTCGAGCTGCAGCTGCTCGACCGCGCTGTTGCCGACCCGCACGGGCGAGGAGCCCGCGTAGCCGGACAGCCACGGGACCTCGTACTCCGGCAGCCGGCGCTCCCCCGAGAGGCCGTACATGATCTGCAGGTCCGCCGGGTCGCCCGCGACCGCGCGCAGCAGCCAGTCGCGCCAGGCCTCGGCCTCCTCGTGGTAGCCGGCCGACAGGAGCGCGCCGAGGGTGAGGGTGGAGTCGCGCAGCCAGCAGTAGCGGTAGTCCCAGTTGCGGACGCCGCCGAGCTCCTCGGGCAGCGAGGTGGTGGGGGCGGCCACGATGCCGCCGGTCGGCGCGTAGGTGAGGGCCTTGAGGGTGATCAGGGAGCGGACGACGGCGTCCCGGTGCGGTCCGTCGTAGCGGCAGCGCGCCGCCCACGCCCTCCAGTCCTGGACGCTGGTCTCCAGTGCCTCGAAGGGGTCGCACAGGGGCGGCCGGGGCCGGTGCGAGGGGTGCCAGGTCAGGACGAAGGCGACCTTCTGGCCCGCTTCCACGGTGAACTCCGAGTGCGTGCGGAAGTCCTTGCCCCAGGTGTGGACGGGCGGCTCGCTGCGCAGCCACACCGAGTCCGGCCCCGCGACGGCGACCCGGTGGCCGTCCGAGCGGCGCATCCACGGCACGACCGAGCCGTAGTCGAACCGCAGCCGCAGCAGACTGCGCATGCGGACCCGTCCGCCGAGGCCCTCGACGATGCGTACGACGTCGGGGGCGTGCTCGCGCTGCGGCATCAGGTCGGTCACCCGGACCGAGCCCTCGGCGGTGTCCCACTCGGTGTCGAGCACCAGGGTGTCCGGGCGGTAGGCGCGCCGGGTGCACACGTCCGCGCCCTCGGGCGCGATCCGCCAGTGGCCGTTGTCCTCGTCGCCCAGCAGGGCCGCGAAGCAGGCTGCGGAGTCGAAGCGGGGCAGGCACAGCCAGTCGACGGAGCCGTCGCGGCCCACCAGGGCGGCGGTCTGTTCGTCCCCGATGAGCGCGTAGTCCTCGATGCGTCGGTGCACGTTGACATCCTCCCCGCTCTTAAAAGAGGGGGATTCCAGCCCGTACGGGTTGGGGTTCACGGGCGCTCGGATGGCCGCTGGCCGTTGTCACCCCTCCGGCACCGGCTGTTCGCCGGGGGCGGGGGATCCCGCCCTGTCCTGCCGCGACGTTGACTGCTGCGTTGGTGTCGGCGTTGCAGGTGAAGCCGCAGGAGGAGCAGACGAACCCGGCTTGGCTCTTGCGCGAGTTCTTGTCGATCCAACCGCAGGCGCTGCAGCGCAGACTGGTGTAGGGGGCGGGGACGTCCTCGGTGCGGCCCGGGGCCTTGTGTCCGGTGCGTTGCCGGAGCAGGCCCCAGCCCTGGGCGAGGATCGCCCGGTTCAGGCCGGCCTTCTGGGCGACCTTCCGGCCGGGCTGTTCGGCCGTGCCCCTGGCCGAGCGGGTCATGTTCTTGATGTTCAGTTTCTCGAACCGCACCAGGTCACAGGTGCGGGCGAGCATCGTGCTGGTCTTCTCGCACCAGTCCCTGCGCCGGTCCGCCTCACGCGCCTTGATACGGGCGGCCTTCGCGTACTCGGCGGCCTTGCGCTCACTTCCCTTCGGGGCGCGGGCGGCGCGGCGCTGATGCTTGCGGATCCGGGCGCGTTCCCTGACGGTCAGCTGCGGGCAGTTCAGTTTCCGCCCGTCGGAGAGGGCGGCGGTGACGGCCACGCCCCGGTCGATGCCGATGACCTCACCCGTGCCGGGCCCGTCGATCGACGCAGGGATGACGGCGAAGGCGATGTGCCACTGGTTGTTGCGGAAGGTGACGCGGAACGTCTTCGCCTGCGGCAGCCGGGAGCCCTTGCCGTTGCGGCTGAGCCGGAAGCGGACCCAGCCGCAGCCGGGTACCTTCACCCGCGCCCACCGGCGGTTGAGTTTCTGCACCACGACCGAGCGGCCCATGACCTGTCTGCCGGTCTTCGCGTTCAGCTTCGGCGAGCCGTCCGCCTCGAACTCTCCGATGCGGTCGGTGCCGATGACGCGAAAGCCCTCGTGCACGTGCTTCCGGCGCCAGGTGGGCTCACCGAAACCGGAGGTGAAGCGGGCGCTCTTGGCCGTGGCGAAGTCCTTCAGCGCCTGCTGCTGCACATCGGCGTTGCCCGAGGCCAGCCACTCGTTGTCGCGCCGGGCCTCGGTGAGCTGACGGCACTGCTCGGCAAAACCGGGCGCCGCCCCGCGGCCCTTGTACCAGTGCGCGTGCTGCTCGACGGCCAGGTTCCAGACGTACCGGGCGTGCGCGCAGTGGCCGAGCATCACGCCCGCCTGCTCACCCGTCGGGTACATCCGAAACCGTGCCATGACCGTGAACCTAGCCCGCACGTTCCCCGACCGCCCACACCATCGACCAACACCACCCGCGCGAGTGAACAATCCGGCCACCAGCCAGTCGGCCACCGTCAAGCGACCACCGTCGACTCCGAGCTGCCACACCTGCTCGAGGCCCGCCTCATCGCAGTCTCGCCCGAGAAGCCGCACCTCCCTGGTGGCGATTCCGCTTCCCCTGCCCCGCTCCGCGGGAGCGGGCATTCACCCCGGCCCCGAAGGACCGGGCACCCTGCCCGAAAACAAGGTGGACGGGTCCCCGACCGGGGCGGACGTCAATCGAGCCGCCGGAGTGGCGTGGACGCCCATGACGTGGCGGTACGGGCGCGGGGAGAGGCGAGGGGCAGGGACAGGGGCGGGGGAGGCGGGACAGAGCGCGTTCGCTACACGCCCGCCGGCTCCGCCTCGGGGGAGGTCTTCGCGGCGGCGGCCTCCGCCCGGTCGCGGCGCTCGCGGCGGACCAGGACCACCCAGCCGACGGGGACGCCCAGGGAGAAGAGCCACCACTGGATCGCGTACGCCATGTGCGGGCCGATGTCGCCGTGCTCGGGGTCCGGGATCAGCTCGGGGGAGCCGCCCCGGGGCGCCGGCGCGGTCTGCTCGACGTAGCCGCCGAAGACCTGCCTGCCGAGCCGCTCCGCCTCCTGCCCGCTGCTGATCAGCATGACCTGGCGGTCGGGCAGGCCCCGGACGTTCTTGATGCCGCTGTCGGCGGTCGTCTGGTCGGCCATCAGCCGGCCGGTGACGGTGATCTCGCCCGGGGCGGGGGCCGGGATCTTCGGGAAGGCGGTCTGCGCGCCGTCCGCCGGGACCCAGCCCCGGTTGACCATGAGGACGCGGCCGTCGGTCAGGACGAACGGGGTCAGGACGTGGTAGCCGATCGCGCCGTCGGCGTTGGTGCGGCGGCGGACGACCTCTTCGCGCGCGGTGTCGAAGTGCCCCTTCGCGGTCACCCGGCGGAACCGGTCGTCGTCCCGGATCTGCCGTCCCGGCGCGGTGACGGTCTCCACGGGCACCGGTTTCGCGGCGAGCGAGCCGGAGATCACGCCGTTCAGGGCGACCCTGTGCTCGTGCCGGTGGAACTGCCAGAAGCCCAGTTCGATCATCGTCGGGATGAGCGCGAGGGCTACGAGGGTGAGGATCACCCACTGGCGGGACAACAGGAAGCGGTACACCCCATTGACGGTACTCGGCATGATTCGGCCCCCGGCGGGAGGGTCCCGCCGGGGGCCGCGCGATGCACCCGTCCGGGGGAACGGCGGGCCGGGACTCAGACCCTGTCGACGATCCCCGCCTTCCCCTCCGCGCGGGCGCAGTGAGCGCCGCAGTACCAGTGGCCCTCGACCTCGACGCCCTGGCCGATGACCTGGACGCGACAGTGCTCGCAGATCGGGGCCATCCGGTGGATCGCGCAGGAGAAGCAGTCGAAGACGTGCACGGCACCCTGTGCGTGCACCTCGAAGGTCATTCCGTAGTCGTTGCCGCATACTTCGCATCTCGCCATGCGCCACAGGGTGGGGTGCCCGGGCGGTGCGGGCGAGCGGGTGAGGGGCGAGTCGCCCGTCAATCACCCGTACGCCCGTCACCCTTCCGACGCGGGTTCGACGTCACGCAGGAGCTGTCCGAACGCGGCCTCGTCGACCACCGGTGTCCCGAACTGCCTGGCCTTGACCACCTTCGAGGTGCCGGAGTCCGGGTCGTTGGTCACCAGCAGGCTGGTGAGCCGGGACAGACTCGTCGCGACGTGCAGCCCCGCCTCGACGGCCCGGTCCTCCAGCAGCTCGCGATCGACGGACGTGTCCCCGGAGAACGCCACCCGCATGCCCTGCTTGAGCGGCTTGTCCGCCGTGTACCGACCGGGGTTGGGATAGGGGCACGCGGGGCGCTTGCGGGAAGGGCGCCAGCTCCCCGACGGGTAACCGCCGGACGCGTAGCCCCCGGACTGCCGTCCGCTCCGCGGGGCCGCGGCGCTGTCGGACCACTCCCTGAGCGGCAGGCATTCGAGGAGCGGCAGCCGCACCCCGCCCTCCGCGGCGGCCCGCAGGCTCGGCCGGAACGCCTCGGCCAGCACGCGCGCGTCGTCCAGCGCGTGGTGCGCCCGCTGCTGTACGACACCGAAGTGCGCGGCCAGCGACTCCAGCTTGTGGTTGGGCAGCGGCAGGCCCAGCTCCTTGGAGAGCGCGATGGTGCACAGGCGCTGGCGCACCGGCGCCTCGCGCTCCGCGCGGGCGTACTCCCGCGCGATCATCGACCAGTCGAAGACCGCGTTGTGCGCGACCAGCACACGCCCCGCCAGCCGGGCGGCGAACTCCTCGGCCACGTCCCGGAAGAGCGGCGCCCCTTCGAGCATCTCGCTCGTCAGACCGTGGATCCACACCGGGCCGGGGTCCCGCTCCGGATTGACCATCGTGTACCAGTGGTCCTCGACCTCGCCGCGCGCGTCCAGCCGGTAGACGGCGGCGGAGATTATCCGGTCGTCGCGGGCCAGTCCCGTCGTCTCCACGTCGACGACCGCGTATCCCTGCGGATACGCGGCCGGCCAGGGGGCGGGGGACGCCGCGGTCGTGAGGTCTTCGAGCATGGTCAATGAGGATACGGGCCCCCGCCGACATGCCGGGCCCCGCCTTCCGGATCGAACCCCTTCGAGCGGCCCGCCCCCGGGCCCCGCGCCTTCCGGATCGGATACCTCCCGGCGGCCCGCCACCGGGACCCGCGCGCGGGCTCCTCGACCGGACCGGGCGGGCCCGGTGCGACGCCCTCAGCCCAGTGCCGCCACGAGGTCTCCCGCCGCCAGGGGATCGAGGCCGCAGCCGTCGGCCGGGCCGGGCAGCAGCCGGTACACGGACCCGCTCGCGCCCTCGGGGGCCACGCCGCCGTGCACCAGGGCGAGCAGGACGTGCTTCCGCGCGGCCGCCTCGGAGGCCGCCCCGTCCGCGTCCGCCGCAGGGCACCGCCGCTCGGGGGACTCCAGCGCGCGTACGCGGGCGGCGAAGGCGGGGGCGCTCTCGCCCCTCCCGCGCGCGTAGTGCCACAGTTCGCCGCCCGAGCGTGCCCGCCGGACCACCACGACCTCGTCCGTACGGGCCGCCGCGTGCCACACCGCCAGGTCCCACAGCGACGTACGGCCGCTCGTGAAGTACTGGAACAGGTCCCTGCCGACGCGGCCGAGGTCGGCGCCGTGCCGGTGCACGCTGTGGAAGCCCTCGGAGGACGGCAGGTGCAGGTCCGTCCACAGGAACGTGCGGTGCTCCAGGTCGACCAGCAGGGGGACGTGGATGCGTGAGTCGCCCTCCAGGTCGTAGCGCTGGCGCACCGTGCGGGGGTCGTACGACGCGTCCCGCCCGTTCGTCGAGGGCAGTGCCATGAAGCCGGCGAAGGCGTCGAGGAGCTGCTCGAAGGCGATGTCGTTGAAGCTGAACACGACGGGCACCGCGAAGCGCACCGGGCCGTCGGCGAGCGCCGCCAGGTCCAGGTCCACGTACTCGGTGGCGCCGTCGGGTGCCGGGGCCGAGGTCAGGTCGCCGGAGTGGACGACCGCCCGCTCCCCGTGGACGAGGTTGGTGTAGTCGCACACACCGACGAACGCCCAGTCCTCGTCGTACAGCGCGACGGACAGGTCGAGGTCCACGCGGATCTTCGCGGGCTGCGTCCAGTGCAGGAACAGGCGCAGCACATCCCCCTCGGGGAGCGGCTGGCTGCTGCCGCGCGGCACCGACACCAGCGCCTTCGAGGACGCCCGCTCGACGGAGGGCACGGCCAGGCCCGTGAGGTCCGCGTCGAGGACGGCGAGGTCGAAGCGCGGGGCGGCCTCCAGGCGGCGTACCGCCTCGGCCTCCAGGAGCGCGCGGACGCCGTCGGTGACCGCCTTGGCCAGTGGGGCTCGGGTGTCGTCCACGGTGAAGGAGCGGGTGACCCTGCCGCGTGGGAAGAACACCCGCCGCTCTCCCGGGAGGTGACGGATCCTCAGCCTTCCGAGCGCCGCCAGCAGCGGGCCGGGACCGGCCTGCGGGAGCACCCGCCGCAGCGTGTCTGCGAACCCGTCGGGCAGCTCCTTCAGGTCGTGCAGGCGCAACAAGTGGTCGAGCCTGCGCAGCAGTTCGCCCGGCCGCCGGGCGAGCAGGTCCAGTGCGCGGGGGAAGTCCTTGTCGCGCAGGGCCTGTTCGGTGTGCGCGCCCCAGGAGTCGGGTTTGATGCGGGTGCCGTCGATCCGCACCGCCTCCGGGTGCTCGGCCGCGGTGCGCAGCAGGGCCTCGCCCAGGGGTGTGGCCGAGGTGTCGGTGGCGCGCAGCACGGCGAAGGCGAGGGCGGCCTTCGGGTGCCGCTCGTGCCGCTCGTAGGGGTGCAGGATCTCGGCGGCGCGCTTCCACAGGGGCGGATGCCGCAGTACGTCCTCGACCAGCGACGCGGCCCCGAACCCGTCGAGCACGGCGAGGAGTTCGCGGCGCAGCGGGCGGGGCAGCGAACGCAGGCGGCGCGGCTCGACGAGATCGGCCTCGCCGCCCGACCAGACCTGGAGCAGTCGCAGCACGTCCGTCGCCGTCGTGAGGTGCGCGGAGAGCAGCGGGCGCACGGCCGCGCGCGTGCGCCGGTCCAGCAGGAGGTTCCCGAGCACCAGGGCCTTCGTCTCGCGGACGGGGATGTCCGCGGGCAGCCAGTCCAGCTCCGCGGGCGCGTTCCCCAGCAGCAGTTTCACGTCGTCCCGGTCCTGCGGCGGCAGCGGCGTCCGCCGGGCCAGCAGCTGGAGCAGCGCCCTCGTCGCGTCCGCCCGCTGGTCGGTGCCGAGCGCCAGCAACTTCAGCGGTCCGACGGGCAGTTCACGCTCGACCCGGGGCGGGGCGGGCTTCAGGAAGGGGTCGGAGCCGTCGATCCGGCGGTGGCACAGCGGGCAGCCGGCGTAGTCGCCGCCGTCCCAGCAGACGCGGCACACCAGGTGGGCGCACGGGGACACGGGATGCACGCTGCCGACCGTGCCGCACAGCACGCACGGCTGGGCGGGCCACTGGAGCAGCAGGGTGAAGACACGGTCGACGTAGAGCCGGAAGGTGTCGTCGGGCACCGACACCGGGAAGCTGCGGAACAGCGGCATGTGGGTGCGGTCCGCGCCCAGCTCCCTGTCGATCTGCCGGATCAGGGCGGTGCCGGCGTCCGCGAGCCCCGCGGGGCCGAGCCAGGCGAGGGCGGCGCGCAGCGGTGCCGCCGGGGCGAATCCCCGGTCGAGCAGTTCGGCCTCCAGGGCGACCAGACCCTCGGTCGTCGCCGGGTCTCCCGGCCGTGGCCCGGCCTGGTCGACGTAGACGGTACGCAGGCGGCGGAGCAGCACGGACGACAGCACGGACAAGCGGAGATCCCCCGGGGTCGGAAGTGGGTGAGGCGGGGGCGGAGAGTGAGCGCGCTACGGGTGTCGTGGAAAAGAGAGAAGGAAGCACGCTTGCGGAGCCGCCCCCGCGCTTGCGGAGTCTAGGAGGGCGCCGACTTTCGGTGCCACTGATTATTTCCGCCTCCCGGGGGCGAGGTGCCGCCCGCTCCCGAACGCGCCCCGGACGACCGGGTGTTCGACTCCCGGGCTGCAGGGCTGCAGGGCTGCAGGGCTGCAGGGCTGCGGGGCTGCGGGGCCCCAGGATTCCGGGCCCGCGGAACTCCCGGGCCTCCGGACGACGCACGGCTATGGACCTTTCACCCGTGCGGTGCAAGCGTGCTCCGCGCCCCAGCAGGTAGCGCCTACGAAGGGCGGTACGGACATGGCACGAGTGAGGTACGGCGCGCGGACCGAGGCGGAGATCGAGGCCGGACGCGCCGCGAGCTCCGCACTCCCCGACATCTGGTCGACCGGCGTCGTGGCCCTCTGGGAGAGCGACCCGGACGCGGTCGCGGCGGTCCTGCCGCCCCCGCTGAAACCCACCGCGCGTCCTCTGGTGCGGGTCAACATCAGCAAGGTCGAGCTGCCCGGATACCCGCTGGGCGCCGGCTCGTTCGCCGTCGCCGCCGCGCACGAGGACGTCGAGGGCTGGTATCCGCTGGTCATGCCGATGACCCACGAGCGGGCCCTCGTCGGCGGCCGGGAGGTCTTCGGGGAGCCCAAGAAGCTCGGCGAGGTGACCGTCGAGCGCGACGGGCTCGTCGTACGGGCCGTGCTCGCCCGGCACGGCATCGCCTTCGTCGAGGTGCGCGGCGCGGTGAGCGGCCCCCTGCCGCTGCCCGCACCCGCGCGGAAGACCGACTTCTACTTCAAGTTCCTTCCCGCCGTGGACGGTTCGGGCTTCGACGCCGACCCGGTACTCGTGCACTGCGTGCGCGAGGAGAAGGTCCGCAGCCTGGAGCGCGTCACCGGGGACGTCGTCCTGCGCGAGTCGATGTACGACCCGGTCGCCGATCTGCCCGTACGCAGACTGCTGGAGATCACCCTCGGGGAGAAGACCACCGACCAGAAGGGCCGGGTCGCCGAACGTGTCAGCGCGCGGGCCCTGCTGCCGTACGTCCACCAGCGCTACGACGATCCGCGGCAGATCCTCGACGGACCGCCCGAGGGGAGCGTCTGATGGAACTGCGCGCGGGACAGGTCGCCGTCGTCACCGGCGCGGCGAGCGGCATCGGGCTCGCGATGGCCCGGCGGTTCGCGGCGGACGGCCTGAGGGTGGTCCTCGCCGACGTGGAGGAGGCCGCGCTGGAGAAGGCGGCCGGAGAGCTGCGCGAGGACGGCGCCGACGTCCACGCGCGCGTGGTGGACGTCTCGGAGCGCTCCGAGGTCCTCGCGCTCGCCGAGGACGTGTACGGCACGTACGGCGCGGTGCACGTCCTGTGCAACAACGCCGGTGTCGGCTCCGGCGCCGAGGGCCGGATGTGGGAGCACGACCCGAACGACTGGAAGTGGGCCTTCGCCGTCAACGTGTGGGGCGTCTTCCACGGCGTCCAGGCGTTCGTGCCCAGGATGCTCGCCGGCGGCGAGCCCGGCCACGTCGTCAACACCTCGTCCGGCGACGGCGGGATCGCCCCGCTGCCCACCGCCTCTGTGTACGCCGTCACCAAGGCGGCCGTGGTGACGCTGACCGAGTCGCTGTACGCGCACCTGAGGGCGGAGCACGCGCGCGTGGGCGCCTCCGTGCTGTTCCCCGGACCGCACATGCTGCGCACGGGCCTGTGGGAGTCGCACCGCAACCGGCCCGAGCGGTACGCGAAGGAGCGGCCCCGCAGGACCCCGTACCGCAGCCTCGCCCAGTGGGAGGCCGCGATGAACGAGGCCGGCCACGAGGTGCGGTTCACCCCCGTCGAGGAGGTCGCCGACCTCGTCGCCGAGGGGATCCGCGCGGGCCGCTTCTGGCTGCTGCCCGAGAGCGAGCACAGCGACCGGCAGATCCGGGCGCGGTCGCGGTCGATGCTGGAGCGGGCAGATCCGTCGTACCTGGAAAGTTTCATCCTCGACTGACTCGACCGACTCGCCTGAGGGGGCGCGGTGAGCGAACAGGACCCGTATCTGATCATCTCCTCCGACTGCCACGCCGGACTCCCCACCGAGGAGTACCGGCCCTATCTGGACTCCCGGTTCCACCGGGACTTCGACGAGTTCCTCGCGGGCCAGGGCCGGCGCCGCGAGGAGATGAACCGCCTGGGCATCCGCAACGAGGCGTTCGCGGACAAGTGGTTCCAGGACAACGAGGAGGGCCTGCGCGGCGGCTGGGACACCGCGCAGCGCCTCAAGGAGCTGGACGGCGACGGTGTGGCGGCCGAGGTCGTCTTCCCCGACGCGGACGCCGTGGACAGCCGCACCGCGGCCCCGTTCGGCGTGGGCCTCGGCCTCTCCGGCGACCAGGACCCCGAACTCGGCATGGCGGGCGCGCGGGCCCACAACCGCTGGCTCGCCGACTTCGTCTCCGAACACCCCGAACGGCACTGCGGAGTCGCCCTGCTGCCGGTCACCGGGGAGACCGGGAAGGTCGTCGCCGAGGTGTACCGCGCCAAGGAGGCGGGCCTCGGCGCGCTGATGATCCCCTCCATGTGGGTCGACAAGGAGCCCTACCACGACCGCCGTTACGACCCCGTGTGGGCTGCGGCCGCCGAGTGCGCGATGCCCGTGCTCACCCACTCCGGCGCCGCGCCCCGCCACGAGTACGGCGACCACCTGGGGATCTACGTCTCCGAGGTGACCTGGTGGCCCGCGCGCCCCCTGTGGTTCCTGCTCTGGTCGGGCGCCTTCGAGCGGCACCCGGGGCTGCGGTTCGGTGTCGCCGAGTCCGGCTGCTGGTGGCTGCCCAACCTGCTGTGGTTCATGGACCGGCTGTACCTCGGCGCGCACGGCGGCAAGAAGCTGTCGCCCTTCGCGGAGCTGAAGCGGCCCCCGCACGAGTACCTGGACCGGCAGGTCTTCGTCTGCGCCACCAACACCAAGCGCCGTGAGCTGGCCCAGCGTTACGAGATCGGCGTCGACAACATCCTCTGGGGCAGCGACTTCCCGCACCCCGAGGGCACCTGGCCCGACACCCGGGCGTGGCTGGCGAGGACCTTCCACGACATCCCCGTGGCGGAGACCCGCCGCATGCTCGGCCTCGCGGCGGCCGAGGTGTTCGGCTTCGACGTCGGTGAACTGGCCCCGATCGCCCGGCGGATCGGACCGACCCCGGCCGAACTGGGCCAGGACGAGGACCAGTCGGCGGTCGAGGCGTCCTGGGCGCGCTCGCGCGAGGTGGGCCGCCACTGGCTGACGGACCACGACTTCCCCGTCCTGGGAGTGAGCCCGTGACGGCCGGGGACCGCGCCGGCGCAGAGGGCGGCACGGGCGCCGAGGACCGCTACACCGTCATCTCCGCCGACTGCCACGCGGGCGCCGACCTCCTCGACTACAAGCCGTACCTGGAGCGCCGGTACCACGACGACTTCGACGCCTGGGCCGCCGTCTACGTCAACCCGTACGAGGACCTGCTCGCCGACACCGCCGACCGGAACTGGAACTCCGCGCGGCGGCTCGCGGAGCTGGAGGAGGACGGCATCGTCGCGGAGGTGGTCTTCCCGAACACCATCCCGCCGTTCTTCCCGTCGGCCTCCCTCATGGCACCGGCCCCGACGGCGGCGGAGTTCGAGCTGCGGTGGGCCGGGCTGCGGGCCCACAACCGCTGGCTCGCCGACTTCTGCGCGGCGGCGCCCGGCCGGCGCGCGGGTGTCTTCCAGATCCTCCTGAACGACGTCGACGCGGCGGTCGAGGAGATCCACCGGTCGGCGGGCGCCGGACTCGGGGGCGGGCTGCTGCTGCCCGGCACACCCCCCGGCTCGGGCCTGCCCGAGCTGTACTCACGGGCGTACGACCCGGTCTGGGCGGCCTGCGCCGAGCTGGGCGTCCCGGTGAACCACCACGCGGGCTCCGCCTCGCCGCCGCTCGGGGACGAACCGGCGGCCCGCGCGGTCTTCATGGTGGAGACGACCTGGTTCTCGCACCGGGCGCTGTGGCACCTGGTGTTCGGCGGCGCGTTCCGCCGGCACCCCGGCCTGAGGCTGGTGCTCACCGAGCAGGGCTCGGGCTGGATCCCCGGGGTGCTCGACATGCTGGACTACTACCACGGCCGGCTGGTCGCGGCGGCGGGCAGGGCGTCGACGGCCGAGTCGAAGTTCGGCGCCGGGCTGGCCACGGCGATGGGCGAACGCCCTTCCGAGGTCTGGCGCGAGAACTGCTTCGTCGGGGCCAGTTTCATGCGTCCCCACGAGGTCCCGCTGCGCGACCGCATCGGCCTCGACAAGATCATGTGGGGCAGCGACTACCCGCACGACGAGGGCACCCACCCCTACACCCGCGAGGGACTGCGCTTCGCCTACGCGGGCCTGCCGCGCGAGGAGGTCGCCGCCATGGTCGGCGGCAACGCGGCCCGCGTCTACGGCTTCGACCTCGCCCACCTCGACGAGATCGCCGCCAAGGCCGGCCCCACGGTGGCCGAGATCGCCGAACCCCTGGACACCCCGCCCGCCGACGCGACGAGCCCGGTGTTCGCGAGAGGAGGCTCGGTGCGCGTGTGGTGAGCACGGGGTCCGCGCGGGCGCGGCGACCGCCGGCGCCGCGCCCGGAGCGGCGGGCGGGGGGCGTACGGCCCCCGCGGTACGGCCCCCGCGGTACGGCCCCGCGTGAACGCTCTTGGCGGAGACCGCCGGGAAATCGGCGCGTACCGCCGGTAATACTTGTTGGTAACAGCCTCTGTACGCGGCCGACCAGCGCATCTACGGTTCACCCATGCCGAACCTGCCCGATGTCGTGCTCTGGTCGATACCCGCGTTCGTCCTCCTCGCCGTGATCGAGATGGTGAGCGTCCGCGTCCATCCGGACGAGGACGCCGCCGGGTACGAGACGAAGGACGCCGCGACGAGCCTCGGCATGGGACTCGGCAGCCTGTTCTTCGACTTCCTGTGGAAGATCCCGATCGTCGCGGTCTACACGGCGCTCTACGAACTGACGCCGCTGCGGGTGCCGGTCCTGTGGTGGACGATCCCGCTGATGCTGCTCGCCCAGGACTTCTTCTACTACTGGTCCCACCGCGGCCACCACGTGATCCGCCTCCTGTGGGCCTGCCACGTCGTGCACCACTCCAGCCGGAAGTTCAACCTCACCACCGCGCTGCGCCAGCCCTGGACCGGCTGGACGTCGTGGCCGTTCTACCTCCCGATGGTCGCGCTCGGGGTGCACCCGGCCGCGCTCGCGTTCTGCTCGTCGGTGAGCCTCGTCTACCAGTTCTGGATCCACACCGAGCGCATCGACAAGATGCCCCGCTGGTTCGAGTCCGTCCTCAACACGCCCTCCCACCACCGCGTCCACCACGCCTCCCAGGGCGGCTACCTGGACCGCAACTTCGGCGGCATCCTCATCGTCTGGGACCGGCTCTTCGGATCGTTCGTCGCGGAGACCGAACGGCCCGTCTACGGGCTCACCAAGAACATCTCCATGTACAACCCGCTGCGCGTGGCCACCCACGAGTACACCGCCATCGCCCGCGACCTGAGGGCGGCGGCGAACTGGCGCGAGCGCGCCGGACGGCTCCTCGGCGGGCCCGGCTGGCAGCCCGCCCCGCCGGCCGCCGCGCAGGCCCCGGCCGCGGAACCCGTCGCGTGAGCCCGCGCACCGCGCGCGTCCTGCTCGTCTGCTTCGCGCTGGCGGCGGCCGCCGACCTCCTCTCGCTGCTCGCCGGATACGGTGCCGGGCACCGGATCGCCAAGCCGCTCCTGATGCCGCTGCTCGCCGCGTACGCCGGCGCACGCGGCGCACCACGGCTGCTCCTCGCGGCCCTGTTCCTCGGCTGGTGCGGCGACCTCGCGCTCATGTCCGACGCCGACCCCGCCTTCCTCGCCGGCATGGCCTCCTTCGCGGCGGGGCACGTGTACTACCTCGTGCTTTTCCGCAGGACGGCACGCGTACGGGACGTACGGCTCGTCCTCGCGTACGCCACGGCCCTGGTCGCCCTCGTCGTCCTGCTGTGGCCCGGCCTGCCGGCCGGCCTGCGCGTCCCCGTCGCCGGTTACAGCCTGCTGCTGACCGCGATGGCCTACGGGGCCACGCGCCTCGGGCCCGTCGCGGCGCTCGGCGGCGCCCTCTTCATGCTCTCGGACACGCTGATCGCCACCGGCGCGGCCGACTGGCCACAGCTCCCGAAGGCGGCCTTCTGGGTCATGCTCACGTACATCGCGGCCCAGTTCCTGCTGGTCCGCGGGGTGCTCGACCCCCTCGGCGCGCGACGCGCGTCCGCGGCGGCGTACGGTGAGGTGCGCTCGACCACCCCCTGAGCGCATCCCCCCCGCTTCGCACGAGAAGGATCCTCGCCATGCGCGCCACCACCATCCACGCCCCGTTCGACATGCGTGTGGAGGAGGTGCCCGAGCCCATGGTGCAGCTTCCCACCGACGCGATCGTGCGGGTGCTGCGTTCCTGCATCTGCGGCAGCGACCTGTGGGCGTACCGGGGCGAGGCGGCCCGGCAGCCGGGCCAGCGGATCGGGCACGAGTTCCTCGGCGTCGTGGAGGAGACGGGCTCCGCGGTGACCGGCGTCCGGCGCGGCGACCTGGTCGTGGCGCCCTTCATGTGGTCCGACGGCGTGTGCGAGTACTGCCGGGACGGGCTCACCACCTCGTGCGTGCACGGCGGCTTCTGGGGCTCCGTCGGCTACGACGGCGGCCAGGGCGAGGCCGTGCGCGTCCCCTTCGCCGACGGCACCCTCGTGCAGCTGCCCAAGGAGGCGGCCTCCGACGACCACCTGCTGTCCGCGCTGCTGACGCTCTCCGACGTCCTCGGCACCGGCCACCACGCGGCCCTCGGCGCCGGTGTCCGCAAGGGCGCGACCGTCGCCGTCGTGGGCGACGGGGCCGTCGGCCTGTGCGCCGTCCTCGCGGCCAAGCGGCTCGGCGCCGAGCGGATCATCGCACTCGGCCGCCACCAGGTCCGCACCGACATCGCCCGCCGCTTCGGCGCCACGGACGTCGTCGCCGAGCGCGGCGAGGCGGCCGTCGAGGCCGTCCGCGAGCTGACCGGGGGCCAGGGCGCGATGTGCGTCGTCGAGGCGGTCGGCACCGAGCAGTCCATGAGCACGGCCGTGAACATCACCCGCGACGGCGGCGCGATCGGCTTCGTCGGAGTGCCCCACGGCAGTGGTACGGGCCTCGACCTGGGCGTCATGTTCGACCGGAACATCGCCCTGCGCGGCGGGGTCGCCCCGGTGCGCGCGTACATCCCCGAGCTGCTGCCCGACGTCCTCGACGGCACCATCGACCCGTCGCCGGTCTTCGACATGACCGTCGGCCTGGAGGGCGTGCCCGAGGGCTACAAGGCGATGGACGAGCGGACGGCGCTGAAGGTCCTCGTCACCGGCTGACACGGTCCCCGAACCCGGGCACCGGCCGGGTCACCGGCCCGTGCCCGTACCCGTCGGGCACCGGTGCCCTCAGGCCCAGCGCGCGGGGTCCGTCCCCCAGCGGCCCGGCGGGCGCGACCAGTCGGTGGGGCCGCCGGTGAAGGAGACCGGGGGCAGGGCGTGGCGGAGACGGCCGACGGGGCCGGTCCGCTCGGCCAGCCAGGCGTCGGGGTGGTCGTACGGTTCCCCCACCGTGGCGTCCGGTACGGCACCGGGTTCCTCCGACGAGGGGGCGGGCGCCGTACGCGCCGAGGGGGCGGGCGCCGCGCCGGGTTCCCCCTTCGAGGGGGCCGGTGCCGTGCCGGGTGCCCCCGCTCGCCCGGTCCCGTCCGTCAGCCACATCGCCGTGCGCGCCAGTGCCAGCCGTACGACGCGGCCGTGGCCCCGCTCCAGCCGTTCGGTCAGCGCCCGCAGGACCGCGGCCGCCAGCAGGTAGCCGGTGCCGTGGTCGAGCGCCTGTGCCGGCAGCGCGCCCGGCCGCCCGGCCGATCCCTCCGTCACCGCGATCCCGGTGGCCACCTGCACCAGGCTGTCGAAGCCCCGCCGTCCGCCCCAGGGCCCGTACGTCCCCCACGCCGACACCTGCGCCACCACGAGCCCGGGACGACGCTCGGCCAGTGCTTCGGGGGAGAGGCCGAAGCGGTCCAGGGCGCCGGGCCGGTACCCGGTGACGACCACGTCCGCCGAGGCCAGCAGCTCGTCGAGGGCGCGGCGGTCCGCCGCCAGGTCCAGCAGGGCCGAGCGCTTGCCGAAGCCCGTGTCCGCGTGCGCGTCCGGGTCCTCGGGCAGCCCGGGCGCGTCCACGCGCAGCACGTCGGCGCCCAGCAGGGCGAGGGTACGGGTGGCGACCGGGCCCGCGATGACCCGGGTCAGGTCCAGGACGCGCACGCCGGCGGCGGGCAGCAGCGGACCGCCGGCGGACAGCGGGGCGAGGCCCCCCGCCCTCGTCCCGGCGGACCCGCCCGGCCCGGCCGGAGCGTCCCGGTCGGCAGGCGGGTTCCGCTCGATCAGCGGGTGCTCCGCCAGGGCGAGGCCCTGAGCGTGTGCGGCCCACTCCCGTGGCGTGCGCAGCGCGACGGCGAGGCCGCCGGCGGCGTACACCGTCTCCTCGGTCTCCCGCGCGGAACGCCCGGCGAGCAGGGCGGCCACCTCCTCGGGGCCGGCGTCGTCCGGCGCGCCCAGCGCGTCCAGCAGCCGGGCCCGGTGGTGCGGATAGTTCGCGTGCGTCCGCACCCAGCCGTCCGCGGTCCGCCAGAACCGGGACAGCGGGGCGAAGTTCAGCGGCGCGCGTCCGTCGATCCGCAGGTGCCGTTCGCTGACGAAGGCCGTGGCGACGGCGCCGTCGTCCACGCTCACCCCGGGGACCCGCGCGAGCCCGGCCCGCCGGGCCCCCAGCTCGGCGGCCGCGAGCGCGCAGACCCCCACGCAGGCACGTGCCGACTCGCGTACGGGCAGGGCCGATTCCAGCGCCCCCGCCCGTGCCACGGTCGACACCCCAAAGAGCAGCGCCGGGTCTCCGCCCAGTTCCTCCCACACAGCGGCCATCGGTGTACGCGTCATACCGGCACTATGCGGTGTGGACGCGATCAACACGGGAGGCGGCCCCGACGGCGTGGCCCCGGCCGCCGTCCTGTGCGGCGGGCGGGGGCAGGGGGGGTTGGGGGGGGGGGTGGTGTGGGCCCGCAGGGGGGGGTGGCTGGCGGGTCCGTAGAAGCCGTTCACGTGCTTGCCGCCGACGCAGGTCGCGTCGACGACGCCGTCTCCGTTGCCGTCGTACGGTTCGGCCGGGCAACCCGGGTTGTCGGCCTCGGCCTTGAGGAGGAGCTGGAGCTGGGCGGCCGTCGCCCAGGGGTACCTGGACTTCAGGAGCGCGGCCACGCCGGCGACGTGCGGGGTCGCCATCGAGGTGCCCTGCAGGAAGCCGTACGCGTTGTTCGGCAGCGTGGAGAGGATGCGGCCGTTCTTCGAGGGCGTGTCCGGGATCTGGTAGCGGTCGCCGCCAGGGGCCGCGACGTCGACGACGCCCTTCCCGTAACTGGAGAAGTAGGACTTGGCGCCCTTGACGCCGGTCGAGGAGACCGTGACGACACCGGGCAGCTGGGTCGGGACGTCGAAGCACTCGTGCGGGTCGACCGTCCGCGTCGTGGGGGTCGAGTCGTCGGGGCTGGAGTCGTCGGTCAGGGCGTCCGAGTCGAGGTCGTCGTTGGAGTTGCCCGCCGCGGCGACGTTCAGCGTGCCCTTCCGCTGGGCGTAGAGCTGGGCGCGGTTGACGGCGTCGACGATGGCCTTCTGGTCGGGGTCGTCGAGGCAGTTGTACAGCCACGGGTCCACGTAGTAGCTGTTGTTGGTGATCTCGACGCCGTGGTCGGCGGCGAACACGAAGGCGCACACGACGCTCTCCGGGAAGAAGAGCTGGGTGGAGTCGGGCTCGGCGACGGTGATGCCGGCGACCTTCACGCCCGGCGCGACACCCGCGACACCGATGCCGTTGCGGGCGGCCGCGATCTCTCCCGCGACGTGCGTGCCGTGGTAGTGGTCGGCGTCCGCCGGGCGCCAGGAACCGGACGTCGTGTCCGGCTTGCCGCCCACGCAGTTCGCCGACTGCGACGCGGAGAAGTTGGGCGCGATGTCGGGGTGCGTGTCGTCGACGCCGGTGTCGATCACCGCGACGGTCACCTTCCTGCTGCCGGGGTTGACCGCGGCGGCCTTGTCGGCGCCTATCGCGCGCAGGTCCCACTGGTCGGCCTCGAGGGGCTCCTGGCCCGCGTCGGCGCTCTTCGCGACCTCGGCGGCCTCGGTGGCGGACAGCACCTGCACCGCGCCCTCGTCCGTCGTGCCCGCGGGCTTCAGCGGCGAGGTGCGGGTGGCACCGGCCGACTGCACTCCGCGCACCGTCCGGATCTGCCGGCCGAAGTCCGGGTTCGTGGAGTGGACGACGATCACGCCGATCTGCTCGTACGCGATGACGACACTGCCGCCGGCCGCGCCGATCGCCCGCTTCACCGCCGCGACCGTGCGGTGGTCCGTCGCCGTGTTGACCACGTACGAGAGGTTCGGCCCCTCCGCGGTCGTCGCGGCGGGCGTGCCGAGAGGGGCGGCCGACGCGACGCCCGGCAGGAAGCCGAGCGAGGCGGTGAGCGACAGAACGACCGGCACGGCGAGGGCGAGACGGTGCCTGGAACGCAGATGAGCCATGGGATCTCCACATCATCCGGAAAACGGAGATGCCCGAACACGGATGGTGCTCGGGCAGGTACATGACGGAATGGTGCAGGCAGAAGCTATCCCGTCGCCGACCGGGCCAGCAATGACTTCCGGTGACGACTTCCGAAAGAAGCCGGGCGGGTTGAACCGGTCCACGCGTGGCGCCGTGACCTTGGGCAGGGAGCCCGTGGACGATCGATTCCCCTACGTGGATCACGGAAAGGATGCGAACGGTTTCATTCCGTCACGAGACGCACGCCGAGGTGAGGTCGAAGTCCCATGTCCGTACCCGAACCGTCCCCGTCCGCCGGCCCCGACCCGTCCCCGTTCCCCGTCGCAACCACACCCGCAACGCGAGGAGACACCGTGGCCACCGACGCACCACCACCCGCGCGGACCGGAGCCCAACTCCCGTCCACGGAGAAGTTCGTCGAGATGCAGGAGAGCACCGAATTCGGTGAACTCCGCAGCTCCTACCGCTCGTTCGCCTTCCCGCTGACCGTCGGATTCATCTTCTGGTACCTGCTGTACGTCCTGCTCTCGAACTACGCGGGCGACTTCATGGGCACCAAGCTGTTCGGCAACGTCAACGTCGCCCTGGTGCTCGGCCTCGCCCAGTTCCTCACCACCTTCCTCATCGCCTGGTGGTACTCACGGCACGCGGCCGCCCAGCTCGACCCCAAGGCCGAGGCCATCAAGTCCCGGATGGAGGGCGGCGCATGAGCCCCGTACGGACCACCGCGCACCAGACCGTGCTGGCCGCGGGCGAGGCGAGCGAGCACCGCCCGCTGATCATCACCCTGTTCGCGGTGTTCGTCGCCGCGACCCTCGTCATCACCGTCTGGGCCGGCCGCCAGACCAAGGACGCCGCCGACTTCTACGCGGGCGGACGCCAGTTCACCGGATTCCAGAACGGACTCGCCGTCTCCGGCGACTACATGTCCGCCGCCTCCTTCCTCGGCATCGCCGGCGCGATCGCCCTCTTCGGCTACGACGGCTTCCTGTACTCCATCGGCTTCCTGGTCGCCTGGCTGGTCGCCCTGCTCCTGGTCGCCGAACCCCTGCGCAACTCCGGCCGCTACACGATGGGCGACGTCCTCGCCTACCGCATGCGCCAGCGCCCGGTGCGCACCGCCGCGGGCACCTCCACCATCGTCGTGTCGATCTTCTACCTGCTGGCCCAGATGGCGGGCGCGGGCGTCCTCGTCTCGCTGCTCCTCGGCATCACCAGCGACGGCGGCAAGATCGGCATCGTCGCGCTCGTCGGCGTCCTGATGATCGTGTACGTCACCATCGGCGGCATGAAGGGCACCACCTGGGTGCAGATGGTCAAGGCGGTCCTGCTCATCGCCGGCGCCCTGCTGCTCACCTTCCTCGTCCTGCTGAAGTTCCACTTCAACATCTCCGATCTGCTGGGCAGTGCGGCCGAGAACAGCGGCAAGGGCTCGCCCTTCCTGGAACCCGGCCTCAAGTACGGGGCCACGTCCACCACCAAGCTGGACTTCATCTCCCTCGGCATGGCGCTGGTCCTCGGCACCGCCGGCCTGCCGCACATCCTGATCCGTTTCTACACCGTGCCCACGGCCAAGACCGCGCGGAAGTCGGTCAACTGGGCGATCGGCCTCATCGGAGCCTTCTACCTGATGACCCTCGCCCTCGGCTTCGGCGCCGCCGCGCTGATCAAGCCGGACGAGATCGTCGCCTCCAACAAGGCGGGCAACACCGCCGCACCCCTGCTCGCCCTCCATCTCGGTGGCGTGGACTCCAACTGGGGCGCGATCCTGCTCGCCACCATCTCCGCCGTCGCCTTCGCCACGATCCTCGCGGTCGTCGCGGGACTGACGCTCGCCTCGTCCTCCTCCTTCGCGCACGACATCTACGCGAACGTGATCAAGAAGGGGCAGGCGTCGGAGAAGGAGGAGATGAAGGCCGCCAGGTACGCGACGGTCGGCATCGGTGCCGTGTCCATCCTGCTGGGCGCCCTCGCCCGCGACCTCAACGTCGCCGGCCTCGTCGCCCTCGCCTTCGCGGTCGCCGCCTCCGCCAACCTGCCGACGATCCTCTACAGCCTGTTCTGGAAGAGGTTCACCACCGCGGGCGCCCTCTGGTCGATCTACGGCGGCCTGGCCACGGCGGTCGGCCTGGTGCTGTTCTCCCCGGTCGTCTCCGGCAAGCCCAGCTCGATGTTCCCGGACGTCGACTTCCACTGGTTCCCGCTGGAGAACCCCGGCCTCATCTCCATCCCCGTCGGCTTCCTGCTGGGCTGGCTGGGCACCCTGCTCTCCAAGGAAGAACCCGACGCCGGCAAGTTCGCGGAGCTGGAGGTCCGCTCCCTGACCGGCACCGGGGCGCACTAGCCACCGGCATCGCGCGGGCCCGTCGGGGCCACCGGCGGACCACCGCCGGCGGGTACCCACGACGGGCCCGCGCCGCGTTCCGGGGGATCGGCCGCTGTTCCTGTCGGTGCCGTCGCGTAGGCTCACAGGTATCCCGAGAAAGAGATCGGTACCGAGGGAGGGGGCCACGTGCTCATCGACACCTACGGCCGGGTCGCCACCGACCTGCGTGTCTCACTGACGGACCGGTGCAACCTCCGCTGCACGTACTGCATGCCCGAGGAGGGACTGCAGTGGCTCGCCAAGCCCGACCTGCTCACCGACGACGAGATCGTCCGCCTGATAGGGATCGCGGTCACCCTCCTCGGCATCGAAGAGGTCCGCTTCACCGGCGGTGAGCCCCTGCTGCGCCCCGGACTGCCCGGCATCGTCGAGCGGGTCGCGGCCCTCGCCCCCCGCCCGCAGATGTCCCTCACCACCAACGGCATCGGCCTCAAGCGCACCGCGAACGCCCTGAAGGCCGCCGGCCTTGACCGGGTGAACGTCTCGCTGGACACCCTGCGGCCCGACGTCTTCAAGATCCTCACCCGCCGGGACCGTCACAAGGACGTCGTCGAGGGGCTCGAAGCCGCCCGCGAGGCCGGCCTGACCCCCGTCAAGATCAACTCGGTGCTGATGCCGGGCCTGAACGCCGACGAGGCCCCGGACCTGCTGGCCTGGGCCATGGAGCACGACTACGAACTCCGCTTCATCGAGCAGATGCCCCTGGACGCCCAGCACGGCTGGAAGCGCGAGGGCATGGTCACCGCCGGCGACATCCTCGCCTCGCTGCGCACCCGCTTCCACCTGGCCGAGGAAGGCGCGAAGGAGCGGGGCTCCGCGCCCGCCGAGCGCTGGATCGTCGACGGCGGCCCGCACCGCGTCGGGGTGATCGCCTCGGTCACCCGCCCGTTCTGCGCGGCCTGCGACCGCACCCGCCTCACCGCCGACGGCCAGGTGCGCACCTGCCTGTTCGCCGCGGAGGAGACCGACCTGCGGGGCGCGCTGCGCTCGGGCGCGCCCGACGAGGAGATCGCCCGCCTCTGGCGGGTCGCGATGTGGGGCAAGAAGGCGGGAGCGGGCCTGGACGACCCGTCGTTCGTGCAGCCCGACCGCCCGATGTCCGCGATCGGCGGCTAGGGCGACCGCCCGATCCGGGGCCGGCGGCCGGACCGACCGCGCGCCGCCGGTGACCGGTGGCTGACGGGAGTGGCGGCTGACGGGATGGGCGGGAGCGGCTATGCCTGCCCGCCCTCCGCGGGCCGGGAGGACTCCCACTCGGCGAGGGGCACGACGTCCTTCAGGAACCCGCGCACCCCGAGGAACTGCGACAGGTGCTCGCGGTGCTCCTCGCACGCGAGCCAGGTCTTGCGGCGCTCGGGCGTGTGCAGCTTCGGGTTGTTCCAGGCGATCACCCACACGGCGTCCGCGCGACAGGCCTTGGCCGAGCAGACGGGGGAGGCGGGACCGGAGCCGGGGGCGTTCGAGATCACCCTGCCGACCCTAGCCGAGGCCTCGTGGCACGCGCTCCGCGCGGTGGGCGGAAGCGCCCGGCGGCCGGCTCCGAAGGCCGCCCACGGGCCGCGCTCCGAGGGGTCGCAAAGGCGACGCCGAGCAGCCACGGGGGGAGCTGCCCGGCGTCGGTCCGTCGCTCCGACGGGGGATGCGGAGCGCGTACGAAGTATGTCACGGGTAACCCGCCGCCCGGCACCGGAACAACATGATTGATCTGAGCTTTTCTTGAGCTTGCCCGCGCGGGGACATTCCGTTTCCGGATGATCCGCCGACGTCAGTCCGAAGCCGAACAGGCCTTTTTCCGGGGCGAGTTCGGCTCCGGCCCGGTCTCAGCCCCGGTCGTGCGGCTCGGCCCCCGGACGCGCCTCGGGACCGGTCGCGGCGCCCTCGGAGGCCCCCTCCCCGGAGCCGTCCTGGCGGGGCGGCGCGATCATCGGACGCGACGGAGCGCCGACGAAGGTCGAGGGGAGCGAGGGCGCGTTCTCACGTCCGGCGTTGGCGACGACCACGGCGATGTACGGGAGGAGGATCCCGAGGACCAGAGCGACCAGAGCGACGGGCCGCTCGACGTTCCACAGGGTCGCCGCCAGGATCACCGCCACCGTACGGACGGACATCGAGATGACATAGCGGCGCTGCCGGCCGCGCACATCGTCGTCCAGGCTCTGTCTGGCCCCGGTGATCCGGAAGACCTGGACGTTGCTCTGCTTCCTGATCACGCTCCACCACCTGCCTGTGTCGGACACTCCCCGGTCCGTACCCGGCACGAACCCGTTCGGGAAGCGGACCGGACTGCGTCCACGGTACGCCGCGTCTGCGCAGCCTTCGAGACCGGGGCACGTCCCGTCCGCCCGGACACGGTGCGCCGTAGCGCGTACGGCTCCGCCCGGCATGCGCCGTATGGCGGACAGCCGGAGACTGGCCGTACCGCTCGCGGAGAGCGGCACGAGGAGGCGGACATGGGCTGGCTGTGGGCGATCATCGTCGGGTTCGTGCTGGGCCTGATCGCCAAGGCGATCATTCCGGGCAAGCAGCACAGCCCCCTCTGGCTGACCACCGTCTTCGGCATCCTCGGAGCGATCGTCGGCAACGCGATCGCCCGGGGCATCGGCATCGCCGAGACCAGGGGCATCGACTGGGGACGGCACGCGCTGCAGCTCGCCGCCGCGATCGTGATCGTCTTCCTCGGCGACATGCTCTACATCGCCCTGCGGGGCGACAAGGTCAGGGCCTGAGACCGGCGCACCGCCGCCCGGCCCGTCCGTGAGCGGCGGAACGACGGAGGGGCGGCCCCGCCGGGGAGCCGCCCCTCCGTACCGCGCGGACGCCGCCGCGGGAGGCCTCAGCCGCCCGTGACCTCGACCGCGGCCAGGCTCTTCTTGCCCCGGCGCAGCACCAGCCAGCGCCCGTGCAGCAGGTCCTCCTTCGCCGGGACCGCGTCCTCGGCGCCGACCTTCACGTTGTTCACGTAGGCGCCGCCCTCCTTGACCGTGCGGCGCGCGGCCGACTTGCTGGCCACCAGGCCGACCTCCGCGAACAGGTCCACGACCAGACCCGCCTCGGCGACCTGGATGTGCGGCACCTCGGACAGGGCCGCGGCGAGCGTGCGCTCGTCGAGGTCGGTCAGCTCGCCCTGCCCGAAGAGGGCCTTGGACGCGGCGATCACGGCGGCCGTCTGGTCGGCGCCGTGCACCAGCGTCGTCAGCTCCTCGGCCAGCGCGCGCTGGGCGGCACGGGCCTGCGGACGCTCCTCGGTCTGCTTCTCCAGCTCCTCCAGCTCCTCGGGGGACCTGAAGGACAGGATGCGCATGTACGTCGAGACGTCACGGTCGTCCACGTTCAGCCAGAACTGGTAGAACGCGTACGGCGTCGTCATCTCGGGGTCGAGCCAGACGGCGCCGCCCTCGGTCTTGCCGAACTTGGTGCCGTCCGCCTTGACCATCAGCGGCGTCGCCAGCGCGTGCACGTGCGCCGTCGGCTCCAGGCGGTGGATCAGGTCCAGGCCCGCCGTGAGGTTGCCCCACTGGTCGCTGCCGCCCTGCTGGAGGGTGCAGCCGTACCGGCGGTACAGCTCCAGGAAGTCCATGCCCTGGAGCAGCTGGTAGCTGAACTCCGTGTAGCTGATGCCCTCCTCGGACTCCAGGCGACGGGCCACGGAGTCCTTGGTCAGCATCTTGTTGACGCGGAAGTGCTTGCCGATGTCCCGCAGGAACTCGATGGCCGACAGCCCGGCCGTCCAGTCCAGGTTGTTCACCATGACCGCGGGGTTCTCGCCCTCGAAGGACAGGAACGGCTCGATCTGCGAACGCAGCCGCGTCACCCAGTTCGCGACCGTCTCCGGGTCGTTCAGGGTGCGCTCGGCCGTCGGGCGGGGGTCGCCGATCTGGCCCGTCGCCCCGCCCACCAGGGCGAGCGGCCGCAGCCCGGCCCGCTGGAGCCGGCGCATCGTGAGCACCTGCACGAGGTGGCCGACGTGCAGGCTGGGCGCGGTCGGGTCGAAGCCGCAATAGAACGTGACGGGACCGTCCGCGAGCGCCTTGCGCAAAGCATCTTCGTCGGTGGACAGGGAGAACAGGCCCCGCCACTTCAGCTCGTCGACGATGTCCGTCACGGTTCTCGTATCTCCTCGGGTGGTCTCGTGAATCAGGTACGAGGTTATACGCCCTGGCTGACAGAACTCATATTGAAATCCGGCACCCGCAGCGCGGGCATCGCGGCCCGGGTGAACCAGTCGCTCCACTCGCGGGGCAGCGTCTTCTCCGTCCGTCCCGCCTCCACGGCCCGGCCCAGCAGGTCCACCGGGGACTCGTTGAACCGGAAGTTGTTCACCTCGCCCACGACCTCGCCGTCCTCGACGAGGTAGACGCCGTCACGGGTGAGCCCGGTCAGCAGCAGCGTCGCCGGGTCGACCTCGCGGATGTACCAGAGACAGGTCAGCAGCAGACCGCGCTCGGTGGCGGCGACCATCTCCTCCAGGGAGCGGTCCTCCCCGCCGTCCAGGACGAGGTTCCCGATCGACGGCGTCACCGGCAGCCCGGTCAGGTCCGCGCTGTGCCGGGTGGTGGACAGGTGCCGCAGCTCGCCCTCCCGGATCCAGTCGGTGGCCCCCAGCGGCAGCCCGTTGTCGAACACGGAGGCGTCGTCGCCCGAGGAGTGCGCGAGCACGAAGGGAGCGGACTCCAGCCCCGGCTCGTTCGGGTCGCTGCGCAGCGTCAGCGGCAGATCCGTCAGCCGCTCGCCGATCCGCGTGCCGCCGCCGGGCTTGCTGAAGACGGTCCGGCCCTCGGCGGCGTCCCGGGCGGCGGCCGACCACATCTGGTAGATCAGCAGGTCCGCGACCGCGGTCGGCGGCAGCAGGGTCTCGTAGCGTCCGGCGGGCAGCTCGACGCGCCGCTCCGCCCAGCCGAGCCGCACCGCCAGCTCCGCGTCCATCGAGGCGGGGTCGACGTCCTTGAAGTCCCGCGTCGAGCGTCCCGCCCAGGCCGAACGCGTACGGTCCGGGGACTTGGCGTTGACCTCCAGCGTCCCGTTCGGCTGGTCGTGCCGCAGCCGCAGCCCCGTCGACGTGCCGAGGTAGCTGGAGACCAGCTCGTGGTTGGCGAAGCCGTACAGCTCACGGCCGCCCGCCCGCGCGCGGGCGAACGCCTCGCCGAGCGCCGGCGCGAAGTCGGCGAAGACGGTGGAGGACGTCTCGGCGGGCGCGTCCGTGAAGTCGGGGGACTCCGGCACGCCCGTCACCAGCGGCCGGCCGTCCTCGGCGGGACCGGCGCCGCGCGCCGCCGCCTCGGCCGCCCGCACCAGGGGCTCCAGCTCGTCGGCGGTCACGGCCGAACGCGAGACCACGCCGGACGCGGTGCCCTCGCGCCCGTCGACGGTGGCGATCACGGTGAGCGTGCGCCCGCGCGTGACCCCGTTCGTGGTGAGCGCGTTCCCCGCCCATCGGAGGTTGGCGGTGGACTGCTCGTCCGCGATCACCACACAGCCGTCGGCCCGGGACAGTTCGAGGGCGCGCTCGACGATCTCGTGCGGCTTGTTCGTACGGGCGCTCATCGACCGGCCTCCTGGGTGGTGTTGAGGATGTTGACACCCTTGAAGAGGGCGGAGGGGCAGCCGTGCGAGACCGCGGCGACCTGGCCCGGCTGGGCCTTGCCGCAGTTGAAGGCACCGCCGAGGACGTACGTCTGGGGGCCGCCGACCGCGGCCATCGAACCCCAGAAGTCTGTGGTCGTCGCCTGGTACGCGACATCACGGAGCTGACCCGTGATCCGGCCGTTCTCGATCCTGAAGAAGCGCTGGCCGGTGAACTGGAAGTTGTAGCGCTGCATGTCGATGGACCAGGACCGGTCGCCGACGACGTAGATGCCGCGGTCGACGCCGCCGATCAGGTCCTCGGTGGACAGCCCGCCGGGATCGGGGCGCAGCGAGACGTTGGCCATGCGCTGCACGGGAACGTGCCGGGGGGAGTCGGCGTACGCGCATCCGTTGGAGCGCTCGAAGCCGGTCAGGTTCGCGATCCGCCGGTCGAGCTGGTAGCCGACGAGCGTGCCCTTCTTCACCAGGTCCCAGGACTGGCCCTCGACGCCCTCGTCGTCGTACCCGATGGTCGCCAGACCGTGCTCGGCGGTGCGGTCACCGGTCACGTTCATCAGGTCGGAGCCGTACTTGAGCCTGCCGAGCTGGTCGAAGGTGGCGAAGGAGGTCCCGGCGTACGCCGCCTCGTACCCGAGCGCGCGGTCCAGCTCGGTCGCGTGCCCGATGGACTCGTGGATGGTCAGCCACAGGTTGGACGGGTCGACGACGAGGTCGTACACCCCCGCCTCCACGCTCGGCGCCCGCATCTTCTCCGCGAGCAGCCCGGGGATCCGCTCCAGCTCGCCGTCCCAGTCCCAGCCGGTGCCCTGGAGGTACTCCCAGCCCCGCCCGACCGGGGGCGCGATCGTCCGCATCGAGTCGAACTCGCCGCTGGACTCGTCGACGGCCACCGCCGTGAACTGCGGGTGCAGCCGCACCCGCTGCTGCGTGGTGACGGTCCCGGCCGTGTCCGCGTAGAACTTGTTCTCGTGCACGGTCAGCAGGGACGCGTCGACGTGACTGACGCCGTCGGCCGCCAGCAGCCGCGCGCTCCAGTCGGCCAGCAGCCCCGCCTTCTCCTCGTCCGGCACGGAGAAGGGATCGATCTCGTACGACGAGACCCACGTCTTCTCGGCGTGCACCGGCTCCCGGGCCAGCTCCACCCTCTCGTCCGACCCGGCCGCCTTGATCACCTGGGCCGACAGCTTCGCCATCGCCACGGCCTGCGAGGCGACCTTCGCGGCCGCGTCCATCGTCAGGTCCACACCCGAGGCGAACCCCCAGGTCCCGCCGTGCACGACCCGTACCGCGTACCCCAGGTCCGTGGTGTCCGACGATCCGGCCGGCTTGGCGTCGCGCAGCCGCCAGGCCGCGCTGCGCACCCGCTCGAACCGGAAGTCCGCGTGATCGGCGCCCAGCGCCCGCGCCCGCGCGAGCGCGGCGTCGGCGAGTGCGCGCAGCGGTAGCGCCGTGAAGGCTTCGTCGATCGAATGAGGCACCGAGGTCTCCCTGCTGTCGTGGCCCGTCGGGTCCGATCATGTCGCGCGGGCGGGTGCGGCGGCCACGCCTTTGCCCGGACCGGGCGCGTCTTTCGGCCGCGGGCCGTCCGTCTTCCGGCCGTACGGCCCCCGTTTTCTGTAGGGATCCGACAGCAGTCACCCGAAGCCACTGTCGGTGCCCGATTCCCTGGGAGGCCGGACGGACCGATAGGTTTTCGAGGGAAGGCGCCTGTGCTGCAGGGGTTTCAGTCCGCTAACGAAAGGGTGATCCGTTGAGCCGCTCGGTTCTCGTCACCGGAGGCAACCGGGGCATCGGCCTCGCCATCGCCCGCGCATTCGCCGACGCAGGCGACAAGGTCGCCATCACGTACCGGTCCGGTGAGCCGCCGGCCGCCCTGATGGAACTGGGGTGCCTGGCGGTCAAGTGCGACATCACCGACAGCGAGCAGGTGGAGCAGGCCTACAAGGAGATCGAGGCCGAGCACGGCCCGGTCGAGGTCCTGATCGCCAACGCCGGCGTCACCAAGGACCAGTTGCTGATGCGCATGTCCGAGGAGGACTTCACCTCGGTCGTCGACACCAACCTCACCGGTACCTTCCGCGTGGTCAAGCGTGCCAACCGCGGCATGCTGCGCGCCAAGAAGGGCCGCGTCGTGCTGGTCTCCTCGGTCGTCGGACTGCTCGGCTCGGCGGGGCAGGCGAACTACGCCGCCTCCAAGGCCGCCCTTGTAGGCTTCGCACGCTCGCTCGCCCGTGAGCTCGGCTCGCGCAACATCACCTTCAACGTCGTCGCGCCCGGCTTCGTCGACACCGACATGACCAAGGTGCTCACCGACGAGCAGCGCGCCGGAATCGTGTCGCAGGTGCCGCTCGGCCGTTACGCGCAGCCGGAGGAGATCGCCGCGACGGTGCGGTTCCTCGCCTCGGACGACGCCTCGTACATCACTGGAGCCGTCATCCCCGTTGACGGCGGACTGGGAATGGGTCACTGATCACCATGAGCGGAATTCTCGAGGGCAAGCGCGTCCTGATCACCGGTGTGCTGATGGAGTCCTCCATCGCGTTCCACACCGCCAAGCTGGCCCAGGAGCAGGGCGCCGAGATCATCCTGACCGCGTTCCCGCGGCCCACGCTGACCGAGCGCATCGCCAAGAAGCTCCCCAAGCCCACCAAGGTCATCGAGCTCGACGTCACCAACGAGGAGCACCTCGGGCGTCTGGCCGACATCGTCGGCGAGGAGCTCGGCGGACTCGACGGCGTCGTGCACTCCATCGGCTTCGCGCCGCAGGACGCCCTCGGCGGCAACTTCCTCAACACGCCGTTCGAGTCGGTCGCCACGGCCATGCACGTCTCGGCGTACTCCCTGAAGTCGCTGACCATGGCCTGCCTGCCGCTGATGCAGAACGGCGGCTCGGTCGTCGGCCTCACCTTCGACGCCCAGTACGCCTGGCCGCAGTACGACTGGATGGGCCCGGCCAAGGCCGCCCTGGAGGCCACCAGCCGCTACATGGCGCGTGACCTGGGCAAGCAGAACATCCGCTGCAACCTCATCTCCGCCGGCCCCATCGGCTCCATGGCCGCCAAGTCCATCCCGGGCTTCGGCGAGCTGGCCGCCGTCTGGGACAGCCGTTCCCCGCTGGAGTGGGACCTGAAGGACCCGGAGCCGGCCGGCAAGGGTGTCGTCGCCCTCCTGAGCGACTGGTTCCCGAAGACCACGGGCGAGATCATCCACGTGGACGGCGGTCTGCACGCCGTCGGCGCGTAAGCGCCCGCACGCGGCCTCGACGCCCCGTTCCCCGCAGCGCGCGGGGAGCGGGGCGTCCCCCGTTCGGCCCATTCGGCCGGGCGGTCGGGACCCCGGGACCGGCACGCTGGGAGGACGCACCGCCCGCCCCGCAGCCGTACGGCCGAGGAGGTCCCCTTGTGCGCCTGTCCCGCCGCTTTGCTCCGGTGTCCGCCGCTGTCGCCCTGGTCCTGGCCGTCCCGTACGACGCGATGTCCCTCCCGCGCGCGGAGGGTGCGGGCGAAGGGTCCCGGCAGGCCGCCGTGGACGTGGGGGCGCGGCGGCCCGCCGTACCCCAGCCGTTCGGCGCCGAGTGCCGGATCACCGTCACCGGCTCCCGTGCCGTCGCGTACTGCCACAACCCCTATGTGGGCACCGACCGCGTCGCTCTGCACGTCGAGTGCGCCCGCTGGTGGGACATCGACAGCGACAGCGCCCCGGCCGAGGTCGGACCGGCGATGACGGTCCGGCTGGCCGGCCGCTGCTGGAAGGAGATCCGCGCGGTCTGGATCACGCACGAGGAGTGAGGTCCGCCGGACCCGGGCACACGCGGCCCGGGTCCGGCACCCGCGCCTACTCCCGGCCGTCCTGCGGGCCGGGCCGGCACTGGAAGGGATAGCTCGCGGCCTCGGCGGCCGCCGCCTCCGCGTCGCCCGCCCTGATCGCGTCGACGAGCAGGGCGTGGTCCATGTACGTCTCCGGCGTCAGCTCCTTGCCGACGTCCACCCGCAGCCAGTCGCGCAGCACCTCGCCCAGATCCGCGTACATCGCCGTCATGACGTCGTTGCGGGACGCCGCCACCACCGCCAGGTGGAAGGTCGCGTCGGCGGCCACGAACGCCTCCGCGTCACCCGACTCCCAGGCCTCCTCACGGCGTACGAGGAGCGCTTCCAGCTGCTTGAGATCGCGCTCGGTGCGCCGCTCGGCGGCCAGTCTCGCCGCGCTCGACTCCAGCGTGGACCGCAGTTCGGCGATGTGCCGCGGGTCGGCGTCCGCGAACCGGCGGTGCATCACGCCCGCCAGCTCGCTGGTCGCCACGACGTAGGTGCCCGAACCCTGCCGGATGTCCAGCAGCCCGTTGTGCGCGAGCGCCCGGACCGCCTCGCGCACGGTGTTGCGGGCGACGCCGAGCTGGTCGACGAGCTCCGGCTCGGTGGGGATGCGGGAGCCCACCGGCCACTCGCCCGAGGTGATCTGGTTCCGCAGCTCGGCGATGACCTGCTCGGACAGGGCCGAACGGCGTGGATGGCTCAGCGGCATGACGGTCCTTCGTACGGGCCCGGGTGTGATCGTTCGCGCGGGGCCGGAGGCTCCGGAGATTAACGCAGCGGGATTGGACACCCAATCATCCCATGATTCTATGATGGGCCTCATGGTCCCCGAGGAAACCCGCACGCCGACGCGGCGCCCCGCGATACGCCGTCCCGCCGGGAGCACGGCACCGGTGGCACCCCTCCCGCGCGCGTGGACGACACGGCTCGTGGTCGCCGGCATCGTCCTCGCCGCCCTCAACCTGCGCCCGGCCATCACCAGCCTCGGCGCCCTCCTCGAAGAGGTGCGCGGCGGTCTCGGTATGAGCGGCAGCGTCGCCGGACTGCTCACCTCCGTACCGCCCCTGTGCTTCGCCGTCTTCGGCGTGACGGCACCGCGCCTCGCCCGCCGTTTCGGGCCCGCCGTCGTCGTCTGCGCGGGCATGGCCGCCGTGGCCACGGGACTGGCCGTGCGTCCGTACGCCGGGGGGACGGCCGGCTTCCTGGCCGCCAGCGCGCTCGCGCTCATGGGCATCGCCGTCGGCAACGTCCTGATGCCGGTGATCGTCAAGCGCTGGTTCCCCGACAGGGTCGGCTCCATGACGGGCCTGTACTCGATGGCCCTCGCCCTCGGCACGTCGGCCGCCGCGGCGGTGACCGTCCCCCTGACCGACGCCCTCGGAGGCGACTGGCACATCGGCCTGGTGGTGTGGGCGGGCCTCGCGGCGGCGGCCGTCCTGCCGTGGCTCCTGCTGGCACGGGCGCGGGGCACCGGCCCCGGCACGGGCGACCACGAACCGGCCGCCGGGACCGGTGCTCCAGGGGCGGGCGCCGCGACCGGGGCCGGCCCCGGCGACCGCTCGCCCACTGCCGCCGACCCCGCCCCCGCGACCGCGGCCCGCGCCGGTGCCGCGGAGTCGGTCGCCGTGCCCGCGGCACGCACTGGTGGCGGCGTACCCGCCGCAGCCGCAGGGTCCACCACCGGCACTACCGGCACTACCGGAACTACTGGCACCACCGGAACTACTGGCACCACCGCAGCCCGCTTCGGCGTTTCCGGGCCCGCTGCCGCCGTCGTCACCGGCCCTGCGCCGGACGGACCGCGCGTCACCCGGCACGGGGTCGCCGGACCGCGTGTCAGCCACCCCGCGCCCATAGGTCCCGCGAGCGGCGGGCTGCGCGTCACCCGCAGTCGTACCGCCTGGGCCCTGGCCGTCTTCTTCGGCCTCCAGGCCACCGCCGCGTACATCACGATGGGCTGGATGGCCCAGATCTTCCGCGACGCGGGCGTCACCGCGGGCACCGCGGGACTGCTCCTCGCCGTCACGATGGTGATGGGCGTGCCGCTGGCCTTCGTCATCCCGCGCCTCGCCACCCGCCTGCCCCGGCAGGGGCCCATCGTGGTCGTCCTCGGCCTCTGCGGACTCGCCGGGTACGCGGGCCTCTATCTGGCCCCGGCGGCGGGCGCCTGGGCCTGGGCCCTGCTGCTCGGCATCTCCAACTGTGCCTTCCCGCTGGCCCTGACCATGGTCGGCATGCGCGCCCGGACCGGCACCGGTGTCGCCGAACTGTCGGCGTTCGCCCAGAGCACCGGCTACCTGATCTCGATCCCGGGCCCGCTGCTCGTGGGCGTGCTCTACCAGCACAGCGGCGGCTGGGGCCTGCCGCTGGCGCTGATGGCCGGGCTGATGATCCCGCAGATCGGTGCCGGAATCCTGGCGGGCCGCGACCGCACGGTGGAGGACGAGGCCGCCGGACGACCCCGGCGCGCGGAGACCGGACGACCCCGGCGCGCGGAGAAGGGCCCCGGCGGCGGCACACCGGACGAAGGGTGCGAGACTGGCCGCATGCCTGTGCTCGACCCGAACCCCCAGAACGGCCAGAAGAAGCTGCTGCTCGTGCTCGGCGCGATGCTGGCCATCACGGTGATCATCGGCGTCATCGCGTCCATCGCCTCCCCGTGACCGGCGGGTCCCCGTGACCGGCGGGTCCCCGTGAGACCGGCGGGTCCCCGTGAGACCGGCGGGTCCCCGTGAGACCGGCGGGTCCCCGTGAGACCGGCGGGTCCCCGTGACCGGCGGACCCCGTGACCGGCGGACCCCCGGGCCCGCCGGCGCCGCACTGACCGGCACGGCGTCGGCGCCGACACCGCACCAGTGCCGCGACACCTCCGTAGGCCCGTCCCTTCGGAACGTGCCGTCGGCCGGCTTCCGGGCCGGAGGTGGGGATAACCCCCCATCCCCTAGGGGGTGAGTGTCAGGGTCAAGTGGGTGGACCGCCGGATGGGCCGACGGCGGCGGATTCCGTAGCTTCGAACCATGACCGCGAACCGCGGTCCAGGGACCACTCGAAGACTCACGGAGGCGGCATGCCGGCCCCTACGCACACCCGGACCCACCCGGCGGCCCCGGGCCGCGTCGACATCCGGCTGCCCTGGTGGGCCCTCGCCCTGCCCACGCTCGCCTTCGTCACCCTGCTGCTCATGATCCTCAACCCGGTGGACGCGCACGCCGCGACCGGCGACCCGGCGATCACCCACCTGTTCGAGCGCGTCCAGCAAGCGGTCATGCACAACGCCTCCTGAGCGGCGGACGCCGGGTCCGCCGCACACCCGGAAGCCCCTCCCACCGCACCCCGCTCCCTCGGCGGAGACGGCCATCACCCCTGACGGGGCAGGGCGTCACCCTCCCAGGGGGAGCACATCAACTCCCTGCGCCCCATGGCATGTTTCGTGCGAAGCTGGGACGCATGAGCGTCGCAGAACCCCGCAGGATCATCCTCTTCCGGCATGCGAAAGCCGACTGGCCGCAGGTGTCCGACCATGAGCGGCCGCTCGCCGACCGGGGCCGCATGGACGCCGCCATCGCCGGACGCAAGCTGGCCGACAGCGGCATCCCCCTGGACCTGGCCCTGTGCTCCACCGCGGTACGGACCCGTGAGACATGGAAGCACGCCGTCCATGAGCTCCCGCACCGGCCGAGAACGGTCTACGAGGAGCGGATCTACGAAGCCTCGCCCGGTGAGCTGATCGCCGTGCTCAACGAAACCGCGGACGACACCCGGAACGCGGTCCTGATCGGCCACAACCCGGGCATGCACGGCCTCGCCGAGATCCTGGCGGGCCGGGCGGAGGGCGACACCCGCGCCCGGATGAACGCCCACGGCTTCCACACCGCCGCGTTCGCGGTCCTCTCCTTCGACGGCCCCTGGAAGTCCCTCGAACCCGGCTCGGCCGCCCTGACCGACTACTGGGCTCCGACGGAGTGAACCCGCCCGTCGTCGGGACCGTCGCTCAGCCGGCGCTCTCGTCCTCGTGCATGTCGGCGGCCTCGACCTCTTCACGGGTGACGCCCAGCAGATAGAGGACCGTGTCGAGGAACGGGAAGTTCACCGCGGTGTGCGCGGCCTGCCGTACGACCGGCTTCGCGTTGAAGGCGACCCCGAGACCGGCGGCGTTGAGCATGTCGAGGTCGTTGGCGCCGTCGCCGATCGCCACGGTCTGGGCCAGCGGAACCCCGGCCTCGGAGGCGAACCGGCGCAGCAGCCGCGCCTTGCCCGCCCGGTCCACGATCTCGCCGGTGACCCGGCCGGTCAGCTTCCCGTCGACGATCTCCAGCGTGTTGGCCTGGGCGAAGTCGAGTCCGAGCCGTTCCTTCAGGTCGTCGGTGACCTGGGTGAACCCGCCGGAGACGACGCCGACTTGGAAGCCGAGCCGCTTCAGCGTACGGATCAGGGTCCGCGCGCCCGGCGTCAGCCGCACCTCCTCGCGCACCTTGTCCACCACGGAGGCGTCCAGCCCTTCGAGGAGCGCCACCCGCGCGTGCAGGGACTGCTCGAAGTCCAGCTCACCGCGCATCGCGGCGGCCGTGACCTCGGCGACCTCGGCCTCGCACCCGGCGTGCGCGGCGAAGAGCTCGATCACCTCGTCCTGGATGAGCGTGGAGTCCACGTCCATCACGACGAGACGCTGGGCCCGCCGGTGCAGGCCCGCGGCCACGACCGCGATGTCGACACCGAGTGCCGAGGCCTCGGTCACCAGGGCGGTGCGCAGTTCCTCGGGCTCCGTACCGGACACCGCGAACTCGACCGCGGTGACGGGGTACTTGGCCAGCCGGAAGATACGGTCGATGTTGCCGCCGGTCTTCGTGATCCGCGCGGCGATGGCGGCCGTCGACTCCGCGGTGAGCGGATGTCCGAGGACGGTGACCAGCGAACGTCCCAGGCCGCGAGGGCGGTTGTCGCCGAGGCCGGAGATGATCTCCGCCTGCATCTTCATCGACTCGGCCCAGCTGTGGACGGTCGACCGGAGGTCGCCTTCGAGGCCCGCGGACGGCTCGGTCACGAGTGCGCACAGCACGATCCGGCCCCGGGTGACGACCTGCTCGATGTCGACCACGTCGACGGAGTAGGCGGCGAGGGTGTCGAAGAGTCCGGCGGTGATGCCCGGCCGGTCCTTGCCGAAGATCTTGACAAGAAGAGTGGGCACATCAGGGGTATGTGAAGCGCTCATGGTATTTCCCACCGTATCCGGCACCCCGTGCCTCCCGCCCGCCCGGTCCGCCTGGCGGACACGGAACACTGGGTGACACCCCGAAGACCCCCGAGTGACGAACCCCCACCCACCCCCGACCCCTCGCCCCCGCGGCCCCACAACCTTCTTTCGCCCCCTCCGCCCCTGCCCGACCCGACCCGACCCGACTCGACCTGGGGTTCCGCCCCCGCACCCCCGCTCCTCAAACGCCGGAGGGGCTGAAACTTTCCCCGGCCGGAGCTGAAAAGTCACGCCCGCGAGGGGCTGCACCCAAACCACCACGCGCCCACAGCCGGGACCCGGCGGCAGGCACCGGAACGGCCACCACCCGCACCCGCAGCCGGGATCCGGCGTGAGGGGACGTGCCGGTACATCAGATGCCCGCAGGCCGGACGGATCAGCACCCACCCGCGCATCCGAACCCCGCTGGGATCCGTTCGGATGCGGGCGGATGTACCGGCACGGCCCCGACCCACCCACCGGAGCGAACCCGCGACGGCCGGCGCAGCGATCCCGCACACGGCCGCGAGACCTCAACGTCGTGGCCGACGCGGAGGCGGCGGCCCCCCGTCCGACGAGGGCGGAGCAGGCGGCGGCGGAGGAGGCAGCGGCGGCGGCCCGTCCGGCCGCCGCCGCTTCGACGACGGTCCGATCGGCCCCACCATGGTCGGCGCCCCGTACACATCACCCGACGCCTCCGGAGCCGCCCCCCGATCCTCCGGCTCCCGCAACTCGTCCGGCACCTTCAGGTACGGATTGGTGTCAGGGTTGGGCGCCCGGTACGACCCCCGAGGCCGATAAGGCCCAGCCTCCCGGCCCCCCTCGGCCCCCCACCCGCCCCCGGCACTCCCGGCACTCCCGGAGACCCCGGCAACCCCAGCAGCCCCGGTAACTCCGACAGCAGCCCCGGCAACCCCGACGGCCCTCCGCCCCGCAGCCCCGCTCACCCAAGCCAACAACGCCCCCGTCCCCCCGGCCCCCGCCCCCCACAACGCCCCCAGCACCAACGCCACCCCCAAGCGCCCGCGCAACTCGATCCCCGCCCCGAACGCGTCGAACCCGAACACGGACAGGGAGGCGTCCACCGACACCTCCGTCAGCCACGCGAGCAGGGGCAGCGCCAGCGCCGTCACGGCCCCCAGCCGAAGCGCGCAGCGCCCGGCGAACCGAAGCGCACTGTCGCCCCGTACGTCAGGCCCCCCCGGTGCTCCCCCCACCGTCGCACCCCCGGCCCGTACGAATGGCGTACGCGCAGCAGTCAGGACACCGGCGTACAGCATCATCAGGGCGGCGGCGAGCCCCAACAGCCATATGCGCCCGTCGAGTTCGGCGAGGCGCCCGAGGGTGACGGCCCGGCTCGCGTCGGCGGTCAGCAACTCGTCGAGGGGGTCGGGCAGCAGTTTGGCGAGCTCGCCCGAGGCCCTGCCGTCCCAGGGGACGAAGAGCCCGAGGGGGATGCCGAGCCACACGCCGTTGGGCGCGCCGAGCAGCGCGGCTCCCATGACCCGCTTCGGGTGGTCGTCGCCGACCGCCGCGTACGCGGCCGCCGCGAGCCCGGCGAGGACGGCGACCAGCAGGACGGTGACGAGGGAGGAGACGGCCGGCCGCACCGCGCGGTGCACGGCGTCCCAGCCGCGCGGCAGCGGCGTACGCCGGGAGGCCAGCAGCGCGATCAGCAGGACCGCGGCGGCCCACACGGCGCCGCCGAGCAGGGTGGGGACGGTGTCGACGGAGAACCCCACGGCCGCCTTCGCCTTCACGAGGTCGCCGATCCTGCCGGGCAGCAGACCGCCGAGGTCGCCGAGACCGCCCGGGAGGTCGTCCGTGATGGAACCGAGCCCGCCACCGCCCGTGGCCTTGTCGAGCCCGAGCTCACCGCCGTCGATCGTGATGACGTCGTGCCCGGCCCAGGCGAGCCCGCCCAGGGTCGCCACGAACAGGGCGACCACCGAGCCCGCCCGCGCGAGGAGTTCGGCCGGTGAGACGACAACTCCCGCCCCGCGCAAGGAGCGCAGGAAGAGCCACGACAGCAGCAGGGCGCCGACCAGCCCGACACCCAGTGGGGTGATCTGGACGGCGGTGTGCGCCTGGGCCCCCTTCAGACCGAAGGCGGAGACGTCGCCGGACGGTGTCACCGAGCCGCCCGCCCCGAGGGCCACCATCGCGGCGGTCATCGGGCCGAGCGCGGCCGCGGCGTCGGCCCCGAGCAGGTGCAGACCGAGCGCGGCGGTGCCCGCCATGCCGATCAGCGCCCAGCTCACGGAGACGACCGCCGACAGCAGCACGTCCACCCAGGGCACGCCCCTGGTGCTTCCGCCGTGGTGCGTGGTCCCGATGCCCATCGCCAGACCCCCCCGATCAGCGCCGCGGTGATCCCGCGTATGTCCCCCTCGTGTGGGATTACCACTCTCCGGGCCGTTTTCAACCCCGTCAACGGATGTGGACAACCCGCCCGTCACCAACGTTCGCAAGGCCCGACTTTCGGTCAGGGGGCCTGAACTGAAATAGTTCCCCACGATGTTCGACATCCCTAGACTCCCTGTGACGGGGGTAACTCGGGGGACAACTCAGTGGGGCTGGAGTGCCGGAACTCGTACTGGAATTGAATGGACGGACCTGGACGCTCGACGCGTCCAGGCCTCACACCCTCGGACGCGATCCGCAGGGGGACATCGTGCTCGAGGACGCCAGGGTCTCCTGGCGCCACGCCACGATCAGCTGGAACGGCCGTAGTTGGGTCATCGACGACCACGGGAGCACCAACGGCACGTTCGTGCAGGGGCAGCGGATCCACCAGCTGGAGATCGGTCCGGGTTCGGCCGTGCACCTGGGCAACGCGACCGACGGTCCGCGTCTGAGCGTGGCCGGTGCGGCGGCCCCGGTGGCGCAGGGCGCCGGCCCCGGCTGGTCCCAGAAGCCGACGCCGCAGGCGTCGCAGCCCCCGCAGAACGCGCAGGGGGGCATTCCGCAGCAGCAGGGATCCGGCGTCGGCGCGGGGGCGTCGCCGGTCTACGGCGACCGCAGCCCGACGACCTTCTACCAGTTCTCGCTGGGCCGTGTGATGCGCATCGGCCGTGCGCTGGAGAACGAACTGGTGGTCTCCGACCTCCAGGTCTCGCGCCACCACGCCGAGTTCCACGCGACGCCGGACGGCCGCTTCGAGATCCGTGACCTCGGCTCGCACAACGGCACGTACGTCAACGGTATGCCGATCACCAAGGGCGGCTCCGCGCTGCTCGGCCCGAACGACATCGTCGGCGTCGGCCACTCGACGTTCCGGCTGGTCGGCGACCGGCTCGAGGAGTTCGTCGACACCGGTGAGGTCTCCTTCTCGGCCCGCCACCTGACGGTCACCGTCGACGGCGGCAAGCAGATCCTCAAGGACGTCTCCTTCGGTGTGCCCGAGAAGTCGCTCGTGGCGGTCATCGGCCCGTCGGGTTCCGGCAAGTCGACGCTCCTGAAGGCGCTCACGGGCTACCGTCCCGCCAACCAGGGCGATGTCCTCTACGACAACCGGAACCTGTACAAGCAGTTCGCCGAGCTGCGCCAGCGCATCGGTCTGGTCCCGCAGGACGACATCCTGCACAAGGAGCTGACCGTCAAGAAGGCCCTCAAGTACGCGGCCAAGCTGCGCTTCCCCGCCGATACCACGGGCGAGGAGCGCGAGGCGCGCATAGACGAGGTGCTGCGCGAGCTGAAGCTGGACATCCACAAGGAGAAGAAGGTCACCTCGCTCTCCGGTGGCCAGCGCAAGCGTGTCTCGGTGGCCCTGGAGCTGCTCACCAAGCCGTCGCTGATCTTCCTGGACGAGCCGACCTCCGGTCTCGACCCGGGCATGGACCGCGACGTCATGCAGCTCCTGCGCGGCCTCGCCGACGACGGCCGTACGGTCCTCGTCGTCACGCACTCGGTGGCGGAGCTCGCGATCTGCGACAAGCTCCTCGTGATGGCGCCCGGCGGCGCCGTCGCCTACTTCGGTCCCCCGGAGGAGGCGCTGAACTTCTTCGGCTACGAGACCTGGGCCGACGTGTTCTCCGCGTTCGAGAACTACCGCGACTACGACTGGGCGGGCCGCTGGAAGGGCTCGCAGCACTACCAGATGTACGCGGCGGACATCGACGCGGTGGCTCCGCAGTCGACGCAGATCCCGCCCGCGCAGGCGATGAAGCCGCCGAAGCCGCAGGGCTGGGGTTCCCAGCTCGTCACCCTCATCCGGCGGTACGCGTCGGTCATCGCGTCCGACAAGGGCTTCCTCGCGCTGACGGTGATCCTGCCGGCGGTGCTCGGCGCGGTGAGCCTGCTCATCGATCCGGACAAGACGCTGCTGGTCAACCCGGTGAACCCGAAGAGCGGGGTGCCCGTCCCGAACGGCACCGCCACGACCGTGCTGCTGATCCTCGCGGTCGGCGCGTGCTTCGCGGGCGCCGCCAACTCGGTCCGCGAGCTGATCAAGGAACGGGTGATCTACGAGCGGGAGCGCGCGACGGGTCTGTCGCGTTCGGCGTACCTGATGTCCAAGGTGATCGTCCTCGGTGTGATCACGATGCTGCAGGGCGCGCTGGTCGGTGCCATCGGCTTCGGCAGCCGTGAGGTCCCGTCGGAGGGCCTGATCTTCAAGAGCCTGCCCAAGCTCGAACTCACGCTGCCGATCATGGTCCTGGGCTTCGTGTCGATGATGTTCGGCCTGATCATCTCCTCCCTGGTGAAGACGGCCGAGAAGACGATGCCGCTCCTGGTCATGTTCGCGATCGTCCAGGTGGTCTTCACCGGCTGTCTGTTCATCCTGAACGGCACGGTGGGCGTCAACCAGTTCTCGTACCTGATGCCGGCCCGCTGGGCGGTGGCCGCTTCCGGGGCCACGCTGGACCTGAACAACATCTTCCCGAACCAGGACGACCCGACGAGCACGGACCCGCTGTGGGACCACACGGCCGGAGCCTGGACCCTGGACATGATCGCGCTGATCGTCCTCGGTGTCGTCTGCGGCTTCTTCGTGTCCCGCTTCCTGCGCCGCCACGAGCCCGAGGTCATGCGCAAGTAGACGTCCGGGAACGGCGCGAGGGCGGCACCCTGACCGGGGTGCCGCCCTTCGGCGTCTGTGTGGGGACTCCGCGCCGAGTCCTCAGTACGCGCTGTTGACGTTGTCCATGGAGCCGTACTTGTCGGCCGCGTAGTTGCAGGCGGCGGTGATGTTGGCGACCGGGTCGTAGATGTTCCACGAGGTGCCTTCCACGTGGTACGCCTTGAAGGTCGGCGGGATGACCTGGAGAAGCCCCTTCGACGGGATGCCGTTGATGGCGTTGATGTCCCAGTCGTTGATGGCCATCGGGTTGCCCGAGGACTCACGCATGATGTTCTTGTGCAGTCCCTGGTAGCTGCCGGGGATGCCCTTCTTCTTCATGATGTCGAGGGACTCGCGGATCCAGCCGTCGAGGTTGTTGGGGTACGTCTTCGCGGCGACCGTCTCCATCTGGATGCGGTGCGTGGAGCGGCTCGCGGTGGCGGACTCGGCGCGCGACTCGGCGGCCTTCTTCTTGGCGGCGGCCTGGGCGGCAGCCTTCTTCTGGGCGGCGGCCTTCTTCTTCGCGGCGGCCTGGGCCGCGGCCTTCTTCTTGGCGGCCGCCGCCTGGGAGGCGGCCTCCTTCTTCGCGGCGGCCGCGGTGTCGGCCGCCGCCTTGTGCCCGGCCTCGATGCTCCGAGCCTTCAGCTCGGCGCCGCTCGTGCCGGCCACGCCGGACTCGACGCCCTTGATCTGCTGCCCGCTGTAGGCGACCGGCGCCGTGGAGGCGGCGTCGTCCGTGGTGGTGCGGCCGCTGTCCGGAACCAGGGAGAACGCGAGGGCGGCGGCACCGAGCGCGGCCACACCGGCGATCGAAAGCTTGTGGAGCTTGGTCGGCTTCGGACTATGACCACGGGCGGCGATGTTCTTGGGCATTACTGATGGACCTCTTCGAATAGCGCGGAGGTCGCTCGTGGTCCGGTGGGGGACACTGCGTTTCCGGATCAGGCGCTGCCGGGGAGAACCCGAGGCGCTGAGCGACGAGAGCAATTCTTAGCGGTCGCAAAATGCCCTGGCAAAGCTGTGACCTACGAAGCCGGGTAGTGGACCCAGATGGGGCAAATCAGGGCAGAGTGGCACGTCTCCCCTGGTCATCTTGTCCCTTTTATCTCCTATGCTCCTTCGTACGTGACCTGGACCCTATGTGCGGGCTCACAAGGTCCCTCGATCGTTCTGACGTGGAGTTGCGAGAGCAATGCTCAGAGTGAGGCTCGCTCCGGGGGGAGGGAGGGAAGGGTGAGGTGCACGTCCCCGAACTCGTGCCAGAGGTAGCGCCCGCGCAGCGCCTCGTCGTAGGCACGGTCGACCACCGCCGCTCCCGCGACCGCCTCCAGCATCAGCAGGTGCGAGGCCTCCGGCTCGTGCAGCCCGGTCAGCAGCCCGTCCACGGCCCGCACACCGCGCTCCGGAGTCACCACGAGACCGGTCCACCCCTTCGCCGCCCGGACCAGCCCGTCCTCCCCGGTCGCGGACTCCACGGCCCGCACCGCCGTCGTACCGACCGCGATGATCCGGCCTCCGCCGGCCCGCGCGGCGTTGACCAGCCGGGCCGACACCGCCGGAACCTCGTACCGCTCCGGATACGGCGGCTCGTGCGACTCCGCCGAGGCGACCCCCGTGTGCAGGGCGACCGGCGCGAACTGCACACCCCGGCTCACCAGCTCCGCCACCAGACGCGAGGTGAAGGGGCGTGCCGCGCTCGGCATCTCCGCGCTCCCCGCCCCGTCGTCCGACGGCAGCGCGAAGACCGTCTGGTACACGGACAACGGCTGGTCCCGGTCCGTGTAGGAGTAGCGGATGGGCCGCCCGTACCGCCGCAGCAGCCCCGGTACGTCCGTGTCCGGTACCCGCCCCCACCACAGCCGCCGCCCCCGCGGGCTCAGCGGCTCCTCCAGGACGAGACGTACGTCCCCGGGCAGGGACACCGCTGTCCCCGCGGGGCCGCCCGCACGCGCGCGCGTGGTGCCACGCCCGTCGGGATCCCGCAGCTCGACCGCCCACCGCCCGTCGTCGCCGCGCGTGGAGAAGTGCACCACCACGCGCGCGTGCCCGATCCGTCCGTCCACGGCCGCCGCCAGCGTGGCCGAGGTGTTGACGATCAGCAGGTCCCCGGCCTTCAGCAACCGGGGCAGCTCCACGAACGCGTGATGCGACACCTCGGTGCCGCGCGACACCAGCAGCCGTACGGAATCCCGGTCGCGGCCGGAACCGCGCTGCTCCGCGGGAACCCGCGCCGACAACTCCTCCGGAACGCTTCCCCGCGCCCGGCCGCGCCCGGCCGGAGAGACCCCCATCGCCGTCGTCACCGCTCCTCCAGCAGGTCCGAGGCCGCGTAGCGCCCGCTGGCCGGCCGCTCGTCCAGCAGCCGCAGGAAGGCCGGGACCACGTGGTCCGGCGCAGGCCGCGGATCGTCGTCGTCCGGTACGGCCGCCGCGTACAGGTCCGTCCCCATGTCCCCGGGGTCCACCGCCCACACCCGCAGACCGGGCTCCTCCTCGCCGAGCACCGCCGAGAGACGGTCCAGCGCCGCCTTCGAGGCCCCGTAGCCGCCCCACGTCCCGTACGCCTGCACCGCGGCGTCCGAGCTGACGGCCACGACCGCGCCCGCCCCGGCGGCCCTCAGCAGCGGCAGCGCCTCCTGGACCAGGCCGAGCGCGGCGACCACGTTGACCTCCAGGGCCCGCCGCAGCCCCGCGAGGTCCAGCCCCTCCAGGCGCACCAGCGGCTCCGCGCCCAGCGCGCTCGCGTTGTTCACGAGCAGGTCGACACCGCCCAGCCCCCGGGCCGCGGCCACCAGCTCGGCGCGGTGCCCGGCGTCCGCGACGTCCCCGGGCAGGGCCTCCACCCGCGTCCCGTACGCGGACAGCGCCTCCGCGGTCCCCGCCAGCGCTCCGGCCGTCCTGGCGTCGAGAACCAGATCCCAGCCCCGCCCGGCCAGAGCCTCGCCGAGCGCCCTCCCCAGTCCCTTCGAGGCCCCCGTGATGATCGCTACCGGCATGACATCCGTCCCCTCGCTCGAACCGCCTTCCCGGCGGGTGCCCTCACGGTAGGAACGCGCCCCTTCCCGACGCCTCGTACGCGAGCCGCAACGATCAGGGGCCTTTCGGCCTAGGGCCAACGGCCCGGTGGGCGGGGCCGCGGTCCGATACGCGGTGTCACACCCCGCCGGTACTTTTGGGGGCATGAGTCACGGACCCCGGTCGGGCCTGTACGCGGTGAGCTCCGCGCTGCTGGCCATGAGCAGGCACCTCGAAGTGCGCGACGTCCTCAAGACGATCGTCGCTTCGGCCCGCGAACTGCTCGACGCGCAGTACGCGGCGCTGGGCGTGCCCGACGACCACGGCGGCTTCGCCCAGTTCGTCGTCGACGGGGTCAGCGACGCGCAGTGGAGGGCCATCGGGCCGCTGCCGCGCCAGCACGGCATCCTCGCCGCGATGCTGCGCGCGGCCCGCCCCGAACGCCTGGCCGACGTGCGCGAGGACCCCCGCTTCGAGGGCTGGCCCGCGGCCCACCCCGACATGTCCGACTTCCTGGGGCTGCCCATCCGCGACGGGGACGAGATCATCGGCGCCCTCTTCCTCGCGAACAAGCTGCGGCCCGAGGGCGGACCGCCCTGCGCCGGGCCGGACGGCCGCTGCGGCTTCACCGAGGACGACGAGGAACTCCTCGGCATCCTCGCCCAGCACGCGGCGATCGCCCTGACCAACGCCCGGCTCTACGAACGCAGCCGCGAGCTCACCATCGCCGAGGAACGCTCCCGGCTCGCGCACGAACTGCACGACGCCGTCAGCCAGAAGCTGTTCTCGCTGCGCCTGACCGCGCAGGCCGCCGCAGCCCTCGTCGACCGAGACCCCTCCCGCGCCAAGGGCGAACTCCAGCACGTGGCCGCGCTCGCCGCGGAGGCCACCGAAGAACTGCGCGCCGCCGTAGTCGAGTTGCGCCCCGCCGCCCTCGACGAGGACGGTCTCGTCGCCACCCTGCGCACCCAGATCCAGGTCCTCGACCGCGCGCACTCCGCGCGCGTGACCTTCTCCAGCCATGGTGTGCGGGCACTGCCCGCCGCCCAGGAGGAGGCCGTGCTGAGGGTCTCCCAGGAGGCCCTTCACAACGCGCTGCGGCACTCCGGCGCCGCCCGCGTCGACGTCACCCTGGACCGGCGCGGCCCCGGCGCCGTCCTGCACGTCCGCGACGACGGCGGCGGCTTCGACCCGGCCGCGACACGCAGTGCCGGCCGCCATCTCGGCCTGGTGTCGATGAGGGACCGGGCGAGCGGGGTCGGCGGCACACTCACCGTGGAATCGGCGCCCGGGAAGGGCACCGTGATCGAGATGGAGGTCCCTGGTGGCTGACGCAATCAAGGTGCTGCTCGTCGACGACCACCAGGTCGTCCGCCGGGGACTGCGCACCTTCCTCGAAGTGCAGGACGACATCGAGGTCGTCGGCGAGGCGTCCGACGGATCCGAAGGCGTCACCCGCGCCGAGGAACTGAGGCCGGACGTCGTCCTCATGGACGTCAAGATGCCGGGAATGGACGGCATCGACGCGCTGCGAAAGCTCCGCGAACTCGCCAACCCCACCCGCGTACTGATCGTCACCAGCTTCACCGAGCAGCGCACGGTGGTGCCGGCCCTGCGCGCGGGCGCCGCCGGGTACGTGTACAAGGACGTCGACCCCGACGCGCTGGCCGGGGCCATCCGCTCGGTCCACGCGGGACACGTCGTCCTGCAACCCGAGGTCGCGAGCGCCCTGTTGTCCCAGGAGGAGACCGGACCGGGCCAGGGCAGGGGCGTTTCGCTCACCGACCGGGAGCGGGAGGTGCTCGGCCTGATCGCGGACGGCCGCTCCAACCGGGAGATCGCCCGCGCCCTCGTCCTCTCCGAGAAGACGGTCAAGACCCACGTCTCGAACATCCTGATGAAACTGGACCTCGCCGACCGCACCCAGGCCGCGCTGTGGGCCGTGAGGCACGGAATCACGGACTGACCGTCAACTCGGAGGACTCCGCTCCGGGATGAGATTCATACCGTCGTGTGTATGTCACCCGAATGGCGCATCCTCCGTGGGGCCCGGCCGTTCTCCAGTGCGCCGCGGCAGCCTGCCCCGGTGTTCGCGAGGAGGGGTTTCGCAAGTGAAGAAGCTGAAGAAGTTCACGGCTGTCGCGATGGTGGCCGGCGGTCTGGTCGCCGCTGGCGCGGGCATGGCCTCGGCGGCGGACGGCGCGTCGGCGGCCGGCAAGGCCGTGGGCTCCCCGGGCGTCGTCTCCGGCAACCTCGTCCAGGTCCCGGTCGACGTCCCGGTGAACGTGGTCGGCGACAGCGTGAACGTCATCGGCGCCCTGAACCCGGCGTTCGGCAACCTCGGCGTCAACCGCTGAGGTTCCCCGTCGTGGTGACCGTGACCACCGGCCTTCCAGGGAGCCCCTGGGGGGCCGGTCGGCTTGTCGGCTCATCAGTGGACTGAACCGGACGGGGTATTCGCCACGGCCTCCCGTGCCGTCCCCGGCTCCCCGGCGTTCTCAGCGTACGACCCGCGGCAGGGTCGGATCCGTGAACGCAGGAGGAACGCTTCCCATGAACATCGCCAAGAAGGCCGCCCTGGCCGCCACCATCGCCGGTATCGCCACGGGGGCCTGCGCTGGTGCTGCTGTCGCCGACGCGGGTGCCGAAGGCGCTGCCGCGAAGTCGCCGGGTGCCGTCTCGGGCAACGTCGCCCAGGTCCCCGTCCACGTCCCGGTGAACGTGGTCGGCGACAGCGTGAACGTCATCGGCGCCCTGAACCCGGCGTTCGGCAACGCTGGCGTCAACGACTGAGTCGCCCCCGTCCGGAAGGGCCCCGCGAACGAAACGTTTCGCGGGGCCCTTCCGCGTGCCCCGGCCCGACGCGTGCACCACGAATCCCCCGAGACCGGCCCCAAGCGGTCTCTCGCCCCCTCCGCCCCTACCCGTCCCGTACGGAGGCTCCGCCCCGGACCCGGCTCCTCAATCGCCGGAGGGGCTGAAAGCCACGCCGGTGAGGGACTGGGCCCAAGCCACCGCACCCCCGCGGCCGGGATCCGGCGGGAGGGGCCGTGCCGGTACATCAGATGCCCGTCGCCACCGACGGTCACCTCTCCGTCCAACGGCGACGGGCGGATGTACCGGCA